>JACCXJ010000184.1 GCA_013697045.1 Gammaproteobacteria bacterium | reverse complement strand
CCGCCGCCGGCCAACTCATGCACTGACCCTACCGAACCCATTTGTAGTGGAGACCTGTAGGCCTCGGCGTCCATTTCATGCGCCCTACAGCCCGGTCGGCCCCTCCAGTTGAGAAAGATGGGTTAGCCAGCGGGGAAACGAGACCCAGCATTGGACGCGGACTGCGCTCATCTCCGCCTACGCGGATCGCGTCCCTGGCGGAGTGGTTTCAGCAGCCTGCGGCCCGGTCGAGGGCCGGTGGCGCCCCGACGCGGGCCAGGCACTCGAGGTACGCTTCCTCCAGCGTCGCGCCGCCGTACTGCTCACAGAACGCCTCCGGGCGCCCCGTGAAGAGCACTTGACCCGGGTGCAGCACGAGCATGCGGTCACACAGATCCGCGACATCGGCGAGCAGGTGGCTGGTGAAGAGCAAGGTGCCGCCTGCCGCCCGGCGCGCGGCCAGGTGGCGCCGGAGGGAGGCGCGGGCCCTGGGGTCGAGGCCGCTCATCGGTTCATCGAGGACGAAGAGGTCCTTGTCGCAGAGGAGCACGGCCGCGAGCCCGAGCTTCTGGGCCATGCCCTTCGACAGCTCGCGGACCGGTTTCGATAGGGCGCGTTCCTCGAGGTCCAGCATGGCCAATACCTCCCGGATCGCGGGTGTTTCGACGGGACGGCCGTGCAGCCGGGCCATGAAGCGCAGGTACTCCTTGCCCGTCGCAAAATAAGGTGGCAGGAACTTCTCGGGGAGGAAGCCGATCCGTCCGCGCGCCTCGGGTTTCAAATGGCTAACGCCGAAGAGGTCGATCGAGCCCCGCTCGATCTCGCAGAGGTCCAAGAGCGCCTTGATGAGGGTGGTCTTGCCGGCCCCGTTGACGCCCACGAGCCCCACCGACTCCCCTTGATCGATGGTCAGGTCCACCCCGTTCAACAGGGCGGTGCGCCCGTACCGTTTCACCACGCCCTCTATTCGGACCGCGACGGGCATCGGCTATCTCCTGGCATTAGTAGCCCGGATGCAGCGCAGCGAAATCCCTCTTACGGCGCCACGGAATCAACAACGAAACAAAGAAAAAACCCGCCTAACGGCGGGTTAAATTGCCTGTCGTAGGCAAGTCAAAAGAGGTAATACCCGTTACAGTCGACCGATGCCGGTGTAATATTCCAGGTCGGAGGAGTCGTTGTGGTTACGCAGGTTCCATCATCATCGCCCACACTGTCAAAGGCGGTTCCGGTGGCCGCGGGGGCGCGAAGCACACCCGAACCCGGCGCGCTATCATCGATCTTGACGTCCAGTTCCCTCATTACGTTGACGGGGATTTCCCGCCCGATGATGAGGTGCAGCCGCAGAGGGCCGGTTCCGCCCGGGACAAGGTACCCATTGGTCCGGGCTAGCAGAAGCGAACCATTCCACGGGTTGGTGGGTGCTCGCGTTGGGGCGGCGGGGTTCGTGTAGTCCCCGACATCGTTGGCTGTGCCTAGATAGGTGCCTTGCAGAAAACCCGCTGCGGACAGATGAGCCCATACCGCCGCGGCTTCGCCGAAATCGCCACTGTCTATTCTCCCGTTCGCATCACCGCCGGGGTTAGTATTACAGCCCGTCAATACGGCGGTGCCGATAGCGGCGCAAGCGTTGGCTGCGCTCATATCCCCCGGGATCGCGCGATAGCGATCCACGAAACCGTAGTACGCGGCCTGCACCGCGGCGCCCTGGTCCGCCAGGTTACGCACCCGCGCGCTGGTAATCAGCTCCTGGCCCTTCAGGATCCCGCCGAGCAGGAGGCCGATGATGACGAGCACGATCGCGATCTCGACGAGCGTGAATCCGCCTTCTCTAGCCCTGGTTTTCATGTGTCTTTCCTCCAAACAAGCCGCCGGTATACTGGGCATAGCGCATACCAACGCGCTAAACTATTGATAATTATTAAATTGCACCAAAAGCCCCGTATGTATGCTCTAGCCGGATGTTGGCCGATCGACGACACCGTCGAAATACAAACAAGCGCTTGAAAAGGCGCACCTGTCGCCGAGAAGCGCGCTCAGCCGATTCCAAGTTTGGATCGCGATGGCGTGCTCGACGGAGCGCATGTCCGCGGGGGTCAGTTCCCCGATGCGCTCCTTGAGCCCCCGTTTGCTTACCGTCGCTATCTGGTCGGCCATCGCCTTGCGCCGATCGCCCTGGACGAGCACATAGGCTTCGCTGGGGAATAGACGGCCGACATTACTGGTGATCGGGACGACTTGCACGCGATTAAGATGCCGGTTGGACGCATCGTTGCTGACGGTGACACCCGGGCGGGTCTTACGGATCTCTCTCCGCCGATCGCGGGATCGAAGCTTACCCACCAGACCTCACCGCGCCTCATCGGCTACGTCTCCCACCAACCCTTCCACCCATTCCGCGGCTTCCGTCTCGCGCGCCTCGTCGGCGACCATCTGGCGATAGGCTTCGTCGATGGCTGCAGGGAGGATATGGGGGCGCGCGAGCCCTTCTAGAAACCGACTGATATTCCGTCGGCCAATGACGCGGTGCAAGCCTTCGTAGACCGCTTCATCGATGGAGATGGTGAGTTTCTTCTGCATGGGCCACGGGCTCGTTATTATACGTATAGGCGCTCAGCGCGGTAGCCGACCCACCGTCACTGAATGCGCCCAGACGTCGGATCCTTCAAGTGAGCCTGGCTGAGTAGGTCCCTAGCCCGCCGGAAGACCGCATCCAGCATCTCCACCGTCAGCCGCCCCGTGAAGGTGTTCTGCTGACTCGGGTGATAGGAAGCGATCAAACTCACGTCCCCGAGGTCTAGGTCCTGCCCGTGTTGGAACCGGGGCAGGGGCGATGGGATCGGGCGCGCCAGAGCGCGGCGCGCGTCGAGGTAGGCGCGGAACGCGAGTTGGCCGAGTGCCACGACCACCCGTGCTCGCGCCAGTAAGGTCAGTTCCCGGACGAGGAACATCCGGCAGGCATCGAACTCCTCGCGCAGGGGTTTGTTGCCGGGGGGCGCGCAGTGGACCGCCGCGGTGATGTAACAGTCGTGTAGCCGGAGGCCGTCGCCGCGGTGCTCCGAGTGGGGCCGGTCGGCGAACCCGGCGGCGAAGAGCGAGCGGAACAGCCAGTCGCCGCTGCGGTCGCCGGTGAAGACCCGTCCGGTACGGTTACCGCCATGGGCCGCCGGGGCCAGGCCCAGCACCAGAAGCCGGGCCCGCGGGTCCCCAAAGCCGGGCACGGGTTTCCCCCAGTAGTCCCATCCCGCGAAGCGCCGCACCTTTTCGCGCGCCACGTGCTCGCGATGGGTGCGAAGACGCGGGCAGCGCGTGCAGGCGATGACTGCTTTTTCCAAAGCTGTCAATGGGTCGGTGTCTGAATGCACGAATCCTCCGAGGCGGGGATCCCAGGATCATAAGGGCAAAGCGAGCCGACCGGCATAGCCCGGGCGCCGTGTCGACGCTCCGCTCCGGGCGAGGCCGCCCGGCCAGTGGCGGCTCACGAGGCGCCGAGCGGTACGGGCCCCAGGCCCTGGTGTGGGCTAGACTAGGGTGCCACGAGTTCCAAACGGGAGGAACGATGGCCGACCACGACCACCGCTGCGGGACCCATGACCATCCGAACGGAACGGCGGAGGGCCGGCTCGCCACCACCGATCCTGTCTGCGGCATGACCGTCAAACCGGACACCGCGTTTCGGATGACCTACGCCGGCAACACCTATTTATTCTGCTGTGATGGCTGTCTCGAACGCTTTCGGTCCGCCCCCGCGCGATATCTAGAGCCTGCGGCGCCTGCGATCAAGGCCCCACGATCGGCGTCGAGTCCCGGGGCGACCTCGGGGCGCTACACCTGCCCCATGCACCCGGAGGTCGAGTCGCCGCGACCGGGGGGCTGCCCGAAGTGTGGGATGGCGCTGGAGCCGCTGGCGTCCGTCGGTTCGGAGCGCGGGACCGAGTACATCTGTCCCATGCACCCCGAGGTCGTCGAGGACCGGCCGGGGAACTGCCCGATCTGCGGCATGGCGCTGGAGCCGCGGGAGCCCGTCGCCGAAGAAGACAACCCCGAGCTCCGCGACATGACGCGACGCTTCTGGATCGGTGCCGCCCTGGCCGTGCCGGTCGTGGTCGTGTCCATGGTGGGGATGGGCTCGCTCCAGTGGCTGGAGCTGATCCTGACGACACCCATCGTGCTGTGGTGCGGGTGGCCGTTCTTGGAACGCGGCTACCATTCACTCGTCCACCGCCATCTCAACATGTTTACGCTCATCGCCTTGGGGGTCGGGGTCGCCTGGGTCTACAGCACCGTGGCGGTGCTGTTCCCAGGTCATTTCCCGGATGCCGTGCGCCTGCCCTCGGGGCAGGTCCCGGTGTATTTCGAGGCCGCCGCGGTCATCACCGTCCTGGTGCTGCTCGGCCAGGTCTTGGAGCTCAAGGCTCGCGGCCGCACCAGCGCCGCCATCAAGCTCCTGCTGTCGCTCGCGCCCACGCACGCACGCGTCGTGCGCGAGGACGGGCGCGAGGAGGACATTCGGCTCGATGATGTCCGCCCGGGCGACAAGCTGCGCGTGCGGCCCGGCGAGAAGGTGCCGGTGGATGGGGTGGTCATCGACGGTCGGGGCGCGGTGGACGAGTCCATGGTGACCGGCGAGTCCCTCCCGGTCGAGAAGACGACGGGTGATCGCCTCATCGGTGGCACGGTCAACGGTACCGGCAGTCTGGTCATGCGCGCCGAGCGCGTCGGCGGCGAGACGGTGCTCGCCCGGATCGTGCAGATGGTGGCCGAGGCCCAGCGCAGCCGCGCGCCGGTGCAGCGCCTGGTCGATCGGGTGTCCGGCTACTTCGTCCCGGCCGTGCTGCTGGTCTCCGTCTCGACGTTCCTGGTCTGGTGGCTCTGGGGCCCGGAACCCCGCCTCGCGCATGCCGTGGTCAATGCCGTGTCCGTACTCATCATCGCCTGCCCGTGCGCGCTCGGTCTGGCCACGCCCATGTCGATCATGGTGGCCATGGGGCGCGGCGCGACGGCGGGGGTGCTGGTCAAGAACGCCGAGGTGTTGGAGCTCCTGGAGGGGGTAGACACGGTGGTCGTAGACAAGACCGGCACCCTCACGGAGGGCAGACCCAGCCTGACTGCCGTGGTGCCCGTGGAGGGCGTCGGCGAGGCGGAAGTGCTGCGGCTGGCCGCGAGCCTGGAGCGCGGCAGCGAGCACCCGCTCGCGGCGGCCATCGTGCGCGGGGCCGAGGCGCGTGGCCTGGGCTTGAACCCGGTCGCCGAGTTCCGGTCGCTCACGGGGCAGGGCGTCCAGGGCGAGATCGATGGCCACCGGGTGGCGGTCGGCAACCTCAAGCTCCTCGAGTCCCTGGGGGTCGATCCGGCCCCGTTGACCGGCCATGCCGAACGCCTGCGGGCGAATGGCCAGACCGCCATCTATGTCGCCATCGACGGGCGTGCGGCCGGGCTCCTCGGGGTCTCGGATGCGATCAAGGCCAGTACCCCGGAGGCCGTGGCGGCCTTGCACGGGCAGGGCCTCAAGGTGTTGATGCTGACCGGGGACCACTGGAGCACCGCCCGGGCCGTGGCCGCCAAGCTCGGCATCGACGCGGTCGAGGCGGAGGTCCTGCCCGACCAGAAGGTGGCTGTCGTGAAAAGGCTACAGGAGGCCGGAGGTCGCGTGCTGATGGCGGGCGACGGTATCAACGATGCGCCGGCTCTCGCCCAGGCGGAGGTCGGCATCGCCATGGGCACGGGTGCCGATGTGGCCATGGCGAGCGCCGATGCGATCCTCGTCAAGGGCGATCTGCGCGGCATCGTGCGGGCCATACGCCTGGGCCGTGCCACCATGCGCAATATCCGCCAGAACCTGTTCTTCGCCTTCCTCTACAATGCCCTCGGGGTCCCGGTGGCGGCCGGCGTCTTGTATCCGCCCTTCGGACTCCTGCTCTCGCCCATCGTAGCGGCCGCGGCGATGAGCCTGAGCTCGGTGTCGGTCATCGGCAATGCGCTGCGCCTGCGGCGCGTGAAGTTATGACACGGGATGGATGACTCGATTACGGCGGGCGTGCCAGGTAGTTCACGACCGCGATCACACCGAGGATCAGACCCATGTATCCGGCCAGGAGGGCCATGCCGGCGAGTTTCTTGCCGCGAAACTCCGTGGGGTCTTTGATGGCCCTGCGCCCGCACACCACCGCGGCCAGCGAAAAAATGAAAAAAAACGGTACGACGAAACCAACGACTCCGCTCACGAAACCCGTAATCGCGAGCTCGGAGGTGGCGGTCAGCGGGGGCTCGGTGGTCTTGGAGACCTGCATCCAGCGATACCAGGTCTTGGATAGGGTCCATACCAGGAACGGCCAGATCACCAGCAGATCGAGACGGAAGAACCCCTCGCCCTCACCTTTGGCCTGGGTGAGCTCGTACTGGGCGAGCTCGTATAGGATATAGGCCGCTATCGGAACGATCGGATAGTAAAGTACCCAGGCGCTCTTGCCCTTGACCTCGGTGCGCAGCAACGCCGGGACGCACAGCAGGATCGTGACGGCGCCCAGTAACTGGATCTCGGTATCGCTGAAGTTCATAGGGAGCCCTGGGTCACCCTTGGCCGGAACACTCCTGGCACTCTATGTCGCCGGCGCGACGATAGCAACCACGAGCGCACCTATCAAGCCCGGCGCGTCCCGTTTACCCTGACGATTGGAGAAACCAGCATGAAGACATTCCCGCCCTTGAACCGTTCCAGGCCGTACCGTCGCCTCGGCCGAATTTGTCTCTTGCCCGTCCTATTGCTGTTTGGCGCCGCTGGCGCGGCGGCGGCCGAGGTCACGGTCAGCAAGACGCCCCAATGCGGGTGTTGCAAGAAGTGGGTGGACCATCTACGGAACAACGGGTTCGAGGTGGAAGTCGTGGACATGGATAGCGTGGAGCCCGTGAAGCGCCAGAATGGGGTCCCGGCCGCGCTCGGCTCATGCCATACCGCGGTCGTGGACGGCTATGTGGTGGAAGGGCATGTGCCGGCGGATCTCATCAAGCGTCTCCTGAGCGAGCGGCCCAAGGTCAAGGGCCTGGCCGTGCCTGGGATGCCGATGGGCTCGCCGGGGATGGAGGGGCCGCAAAAACACCCCTACCAGGTGTTGACCTTCGATGGTGAGGGGGAGACCTCGGTCTACGCCGATCGCTGAGGGGTTGTGAACACGACCCGCCGGGCGGGTCGTTCTACATGCGGCGCAGTTCGTGGACCGTGACCTCAGGGGGGCAATTCAAGCGTACCCCGACGATCGAGGAACCGGCGCCTACCGAGGTGTATCCCTTGAGCCCGTAGTAGGTCCAAGCGCCGCGTGCCATGCGCCGTGGGCAATTGGCATCGTATAGAAGAGGCGCGCCACCCGGCAGGCACAGCTGCCCCCCGTGGGTATGGCCGCACAGCAGCAGATCGATGCCGGCATGGGCGGCGTGCTGATAGACCTCGGGGGAGTGGGCGAGCAGGATCGAGACGGATCCTGGGCCGATGTCCCGGCAGGCCCGCTCCAGGTTATCGGCGCGGTAGTAGTGCGGGTCGTCGATCCCGACCAGATGAATGGCATCGTCTCCCCGCCGCAGTGTGGCCGATTCGTTGAGCAGCACATGGATCCCCAGCGCCTCGATGCCCGGCACCATGCGTATCGAGTCATGGTTTCCGAGCACCCCGTAGACCGGGTCCTTGAGGTGGGCGCGCACGCGGCGCAGACCCTCGAGGGCGCGGTCGAACGGGCCGAAGGTCCGGTAGCGGTAATCCCCGGTTAGCACGCAGACGTCGTAATCGAGCCCCTGGACGCGCTCCGCCAAGACCTCGGGGAAGTCCTCGTGCATGTCGAGGTGCAGATCGGTGAGGTGCAGGACCTTGAAGCCATCGAAGGCTGGGGGCAGGTCCAGGATGTGGACCTGGTGATGGCGTAGCTCGATGGACATGGCGTTTTGCCGTGCGCGCCCGAGGAGGCCGCAGAAGCGCAAGCCGGCGCGGATCACCGCGTGCACCGAGTACCAGTTTTCGAGGTGGAAGAACTTGATTCCCCGCCCGAACACCAGCGCCTCCTGATCGGCCTCGATGCCGAGCCGCTGCCTGAGATGCAGCGGTCCCACCCGCCCGTCGAGCCACTCGAACACATCGGGATGGGTCGGCATGCAGAGCGGCGCAGCGTGGGGTTCGGGGTTCAGACCGCCAGTCCTGTCGTAGGCCAATCTCAATGGCACGGTGCTGCCCTCACGTTGTAACGTCTATACGGTGGTATTGGGCGGGC
>JACCXJ010000174.1 GCA_013697045.1 Gammaproteobacteria bacterium | reverse complement strand
GCGAACCCCCCTCCCCTCTGCCACGCGAGAGAGGGGCGCCGGCCGCGACGCCCCCCGGGCCCGGCCGCTCAGGATCCCGACCGCCAGCCATCGCAAGCGCCCGAGCAAGGCGCCGGCGATCCGGGCGGCGTGTCCCCACTGGCCGCTCCGCCAGGCGGCCCCGCCCAAGCCCCGCAGGGCCCGGCCTATGGTGCGGGAAAAGGCCCACGCGAAGGGGATCACCCGCGTGTCGCGGCAGGCGAGATAACCCATCGTGCGGGTGCCTTCGGCCGCCCGTCTGCGCCACATCGCGTAGATGGCCCGGCGGGTCGCGACGGCCTCGTCGGCGCTGTCCGCCAGGGCCTCATAAAGCCCGACGGCCAAAAGCTCCGCCACCCGGCTGGCCGGCCGGCGCCGGGCTCGATACTCGGTCACGCTCCGGCAGTGGGCCAGGCACAGGGCGTCCTTGAACCCGAGCGCCATGCCGACGGCGGTCAGGGGATGGTGGTAGCCGACGGCATCGCCCACCAGGAACCGATCGCCGTGACCATAGACCCTGCGCCCACGCACGCCGTTGGCCGCGCCCTCGAAGGCCCCGGCAGCGAGTACACGGCGAAATGGCGCGCGCAGGGCCCCCGGCAGCACATCGGCATAGCCATCCCACAGAAAGGCCGCACGTTCGCGGCCCGCGGGCCCGTGCAGGGGCACGTCCAGGATCAGGCGCACGTGACGGGGGGCGATGCGATAGCAAAGGACCGGACCGGGACCGCCCAGTAACACGTGCCCATAGCCCTCGAACGGGAGCTCGGCGTCGGGGAGCAAGAGGCCCACCATCCGGGAACTGATCGACCGTGCGACGGAAAGGCCGAGGCTTTTGCGCACGATGGACCCCCGACCATCCGCGCCCACGATGCGATCGGCGGTCAAAAAACCGCTGCTGCCATTCTGTGTGTAATGCAGAGAACGGCCCTCGATGTGGCGCACGCGCACGCCGGGCCGGTACTCGACCCCGGGGTGCGAGGCGGCAGCAAGGCGCAGCGTTTCCACCAGCGCCTGGTGCCGACAACTGTATCCGAGGGCCCCATCGCCGTAGGGCAGGAGGCAGGGCGCGGAGCCGTCGTCGGGAAACACCACGAAACCCTGGCCGGCGGCGTGCTCGGGGATCTCGCTCGGCAGATCGATGCCGATCTCGCGCAACACCTGGATCGCCGGGGGGTGGAGCCACTCGCCCGCCAGGCGCCGGGCCGAGCTCGGATTGGCCTCACACAGCGCCACACGGGCACCCCGCCGCGCATGCGCCAGGGCCGCGACCGCGCCGACCGGCCCGGCGCCGACCACCGCCACGTCGTAGTGTCGGGCGACGCTCGCCGTCACAGGCCCCCGGCAAGGGGGAGGGGACGGCGCCGGTAGCGCACCCGACACGGCGGGCGCGGCCCGGTGACCCAGCTGCCGTAATCCGGCGCCGGTGGCGGCGAGACGAGCCAGAGATCGAAACGCGACAAGAGCACCGTCCAAAGCGCCTTGATCTGGAGGTAGGCGAAGTGCATCCCGAGGCAGCGGTGGTGGCCGCCGCCAAAGCCGATCAGGGCATGGGCGAACCGCTTGTGCTCCTCGCGCGGCGGGGCGAAGCGCTCGGGATCGTAGCGCTCGGGGTCGTGGAACACGGTTGGTAGGCGGTGCGACAGGGCCGGCGAGACCATTGCCATGGTCCCGGCCGGGAGGTGAAATCCCCGGTAGTCGAGGTCGCAGAGGACCTTGCGCACCAAGACGATCAGCGGCGGGTGCAGGCGTTCGCCCTCACGCACGGCACGCTCGAGGACGGTCTGCCGCTTCAGGGTATCGAGGCTCAAGTCCTGGCCCTGGGCGTACTCGCCCTCGATCTCGGCCAAAACGCCGGCCAGGTAGTCCCGGTGTCGCAAGAGATCGATCCCGACCCAGGCGGCAAGCACGCCACTCGTGTGCTGGCCGGCAAACAACACCGTCACCAAGAGCCCGGTGATCTCCTCGTCGCGGAGCGAGCGCCCATCGGCATAACGCGCCTCCATGAGCGCCTGCATGAAGTCCGGTTCGCGCCTGCCGCCCCGGCGCCGCTCGTAGAGGATGCCGCCCATCAACTCAGCCACCCGGCGGCGGGCGCGGTCGCGCCGCCGGTGGCGAGGGATCGGCAGCTTCGGCAGAAAGAAACCCAGGGTATTGATGCCGCCCTGCAAGTCATGATAGAGGGGCGCGAAATCGGTCTCTAGGCTCGCCCGGATCTCTTCGCCCAGGAGGCAGCGGCTGGCGATGTTGATGGTCAGCTCGTTGGTCACTTGCGGGAGGTCGATCTCGCCCTCCTCTGTCCAGTGCCGGGTGTAGGCTTTGATCTCCTCGTGCATGAGGCGGGCGTAGCCCTGCAGGGCGCCGCCCTTGAGCAGGGATGCGAGGAAACCGAGTTGCTCGGCCATGAGCTCGGGGGCGACATCGTACGCGACCCCCTTGCCGAAGATGGGCACCGTGAACTGATACACCTCGCGGGCGCTGAGCTGCCGGTCGGGGGCGTGGAAGTAGGCATCATGGGCCTCCGGTCCGGCGAATACCACGAACGCCCGACCGGCGAGCCGGATCTGAAACACCTCGCCGTATTCCCGCCAGGCGCTCTCGAGCAGCGCCACCGGGTCACGGTGGAAGGCCAGCGCCTGCCCGAGGATCGGCCACCCCCCGCGCGCCCGCGGGATCGGTCGAGGGCGTATCTCCCCAGCGCGTATATCCGTTAAATCGGTGCGCGTTTCCAACTTTCAGTACACGAGCGGGAGCAGGCGGAAGGGCACGCGGCGCGTGTATTGGGTCCAAAGATCGCCGTATTTAGCGCGGCAGCGGCGCTCGTCGCGCCGGGCGCGGTGGAGCAAAAGGGCGCCGAGCCAGGCCGGCAGCAGGTAGGGCACGGCCGAGTCGAACCCGGTCGTGAGCGCAAAGGCGAGATAGATGACGATCTCGCCCGAGTAATTGAGATGCCGACCCAGGCCCCACAGTCCCGAGACCAGCAAACGCCCGCCGATGGTCTCGGCCGGCCGGCCCCAGATCCGGGTGGCCGGGTCGAGCTTGAAACGGTGCTTCTGCCCATTGGCCCCACGAAACAGCCAGAACCCGAACAGGAAAAGCCCCGTGAGTCCCACCACGGCCCAGGCCGGGAGCGGCTCGAGCCTGTGTACCAGGAACCATCCCGGCAGGGAATAGAAGAACGGCACCAGGACATAATCGCCCCAGATCAACATCCCACCGAAACGCTCGGCCACCATGTCCCAGGTATGGAGCATCCCGTGCTCGAATTGGAAATAGTTGAAGAGATAGACCAGCGTGAAGCCCTGATAGAGGACCATGGCCGTCGACAGCGTCCCGTAGGTCTCATACTGGACCACCGCGAAAGAGGCATTCAATAACCCTAGGCCGATGAGGGAGGGGCGGTAGCTGAAGAGCTTGAGATCGACCCCCCAAAGCCGCGGGTTCAACGCGCGCCCGAAGAACAGCTCTCGCAGCACTCCGTTCCGAGGGGGCGTCGCCCGGGCCATGAGGAATACCGCGCCGGTCAAGGCCAGGGCCCACACATTGGCCGCGCACAAGAGCGCCGGGAAATGCCGGTTGAGCGTGGCCAGGGAGTACCCGCCGAGCCATTGGCCGAGCGCCACGATGAGCCCCGTCAGGAGGAAGAGCGACAGCCCGTTCAGGACATAGACGGGTGGTGCGCCCGAGGGTGGCCTTTGCTCATGTAGGGAGGGGCCAAGCGCCCGCCGGCCCGGCAACAGGCGCGAGCCGAGGAACAAGAGACCGATGAAAACCACCACACCGCCCATCGCCTCGGCCAAGGTAGCCAGGTCGATCGTGGAATTCGAGCCAAGCATGCGGACTAGTAGCCAGTCATGTCAAATCGAAGTGATTCGTCACCCCGGCAGGGATTGCCGGGGTCCAGGATGCAGGACAGCTCCTACGTCCATGTGGTCTGGATTCCGGCAATCCATGCCGGAATGACGTGCCTGTTTGAATCATTTTGCCTGACTACTAGCCGACGGCGACGGCACTCGCCGCGCCGCGTCGGAAGGCGCGTCGAGACTATCCAGATACGCCTGCCACTTGCGGACCGTGACCTCCTGGAACGCGCGCACGGCCGGGTTCAACTCCGCGATGGGCGCGGTCCAGTGCTGGGCGTAGGCGTTCTGCTCGGCCTCGACCGCCGAGCGATCCTGGTCCAGGAGCGGCGCGATCAACCATCGATTCGCGATCCGGAGCACCCAATCCATGGCACCGCGCGGGATCGGGATGCGCGTAAACGGGATCTGGAACGACTTGAAATAAAACAGGAAGAACATCCGGGTGCGGTGCTCGTCGATGGGAAGGACGAACAGCCAGTGCTTGATCGCGTCATCGGTGTTGGACCATTGGTAGGGATACTGGTAACAGAGCTCCATGTGGTTGGTATCGATGCGTCGATGGTCCACGAACAGCCCCGAGATCCGGCCGCGCCCGACCTCAGTGTCGTAGGACACATGGACATTGTCGCCCACGGTCTCGCAGCGGAGCAGTCGCGCATCGCCGAACGGCCGGTATTTGCGGTGCAGGTGCGCGTGGGTGAAATCGCTGACGTTATCGATGATCATCGAATGATGAGCGCTCCAGGTGAAGGACAGCGGCCGGCAGGCCCAACGCCCCGGCCCTTCCAGCTCCGGGATTTCGGGGAGGGCCCGCCCCTCGGCCAGCGCGGGATCGCCGGGGAACAACCACACGAGCCCATAGCGGACACGCACGGGGAAGCTCGCGACGCGGAGCTCCGGCATGGTCTTGCCGAACAAGGGGTGCGGGATGGCGGCCACGCGCCCCTCGCCATCGTAGCTCCAGCCATGGTACAGGCACACCAGACGGCAGCCTTCCACGCTCCCCAGCGTGAGCTTGAGCTGGCGATGGGCACAGCGGTTCTCGATGGCGTGCAGTTCGCCGTTCGATGCGCGGAACAATGCGATGGAGCGCTTCCAGAACACCACCTCGAGCACCTGACCGGGTTGGATGCGGTGGGCAAACTCGACGGCGTACCAGTAGTTCGGATCCAGGCCGGTGGCGCGGACCTTCTGGCGCATGTTACCACCTTCCGCGAAAGACGGTGGCGGGGTCGTGGCGGTATCGTAGCGCAGAGCCATTCTCAACTCCGCGCCTCTGCGGGCAGCCCTGCCCCGGCCGCGAGCGGGTGGGCGCCGGGCGCGCGCGCCGCTCGATGGGTGATGGCGCCGCGCGCCTGGTGAAAGGTATAGGCCTGCGCTACCGCCTCGCGGATGCCGGTCGGGCTGTATCCGAGCTCGGTCCTCGACTTGGTGAGATCGGCATGCCGGCATTTGCGTAACAACCGGATGGCACCTGGTGTCAGGCGTTGGGGGCGCTGGGGATGGAAACGGCTGAGATAAAAGCTCGTGATCTCGGAACATGCGAGCATGAGGGGCGCGGGCAGGCGGCGGCAAGGGCTGGCCACGCCAGAGACCTCCGCGAACATCCCGAGGAGCTCGTCGAGCATCAGAAACTCGGTGCTGAAGATGTATTTATGCCCGGTCCGGCCGCGGTCCATACAGAGCAGATGACCGGCCACGATGTCCCGCGCCGCCACGAACTCGAACCCGCCGCGGAGGTAGGCTCGTAACTTTCCGTTGACGAAATCGCACAAGGTGCGGCCGAGGCGCGAGGGCACGAAGTCGTTCCCGCCGACGATCGCGCAACAGGTCGCCATCACCACGTCGAGCCCCTCGATGACCGCTTTCAGGCATTCGTGCTCGACCAGGACCTTGGAGCGCTCATAGGGCATGAGGCGTTCGAAGGGATAGACCTGCAGGGTCTCGTCGCTGGGCGCCGAAGGGTCATCGAGCCGATGACCCACGGCGCTGAAAGAGCCGGTGACCACCACGCGCACCACGCCGGCCTCTCGGGCGGCGCAGAGCAGGTGGTGCGTCCCGAGGACGTTGCACTCGTAGATCTCGCGCCGGTGCGCGGCGTCACCGTCGATCGTCGAGACCTTGGCCGCGCAGTGATAGACATGCGTGCATCCCGCCACCGCCCTGCGGGTAGCGGAGAGATCGCGCAGATCGCCGTAGACACGCTCGACCTCGAGACCGTCCAGCGCGGCCTCATGGCCCCGCTCGCGCACCAGGACGCGTACCTTGTCCCCCTCGTCGAGCAGCCGGCGCACCAGGTTCGCGCCGAGGTGACCCGTGGCGCCCGTGATCAAGATGAGCCCTCCCGTTTCTCTCATTCGCAGAATATCTCGCTCACTTTCGGCCCCTGACTGGTCTTGCCGGCGGGGCCAGCCGGCGGAGTCGATCAACTCCAGGCGTTGGTCGGGCTAGCCCCGAGCCGCACCACACGCTCGTATCGCTCACGCGTCCCACGATGAGTCTTCGGAGGGGTGCCCATGACCACTCCACCATAGTCCCATGACCGACTTGAAACAAGCGCCTCCCGTCCCATCTGGCGGAACCCGGGGAGTCCTTCCAGGTCGTCGAGGCGCATGCTCGACGCGTCACCGGCGCCCGTGCTCCGTTTAGGTCACCGTAAGATGAGCAACGGGGACCGCCTCTGTCCTTTCGGGCATTCTCTTCCCAGTAGCAAGCGACAGCATGCAGTAATTCCGCACTATAGTACCTGTTCCCACAATGGTCGCAGACACCGACGGTTACGTCTTCCAGAATGATGAAACCGTTCTTGTGCTTGAAGGACTCTCGCTCCACGACTCGGGGCCTCACTGTCCCCGCAATATTCACATTGATACCCGTACATGATTGGCGGTTTCTTATTCGGTGTTCTCGTAAACGGTTATGATCAGATAGCGATCGCCACTTGCGAAGCGACCTACCGATCCGAATGGCACTTACTTAAGCGTAACCTATTGTATTACCGGTATATCTGCAATGGTTAACATCACCTCGTCATGCCAGCGAAAGCTGGCAATCCATGTGTGCCTTCCAACGCCGCACTGGACCCCAGCTTTCGCTGGGGTGACGGGATCCGGGAGATCGTCACGATTTTGGGAAGTTATGCCCGCGTCTCACGGGAACAGACCCCAATAAATCATGGAGTTATCCCTTAAGTAAGCGCCATTCCTGTCTGACCTGTTCGATCGGTGATCGCGGCATACCCAGAGTTTACCAGCAACTTGAGGGTCACAAGCGACTCCGCCGCGAGCATGCCGGTCGTCGATCTGATGTATCCCGATCTAACGGTTGGTTGACAAAAACACGGTCATTGGACGACATTATGGTCGCAAAAGGTACTCATTTCCGGTGTTACACAATGCGACTGCCGACCGATATCTCGTGACGACAGTCTCCCCGCCGAAACGCACAGCCCCGACCGTCGCCTCTCATGTGGCCGAAGGAGTGGCCAGGGTTGCCGAACGCTGCGCCCGGCACCCCTGGGGCGTCCTGGCCTTCGCGCTAGTTTTGTCGATCCTGTCGGGCTTGGCCAGCGCGCGCCTGCCGGTATACACCTCCCGCCAGGCGCTGCTCCCAAAGGACACGGAGGTGACGAGGCGCCTGGACAGCTTCTTGACGAAGTTCGGGGCCGCTTCGGAATCTGATCGTGGTCTTGGAGGCCGCCCCGCGCGCGGAGCTCACGTCTTCGCTGCGGGCATGGCCGACGGCTACTTCGCCGCACGCGACGGACGCATGCTGTTCCTGTTCGTCCGTGCCCGGAACGCGTCGCAAGAGTTCGAGGTCCTCGGGCCTTTCATCGACCGGGTAAAGGCGGTCGTGGCGGCCACGGCCGCGAAGGCCGGGGCGGCCGGTCGCACGCCCCCAAAGCGGGACTGACCGGGCTCTCGGACATCGCGCAGTGTCCCTGAGTGGCGGCGGCACCTTGACGTTCCTCGCCGCCATCGAACATCCCCCGTGATCGCCAAGATCCCCCCTCGGCTTGTCCGCCCGGGCACCGCCCCGATCGCCCGCGGTCATCCGACCGACTCCCAATGGCCTGATCCCGGCCGCTACCCCCTCCCATCCGGTTCAACTCCCTGAGCCGACAGCCCCCTTTGGCCTGCATTCGCGGAGAGGCCAAAACGCCCCGGATCCGGGCGCCTCGGACCGATGAATCGCCCGAAAAATCCCCGATCCAGTACCGAAGGCTCGCATACTTGACAACGCACAGGGCCATCCATACTCGTCCTCTCGCCGAAAAAGGGCCTTTGAAATTCTTATACCCCTCACGCTTGCTGACAATAGATGATTCATATTTACGGATGAGCCAATGTCCGCAACCGGCCAATTCCCGTCATTCGTGCGATTCCTGAACCCTCTTCGCGAGGACCGGGTTTGAGCACGACATGCCGGCTCAACTCTAACAGGTAAGCATCCTTGTATACCCGAATTTCCTTGAACCGGCCTTGGAACCATTGGCCACAACGTCGATGCCTTCGATTGAGGCCTCGATCAAAACCCGTTGAGTTGCATCATGCCTTTGGATAGATTGGCGACGGGCGTCTCGATTAGGTGGTCTGGCCACGCACAAGACATTCCAGATGACTATTTACGTAACATGTGACCCAGGTTGCGTGCACGGAGCCGTTATATTGTTCTAGCGTGCATACCTATAAGCATAATAACTACCCCCTATTAACCCTATTGCCCACGTTGCCGACGATGGATCCTTCAATAAGGAAAAAATGTATGACAGATCGATTAAATACTGTAGGAATAAACTCCAATTCCAGTCGAACACCAACATAATCATGCCAAAACCAATCCTAGAGCCAAACAAATAGCAGATAACTGCCAATATGGCTAATTCCTGACTTTGCTTGTGCTTCGCACCCTTAGATACAAATGTCCCGACAGCAGCACCCAGTGGTATCATTAGCAACGATAGTAGTAACGATAGTAGTAACGATATAAAAGGAATATTCGCTATAGATATCAGTATTGTCAATATTGCCAATAATAGCGAACCACCTGCTGCTATTCCTA
>JACCXJ010000020.1 GCA_013697045.1 Gammaproteobacteria bacterium | reverse complement strand
ACTACAGTCGCGTCCATCCCCTCTACGATACTGATAGCTTCCCCTACTTCAGCATTCCACGCGTGGCAAACGATCCGGTAGGCGACCAGTCAAACCGACTCTCCATGCAGATGGCGCTGGACTACCTGCGCCAGCACCCTGGCGAGGCCATCCTCACCGATGTTCGCAAGGTCGTCTGGCTGTACGGCTGGCACAAAGTCCCACGCTCCTTTGCCAACAGCAGCCCGAAGTGGGACGCGGCCGAACACCGGGTCGTCGACGTGGCCAGCCTGCGCCCGGCGAGGCAGGACGTGCTGTATACCGTCTACTGGGTTCCGGTCCTCGCCCTGTTCTTGTGGGGTGTCTGGCGCAGCCGATCCCTCGCGCGGAATCTGCTGCCTGTCTATGCCTTCCTCGGGGCCAACGCGGTCACCGTCGCCCTCACCTTCGCGGACACCCGCTATCGCCTGGAAGCCGAGCCGCTCATTGCCGCCCTCGCGGCGTTTGCCGGCGTCGACGTGGCTACGAGCCTCTGGGGTGCCCCCGGAAATGCGGCGCTGGCCCCTGGGCATGCCAAATGGTTACTGGGCGTAACCGCGCACCCGATAGATGACCCTCGCCGCCATCTCGTGCAGGGCATGCGTGCTTTGTGCGAGGCTCCCGACCTGGGGAAGCCAGCTTTGCCAGCTTCCCGAGAACCGGGCGGGATCGTACCCACGCTGGTCAACCGGTAACGCGTCCACCTCCAGTCCCAGCGCCTTGAAGCAGCCGAGCGCGCGCTCCATGTGGAAGGCGCTCGTCACCACCAAGATGCTCTTCCAGCCTCGCTCGCGCGCCACCCGTGCCGACTCGACCGCGTTTTCGCGGGTGTTGCGGCTCTGGTCGTCGATCACCGCCCGCTCGGGAGCCATGCCCCAATCGATCAGCTGTTGCCGCAAGACATGTGCCTCGCGGGCGAAGACGCCTTCGCCCCCGCCGCTCACGACTACCTCCTTGGCGAGCCCGGTGCGGAGTAAGTCATAGGTGGCGAGCAGCCGCTCGATGTTCTCGCCGTACGCGCGAGGCCGGTTGGGCCCGCTGACCAGGACATCCACGATGCCCCCGAGCAGCACCACCCCGTCGTAAACGATACCCTCCTTCATCGTGGACCTAGCGCCGGCCTCGAGGTGGCGCTCGAGCGCGTTCGAAACGCGCTGGATGGAGAAAACGTAGAGCACGCCGACCGCGAGCGTCAGACAGCCCCGCCACAGCCATTTCCGCGCTGGCGCGCGGCTGGCGAACGCCAGCCCGGCGATGACCAGCGCCATCGCCCACGTCAAGGGGCTGAAGGCGAGTTCGAACGTCTTGGAAAGGAGGAAGAACACAAAGAGAGGAGAGGGATCCTACGACGCGGCATCGTCCGTACTTCTCGTCGCAGTAGCACCTGTAGCGGCCGTAGAAGAATGGGGATAGGATTGGGGCGCAATCCCGGGACTAGGGCAGCTCCATTAGAACACAACTCCGCCCTGCGGTTCAAGGCATAGGGGCGCCCCTCGTGGGCGCCCAAACCCCTAGCCTCTTCCTGGCCCTACCCGATGCGCTTCAATGCTTCGCCTTGCTCCCGAAGCAGTGGCGCCAGCTCCCGCAGTATTGCCCGCGTGCCGCCCTTGTAAGCGTGATGAGCACGGCCTTGGCCGTCGAGGAGAAAGCGAAACCGCGTTCAGTCATTGCGCAGGACCGCGGCCGGCGAGCTCCGGGCGGCCCGGCGGGCGGGGTAGATCCCGGGCGAGCAGCGCCGCCCCGACCGCGAGGGCGATCCCTTGCGCCAGGATCACCGGATCCACGTGGAGGTCCATGCTCCAGCCGAAACAGCGCTCGTAGAGGACATACACGAGCGTCGCGGCGATCCCCACCCCGACCGGCACCGAGAGGAGGCCGGCGATGAGACCCGTGAGCCCGGTCTCGACCAGCAGGAGGCCAAAGAGCCCCGCTTGTGTCATGCCGAGCGCCCGCAGGAGGCCGAGCTCGCGGGTGCGTTCCAGCGCCAATGCCATGAGTGCGGAGAACACCCCGGCGAAGGCGATCACCGCAGCCAGCAGCCGCAGCACACGGGTGATGGCGAAGGTCCGGTCGAAGAGCTTCATGGACTCCGCGCGGATGGTGCGACTCGGTGTGATCCCGACCCCGAGGCCCTCCGGGAGGCGCGCCTCGATGGCCGTGCGCAGTCGAGCGTCATCGATCCCGGGGCGGGCATAGACCCCGATGCTGCTGTACCCCCCGCCCTGCCAGTAGCGTTCATAGGTGCGCCGGCTCATCGCCACCCAGCCGCGATCGGAGCTGTAATCGTAATAGACCCCGGCGATGCGCAAGGCCTGCGGCCCGCGATCGGTGCGCAGCGTGATACTGTCCCCCTGGTGCAGATCGCGATGATAGGCCAGGGGCTCGGAGACCAGCACCGCCCCTTGTTCCTCAAAGGCCCGCCAGACGTCTTCGGCGGAGCCCTCCTTGAAGCGAAAACCCCGGTACGATCCGGGGGCCATCTCATAGACGGCGATGTCCGTAGGCTGCCCCGCGATCTCCACGCGGAAGCGCCGCACCGTGCTCACCGCCTCGACCTCGGGCAGCGCCACGATGCGATCGCGGAAGGCGCGATCCATCTCGAACGGGGGGGCGGTGGCATCGGGTCCGGGGGTGGTAATATACAGATCGGCGCGCAGGACGCCGTAGAGCCAATCGCCTACCGCGATCCGGAAGCTCTCGATCAGGATCCCCACCCCGATGGTCGTCGCGATCGCCACCATGAGCGCGGCCGTGGCCACGGCGGTGCGGCTCAAACCGGCGCCCACGTTGCGAACCGCCATACGGCCGTGGCTGCCGAGCCATCGTGCGATCAGGGGATCGAGCAGCTGGAGTCCGCCCAACGTGAGGACCGGGGTCAGGAGCGCCGCGCCGCCGATCAAAGCGAACTCCGCGGCGAACCCGAGCTCGAGGCTCTTTCCCGAGGCCAGAAACATCGTCCCCGAGAGCACCAGGCAGAGACCCCCGAGCCATCCGGCGCGCGGGAGGGTGCGACGGAATCGCGCCTCCAGATCTGCGCGCGACAGGCTGACCCGCGGGGGTACGCGTGCCGCCTCGAGGGCCGCCCCCTGGGCCGCCAGGAGCGTCGTGCAGAGACCGAGGGCCAGGCCCTTGAGCAGGGGTTGCGGCGTAAAGGACAGCTCGCGCACCGTCACCGTGAAATACAGATCGTTGATGGTGCGCGCGACCAGCCCCACGAGGCCGTGTCCGAGGAGGGCGCCGATCCCCAACCCCAAAACCGATGCCAGCGCGCCGATCGCAAAGGCCTCCAGGATCACCATCCGATAGACCTGCCCGCCCGTGACCCCGAGCGCCCGCAGCGAGCCGAAGAGCTCCCGGCGCTGGACCACGGCGAGGTTCATGGTGTTGTAGATGAGAAAGGCCCCCACCAGGAGCGCGAGGAGGCTCATGGCCACGAGGTTGGCCTCGAAGGCGCGGGTCATGCCCTTGGTCGCCTCGCTACGCCTCCCGGAGGGGGTGAGCTCCGCCCCCGGGGGGAGGAGGGCGCGGATCCGCCGCTCTGCGACGGCACCCGCCGCGTCTTCGGCGAGCGCGAGGTCGATGTGGGAGATCCTACCGGCCATCCCGAGGAGGGCCTGCGCCGTGGCGATGTCGGTGATCAAGAGATCGTCGAGACCGCTTCGGCCCTCCCCAGGCTCGACGAGGCCGATGGCATTGAGTGTCCCGACCCGGGTCCCGATCTGGAGCGCCAGGTCCTGGCCGGGCCGGACCCCGAGCCGGTGTGCCGTGGCGGGGCTGAGCACGGTGGTGCCGGGCTCCGTGACCAGTCTGCGCAAGAGCTCGCCGTTCGCGCGGCGGTCGCGATCCCGGAGTCCCCGCACACGCAAGTGATCGCGGAACGGGGACTCGGCGTAGGGATCGACGCCGAGGATATGGAGCGTCGTTCCCCGTTTTCCGACAGGCGTCACCCGGCCTTCGACGATCGGGGCCGCGGGATAGATCCCCGCGCGGGTCCGTAACCGCACATACAGCGCTTCGTCCAGGCCGTTCGGCCCGCCGAGGATCTGGTGGGTGGCCCGGCCCGCCACGGCCTCGAAGCTCACATCGAAGGCGCGCTCCGCGCTCACGCGCGCGATGTCCACCGAGGTGACCACCGCCACCCCGAGCGCGATGCCGAGGATCGCGAGCCCGAGCTGCAGCGGCTGCGCCAGGAGGAAACGCCGGCTGGCCTTCGAGAGAATGGTGTTCAAGCGAGCTTTGGGGCGCTGCCGAAGTGCGGGCTACAATTCTAATCCGTGGCGACCAAGACCTTAGCAGTCACCGCCGACGAGCTGTTGCGCATGCCGAACGACGGCGCTCGCTACGAGCTCGTGAGGGGAGTGGTGACCCGAATGGCACCCGCGGGACAGAGGCACGGCCGGATCGCGATGAACATCGCAACATCGCTCAACGGATCGGTCCGGGCTCAGTGCCTGGGCGTCGTGTACGCCGCCGAGACCGGTTTCCTCTTGGCCACCACGCCCGATACGGTGCGTGCCCCCGACGTCGCCTTCGTCTCCCGCGAGCGCCTGGCGCGGCAGGCCGAGGTGGAAGGATATTGGCCGGGCGCCCCCGATCTGGTCGTGGAGGTCATCTCGCCCGCCGATCGCTATGCGGATGTCGAGGACAAGGGATTCGATTGGCTCGACGCCGGGGTGCGGTTGGTGGTGGTCGTCAACCCTCGCAAGCAGGTCGTGACCCTATACCGATCGCTCGTACAGATCACCGTGCTGGGCGTCGGGGCAAGTATCGACGCGCCCGAGATCATTCCGGGCTGGACGCTGCCGGTCGAGGACGTGTTCCAGTAGAGGGCAAGCGTGCGCCACGGCCGGGTTCGGAGCACCGCCTGCGCCGCGCCTATCCGCGATCGCCATTCACGGAGACCGGCCCGCTTCCGTACACCGTGACATAAAGCAGCCCGCCCGGTGGATGAGCTGGCTTTCGACGCCGGCCATGGCAGCAGAGAGTTAACCGATCATCTCTGGTCTGTCAGGGAGTGGTTGCTCTGCCCGGTACCCGGGTGGGGATAATCTCAGGATAATACCCACAAACACTATTCCAACCACATTGGAAAAGTTGGTTACAGCTAGATCAACGGCCCGCGCACAACGCTACGCATCAGTAACACTTAAGATGACGGTGTCTTGCATACAAACGTTAGAGCGAGGAGGTCGCCCGAGCAAACACCTGCGACTGCACCCTTTCCATAGGATATCCGTTGCGGACCAGCAGATCGCAAACATCGTGATAGAATGTCTTGTATGCTTCGCAGTATACCGATGGATTATCGAACCCGTTTTTCTCAGAGAAACGATTCTCAAGATCACCACCCCTGCAAAGACGTTTCCATCGGCATGCGGAGCATTCGGCAGGCAAGTTGGCAGTGACTCTCGCAATCTCGGCGAAGATGCCGTCGCTCAGAAAATCTCTCAGCGAGTTGCGAAAAACCGAATATACTGGTGTCTTCTCGTACCAGGAAAGAGCAGGAATGTAGGAGTCATTGACCGATACCGTTCCGTCGCTCTGCACGATGACAATCTGATATAGCTTTTTACCGGTTGGGGCAGCCCAAGAGCCGGCTTCGAAAATCCTCCCGTCTGGATGCTCGTGCGACACGATCTGGAAATATTCAAGAGTCTCCCTGATGTACCTAGATATCCGGATTGTCCTCCGTCAGCCAAGCTTCGAAGATCTCGAGCAACGAATGTCCATAAGCCTTACCAGATGCTTCCCGCGTGGCAAACCCGCTATCGATATTTCTATCTGGTAGGAGAAAGCTCATCTGCTCGATACCGAGACCGCGAAGGTAGGCATAGATTCGACGATAATCGTTTCTACAGTCGAGGACCGAAATTGTTGCCGGAACGAGCGGCTTCTCATCCCCCGCCCAAGCCACCAGACGGCGGATGTTCTGCTCTGTGCGATCGAATGTCGATTGACTCCTATGATCGAGGCGATATCTATCATGAGCTTCGCGATCCCCGTCGATGCTGACGCCAACACGTACGAAATACTCACGGAAAAGTTCAAGCCACGTGTCGTTCAGGATTGTCCCATTCGTCTGAATGCTAAACTTAAGCTCAGATACTGAAGTGATCCGATCGCGAAAGATTTTACAGATCGCTTCAAAACTTCGAGGTTTGAGCATCATGGCTCACCGCCATGAAACGAGATCGAGACTTTTCAACTCTTCACACCCCTGCGTGATCCATTCCGCTATGGATCGCGCAGTTTCGACACTTACCTTTGGAGGCCGGGAGAGGGCCGAAGAATTACCCATGTTGAAATAGTAACAATATGAGCAGTTGATGTTGCATCTCTCGACGACCTTGAAAACGATTTGCAGAGTTTCGACTGACTGTGGTCGGCTTGGGTCAACGGCAATCGCAAAGGTCATGAAAGCGAACTCCTTTTGTCACCACCTACACTGTCTCTGCACTCGCGCGGTCCGCGGGGAATTCTGAACAAGGTGGCCTTTTTGGGGTCCACGCGCGAGACACCATCACATCCCCGGAACCGAGCGACAAGCGAAGTACAAGACACGGAGTCGAAGCTCGGCGGCTGAAACGTCACAATGTCAGCGCACAAAGTTAGGCGAAGAACTAAGATTGGGTATAATTGCCACCACTTTGCGTATGAGTTCCGCCGGTCGATTGGTTGTAGTCTCCGGTACCCTGATTGTAGTTACCGCCCCCAGAGGTACCCGCCAGAACTATATCATCAAGTCCCGGAAGACCAACGGCTTGAGGCGTAAGAAGACCCGCCATGATTGCCTGACCGATGAGCTGCCGCTTTTTGAACTCTTCGCTTTTATCCGAACTGGCCATGATTGCCCTCCTCAATTTGATTTAGTTGACATACTATCTGGACTTTTTGTAGCAAAAACACGAAACGTACGCTAACGGAGCATACATCATTGCCCTCCACAATTCCATCGACCTCGCGACCCTGCTCATCGTGCACATCCTGCTCGGCCTCGCCCTGCCCTTCGGCGCGATCCTCTTCGCCCGCCGCCCGCGTCAGGGAATAGGGATTTTAAACGCCCTTTTTCATCAAAATGTAGAGTACTGCCGGGCTCGTGTGCGGGTCCTCGGCCCGGGATCGGGGCATTTTGGGGAATAGGGATTTTAAACGCCCTTTTTCATCAAAATGTAGAGTACTGCCGGGCTCGTGTGCTGTCAAGCATACGGGTCCTCGGCCCGGGATCGGGGCATTTTGGGCCCCTTCCTCGGTCCGAGGCGCTATGTTCGGGGCGTTTTGGCGTCTCGGGCGAGCGAGGGCCAAAGGGGAGGGTCGGCTCAGGGGCTGAACCGGATGGGAGCGGGGTTCGGTGGGGCATGAGGCCAGTTCGAATGGTCTCGATTGTCGGAGATGGTGAAGTGCGCCATATACGAAGTGCGCCATATACAAGGTGTTGGCGCGCCACGGGGAATCGGGGGACACCGGTTTCGGGCTCTGACCGATCCGGAAAAAGGTCAGTTGATACCCGAAGGGCCGGCCCTCGGCGTCGTCCAGGTTGCCGGTGAAGTACCCCCACTCGGGTACGGAATTCGGGGTGCGGGCCGTGGTCGTCGGGGAAACGGAAGGGTCGCGGGGTGTGGGCGCGGGCGCCTCGTTGGCCGCGGGATCGCCGCGGAGCGCCGCGCTCGCGGACACGGGGCCCGCGGTTCCCTCTCCCGGGCGAGGGCGAGGGGGCAAGGTGGCCCACAAGGAGAAGGGCCGCCCCCCCGATGAGCACGGCGCTTCGAGAGAATGGTGTCCAAGTGAGCTTTGGGGCGTTGCCGAAGTGCCGGGTGCTAGAATTCCAATCCGTGGCGACCCAGACCCGAGCAGTCACCGCCGACGAGCTGTTGCGCATGCCGAACGACGGCGCTCGCCACGAGCTCGTGAGGGGAGAGGTGACCCGAATGGCACCCGCGGGACAGAGACACGGCCGGATCGCGATGAACCTCTTGACATCGCTCAACGCATCGGTCCGGGCTCAGGGCCTGGGCGTCGTGTACGCCGCCGAGACCGGCTTCCTGCTGGCCACCACGCCCGACACGGTGCGTGCCCCCGACGTGGCCTTCGTCTCTCGCGAGCGCCTGGCGCGGCAGGCCGAGGTCGAAGGATATTGGCCGGGCGCCCCCGATCTGGTCGTCGAGGTCATCTCGCCCGCCGATTGCTATGCGGATGTCGAGGACAAGGTATTCGATTGGCTCGACGCCGGGGTGCGGTTGGTGGTGGTCGTCAACCCTCGCAAGCAGGTCGTGACCCTATATCGATCGCTCGTACACATCACCGTGCTGGGCTTCGGGGCAAGCATGGACGTGCCCGAGATCATTCCGGGCTGGACGCTGCCGGTCGAGGGCGTGTTCCAGTAGAGGGCAACGTGCGCTACGGCGGAGTTCGGAGCACCGCATGCGCCGCGCCTGCGGTCATTCGCGATCGCCACTCGCGGAGATCGGCCCGCTTCCGTACACCGTGACATAGAGCAGCCCGCCCATGATGGCGAGGTTCTTCAGGAATTGGATCCGCTGCATCGCTACCTCCTCCGGCGGCACGGCCCAGAAGGCGTGGAAGACGAAGGCCGCGACCCCGGTAAAAACCAACAGCGCTGCGGCCGCGGCGCGGGCCTTCCAGCCGGCGACGAGCATCAAACCCCCGCCCAACTCGATGACGATGGTCGCGATGGCAAGGATCTGCGGCATGGGCAGCGCCTTGGCCGCGATATACCCCACCGTGCCGTCGAAGCCCATAACTTTACCGATGCCCGACAACACGAATATCGTCGCCAACAAAATGCGCCCCACGAGAGGGCCGAAACGGTTCAGGTATTCCATGATGGCCAGCCTCTTGGGTCAATAGGGAGTCCGCGCCGCGTACGTCGTGCGCCGGCGGCCAGGCGCCCGGCGGGACCGGCGCGGGGGTCATGATACGCGATCCGGACACGACGGCGCCGGGTGGCGTCCATGGTGCGATCTAAAGATCGTCCCTTGCGCCCAGCCAGAAGCGTGTTGACCCTGGCGACATCGAAGTCGCCCGGGTCGAATGCGCGTCGATCACCTGACGCTGCAAAGCTGCCGTTGCGATCACCGAATAGTGAGGCAGCGTGTGGCGGATCTGCGCTCCCGGAGAGGTTGTGAAAAAAACCGTCGCGAGCGAAGGGAGGTCGCGTTCCGCCGGAGCGCAGGAACCGGAGTGTATGTTGAAATACATGAGGATTCCGAGCACCGCCGGAACGCGAGATCCCGAGCGCAGCAGGTTTTTTCACAAGCTCTGAGCGCGCATGCCGGGGGAGTGGCGGCCTAGCGCCTCCCTGGAGACCCTGCGGATCCGGGCGGAGGTCCTCGCGCGGGTCCGCGCTTTCTTCGCCGCGCGCTCGGTCCTGGAGGTCGAGACCCCCATGCTATGCCGGGGCGGCCTCGGCGAGCCGCACATTCTGGCGCTCCGCACCATGCTCACCGGTGGCCGGCACCGTTACCTCCCGCCCTCGCCGGAGCCCGCCATGAAAAGGCTCTTGTGCGCCGGCAGCGGTCCCATCTACCAGATCGCGCGGGTGTTCCGGGATGGCGAAGAAGGGCGCTTGCACAACCCCGAGTTCACGCTCATCGAGTGGTACCGGCCCGGCTTCGATCACCATGCCCTCATGGACGAGGTGGAGGCCCTGGTGTCGGCGCT
>JACCXJ010000144.1 GCA_013697045.1 Gammaproteobacteria bacterium | reverse complement strand
CCGATGATGGCCTCGTCCCGCAGGAGCACGGTGAAACGGTCGATCTCGCGTTCGAGCTTCTCGCGCGAGCGACGCACCAGCACCCCCTGGGCCTCGAGAGGCTCGATCAGCTCGAGGATCCCCGCGACGTCATCAATGGCCGCCCGGCGCATGCGATCGAAGGGTGCGGCGCTCACCAACGTCCCGATCCCGTCGCGCTCGAAGAGCTCCAGGAGCAGGGCGCCGTCCCGGCGTCGATCGATGAGATGGGCGCGCGCCACGCCCATGCGGCAACCCTTTATGGCGCACTGTAGCTCGGACAGCCCGAGCCGAGGCGCGCGCATAGTTTTAGACGATGGATCCTGGGCGATCGCGGCCTCTGCCTCTTCCACCGTGAGCTGCCGGATCAATCCGCCGGCCTCGTCCATCACCCCTGCGGCATCGATGAGAAAGATGAGCTTGCCGGCCCGCAGCGCGATGGCCACGGCCGTCGCCACGTCGTCGGCGTCGAGGTTGAAGACCTCCCCGGTCGGCGAGTAACCGAGCGGCGGGAGGAGGACGATCTCGCCCTCTGCGAGCCGGGACTGGATGGCCTCCCCATCGATGCGCCGCACCTCTCCGGTGTGCTGAAAATCCACCCCGCCCTGGACGCCGAGGGGCCGCGCGGTGACGAAGTTCCCGGACGCGACGCGCAACCGCGCGTTTGCCATCGGCGAGTTGGCGAGGCCCATCGACAGCAATGCCTCGATCTCGATGCGCACGACGCCGGCGGCCTCTTTGACCGCCAGGAGGGCCGGCGCCTCCGTGACCCGCAGATCGTTCACGTAACGGGACTCGAGGCCGGAGGCGCGGAGCCTGGCCTCGATCTGCGGGCGGGTGCCGTACGCGAGCACGAGCCGGATCCCGAGGCTGTGAAGGAGCGCGATGTCGTGGATGAGAGAGGCGAAGCGCTCTCCCTGGACCGCCTCGCCCCCGAAGCAGATCACGAAGGTCCGGCCGCGGTGGCCGTGCACATAGGGTGCGACGGCCCGGAACCAAGTGACGAAGGCCTCGGCGCGCGCGGCCATGCCTAATGACACACGGCCGCCACGATACGCCTGAGCAGCGCCACCATGGGCCTCAAGCGCTCGGTCGGGAGGTGCTCGTCGGGCTGGTGGGCGGTGGCGATGTCGCCGGGACCGAGGACCACGCTCTCCATGCCGAGGGCGTTGAAGAACGGACCCTCGGTGGCGAAGGCCACCGCCCCCGCCGGCGCGCCGCAGATGTCCTCGATGAGCCGCACGAAGGGTGAGGAGCGATCGGTACAGAGTGGCGGCACGCCATCGAACAGAGCGCGCCGCTCGACCCCGAGCCCCGTGCCCGCGAGGGCCTCCTCGACCCTTTGAATCAGGGTCGTGCGCAGCATATCGACCGGCATGCCCGGCAGAAAGCGCAGGTCGATCTGGACCTCGCATTCCGCGCAGATGCGGTTGGGGCTGTCGCCGCCCTCGATGCGCCCGAGGTTCAGGGTCGGGACCGCGACCTCGAAGGCCGGGTCGCGGTAGTCTCGCTCCAGCTCGGCGCGCCAGGCGATGAGCGCGCCCAGGACCCTGTGCATCCCGTCGATGGCGCTATTGCCGAGGCGCGGATCGCTCGCATGGCCGGAGCGACCCAGGACCCGCACCGCCTCCATCAGGACGCCCTTGTGCAGGCGCACGGGCTGCATGGACGTGGGCTCACCGATGAGGACGAAGCGCCCGAGACGTTCGCCGGCGTCGAGGAGGGCGCGGGCACCGGCCATGGTGCTCTCCTCGTCGGCGGTCGCGACGATGACGAGCGATCTCCTGAGCCGCGCCGGGTCGAGGCCGCGGATGGCCTCGGTGACGAGCGGAAAGAAGCACTTCATGTCGGCGACACCGAGCCCGTACAGCCGCCCGTCGCGTTCGGTGAGGGTGAAGGGATCGCTCCGCCACGCGCCTTCGTCGTAGGGGACGGTGTCGGTGTGGCCGGCAAGCACGAGCCCATCGCTGCCTGCGCCCAGGCGCGCGATGAGGTTGTACTTCCCAGGACGTCCGTGGAGCGGGAGCTGCGCGACCGAAAAACCGAGGTCCGAAAGCCACTCGCCGAGGACCTCGACCACTTTCTGGTTGCCGCGGTCATGGCGCGCATCGCCGCTGCTCATGGAGGGGATAGCCACGAGCGCGCGCAGCATCTCGATCATCGACGGAGGATTGGCCGGCACGATATCGCCCCGAGGTCTTCGCTGGCACCGACGCCGCTTCCGATTGTACACTGGCGTCGCGAGATCTCCGGCTCCGCCCGCACGGCCGGGCGATCCGAACGCCGCACTCGCGCGGTTGCCGCGCCAGTCCCGGTAGCGGAAAATGCCACCATGCCCGGCAACGTCCATCTCACATTCTGGCATCCCCTATTCTGGCATCCCCTATTCTGGATTGCCCTCCTGGCCGGCAGCACCGCCCTCGCCGCGCCGCCGCTCTCTACCGAAGACGCCAGGGCGCTGCGCGCTCGATTTCAAACCCGCCAGCGTGAGACGCTCACCTGGTCGGCGACCTTCGTCCAGACGCTCACCCTACCCGGACTGCGCGATCCGGTCGTAAGCCAGGGCACGCTCGCGTATCGCGCGCCGGATCGGCTCCGTCTCGATTTCACCAAGCCTGCCGGGGAGCTCGTTCTGGTCTTGGGCGATCGGCTCTTCATTCAAAAGACCGGCGCACGGCTCGCCGAAAAATCCCTACGGGAGGACAGCGCCGGCAAGCCGTTCCTCTCGCTGCTCGGTCTTTTGCGCGGCCAGCCGGCCGACGAGGAAAGCGACTACACACAAGAGGTCAGGCGCGAAGAAGACCACTACGCCGTCGTCCTCACGCGCAATGCCGACGCCCCCACGCAGATGCCGGCGCGCATCGCCAACCGCATCGCCGCCGACACCCTCGAGGTGCGCGAGGTAGTCGTCGATCTGCCCTCGGGCGGTGTGCTCAGCTACCGTTTCGACGCCATCACCCGCAATGCCCCGCTCGACCCCGCGCGTTTTGCCGTCCCGACCGACCCGACCAGCAGGGAGTTGAGATGACCAGAACAGGAGTTGAGAGATCGGAATAAACACGTCATTCCACGCCCGAATCGGTCCATTTCTATTGTCAACTTTCCCATTTCTATTGTCAACTTTCTATTGATGGAAGAGACCACACGGATCGCCACCCGCCTCTTGGGCCACATCCGCAGCGACCTGTTGGAAACCGACGAGTCTTTCGGCCTCGATTCCGACCTCTTCGCGGCCGGGTTGGACTCGATGTCGATCATGCAGATCCTCCTTTTCATCGAGGAAGAGTTTGCCGTAAAGCTCCCCGACGGCGCGGTCACCCGCGCCACTTTTGGCACCGCCCGGCACCTCGCCGAAGCCATCTGCCGGACCCGGAGTTTGTGAAAAAACCGTCGCGAGCGAAGGGCGGGCTGATGGCCACGCCAGGGACGGTGTCGGTGCCCTTGAGCGGCGCGGACTGGTTCCTCGCCACCGCCGAGCGCATGATGCTCGCCGCCGGCCAGGGCCAGCACATGGGCCTCACCGTGCTGCGCCTCGGCCCGGGCCTGGACCTGGCCGCGCTGCGCGCCGCCGCCGCCCGACTCGCCGCCGCCAGCCCCATCGCCGCCGCACGCCTCTGCAAGGCCATCCTCGGCGTGCCGCGCTGGGTGTGGCGCGTGGACGCGCGCCCCTCTTTTCCCGTGGAGGAACATCGCGGGCCACTCGATACGCTGTGCGCGCGGCGTTTGAACGAATCGTCGCCGGCCGCCGTGCGTTTCGACGTGCTGGGCGATGGGCACGGCAGCACCGTGGTCCTCTGCTGGCGGCATCTCCTGCTCGATGCCAAAGGCGCCGAGCTCTTCCTCGCCGAGATCGCGCGTCTGGCGGAAAACGCGGACAGCACGCCACCGCGTGCCGGTTCCTGGGGACCGATCACGCCGCGTCCCGGCAGCTGGCGCACCGCGCTCGGCGAGGCGGAAAGATTCAAAGACCACTTTTACGCCCTGGCGCGCACGTCCATCCGCTCGCTCGGGGGCGTGCCGCCCCGGCCCGGCGCGGCGGCGTTCTTCGTCGAGGAGTTCAGCGCGGCGGAGACGGCAGAGATCACCGCGCGCGCCCAGACGGCGACGCACGAGCTTTTCCAGATGGGCTGGTTCCTCGCCGTCGCGATGCGGGCGCACCACGCCGTGCTCTGCCGGCGCGGCGAAGGCGCCGAATCCTACCAATCCAACTGCCCCGTGCAGGAGCGCAAGCGCGGTGCGCG
>JACCXJ010000129.1 GCA_013697045.1 Gammaproteobacteria bacterium | reverse complement strand
CACACCCCGCGCACGATGAGGTCGATCCGGACCCCGGCCTGAGAGGCCGCGTAGAGCGCGCGGATCACCTGCTCCTCGTCGAGCGCATTGAGCTTGGCGATGATGCGCGCGGGTTTGCCGGCGCGGGCCAGGGCGGCCTCGCGCTCGATATACTGGAGGAGGGTCTTGTGCAGGGTGAAGGGCGATTGCAGGAGGCGCTTGAGCTTGCCCGGACGGCCCGGCGCGGTGAGCTGCTGGAACAGCTTGTGGCAGTCCTCGGCGATGGCGGCATCGCAGGTCAAGAGGCCATAGTCGGTGTAGAGGCGCGCGGTGCGGGCGTGATAGTTGCCGGTGCCGAGGTGCACGTAGAGGCGCAACTGCCGCCCCTCGCGACGGACCACGAGCGTCATCTTGGCGTGGGTCTTGTGGCCCACGATCCCATACACCACGTGCGCCCCGGCCTCTTGCAGATCGCTTGCGAGCTCGATGTTGGCCTCCTCCTCGAACCGTGCCCGCAGCTCGATAACCACCGTGACCTCCTTGCCGGCACGCGCCGCGGCGACCAGCGTCTCGGCGATGGCCGAGTCCGGCCCCGTGCGGTAGAGGGTCTGCTTGATAGTGAGGACATCCGGGTCGGCGGCCGCCTGGCGCACGAAGTCCACGACCGGGGCAAAGGACTGGAAGGGGTGATGGAGCAGCACGTCCCCCTTGCGGATGGTATCGAAGAGATCGGTGTTGCGGGTGAGTCGCGGCGGCTGGCCGGGCGCGAAGCCGGGGTACTTGAGGTCCGGGCGATCCACCAGGTCGCCGATGGCAATGAGCCGCATGAGGTTCACGGGGCCGTTGCACTGATAGACGTCCTCTGCGCCGAGCTTGAACTGCTGGCTCAGAAAGGTCGTCATCTCGGCCGGGCAGTCGTCCGCCACCTCGAGCCTCACGGCATCCGAGAAGCGGCGTGCCGGCAGCTCGCCCTCGAGGGCGCGCAGGAGGTCGTCCACCTCCTCGTCATCGACCAATAGATCGCTATTGCGGGTCACCCGGAACTGGAAACAGCCCTGCGGGCGCATGCCCGGGAATAGATCGCCGACATGGGCGTGGATGATCGAGGACAGGAACACGAAGTCGTGAGGACCCTCGGAATGGGACTCCGGGATACGGATGAGGCGGGGCAGCGAGCGCGGCGCCTGCACGATGGCGATGCCGCTGTTGCGGCCGAAGGCATCCTTGCCCTCCAAGGCCACGATGAAGTTCAGGCTCTTGTTGAGGATCCTCGGGAAGGGATGGGCCGGGTCGAGGCCGATGGGGCTCAAGACCGGTAACAGCTCGCGGTTGAAGTGGCGCTTGACCCAGGCTTCCTGGCGTGTGGACCACTCCGAGCGTTTCAGGAAACGGATCCCGTGGGCGGCGAGGCGCGGGATGAGGGCGTCGTTCAAGATCGCGTACTGATCGCGGATGAGGGCCCGGGTGGTCTCGGCAATGCGCTTGAGCTGCTCGCTCAGCCCGAGCGTGTCCGGTCCGATCGGGGCCGCGCCCAGTGCCACCTGCTGTTTCAGGCCGGCCACGCGGATCTCGAAGAACTCATCGAGATTGCTGCTCACGATGCACAGGAACTTGAGGCGCTCGAGCAGCGGCACCGACTCGTCGCGCGCCTGCTCGAGGACCCTGCGGTTGAACTCGAGCAGCGACAGCTCGCGGTTGAAGTAGAGATCGGGCTGGCGTAGGTCCACCACCTCCTCGGCCGGTGCCGGGGAGGCCTGGGCTACCTCGGGCGTAGAGGTGGCGCTCGTCAGGGCGGGGCTCGCCATGCGCCCCATGCTAGCACGGCGCCGGAAGCCATGCGTTTACGGGCGGGCGCGGTAGCGAATGGCGGCCCGAACCGCGGGGTAAGAAATCCGGGCTAGGCCACGGTCGGGAGAGAAGACCCCTGACCCCCAGGTTTGATGGATACTGGGAGGTCAGGGGTTGCGGAAGCGTGCCGGATCGGCGCTCAGTAGTCGGCCGCCGCTTGGCCCTCGCTCATGTCCGCGATAGCCCCTTCCAGTGGGGCGACAGCCGCGGCCGCGTCCCCCTTTTCGGCTACCGAGATCGCCGTGTTCAGCTTTTCCATCGCGCGCTCGAAGTAGGACCCGGCGGTCTCGCTCAAGGTTTCCTTGCAGGTCTTCCACGCGGCCTTGGCGTGCTCCACCACACCGGGTGCGTCTCCCGCCTTGGCGGCTTCCAGGGCGGCCGTGGCGTGCACCTTCGCCTGGGCCATTTGTTTGGTGTTCAAGTCGCCCGATTTCTCTAAGCCGCCCTGCGCAAAGGCGTTGCTCATTCCGAAGGCGAGTGCCCCGGCCAGGAGCGCGGTCCAAAAGGTCTTCTTCATGCGTTAATCCTCTAGGTATTCGTCCGAATCGTGGTCGCGCCCGCTTCGAGGCCACCTCCTCGGTGCCACGCGAGCGCCGATAGGTTAGCACAAGTGCCCCGCGGCGGCACGGCGCCCCCCGGTAGCGGCGTCGGCCCGCCGCCTCGCCCCGGCTTTCCTCGGCGCTCGCGCCAAGCAGTTTATCTCCTCCCAGGCAGTGGTGAGAAATCCGGGCTAGAATCGCGCCCCGCCTCCGAACGCTGGAGCGTTATCTCCCATGCCCGAGTCACTCGAGTTCGATTTCGATAACACAGAGCGCCAACCCCTTCACGCCTTTACCGAGCGCGCCTATCTGGATTACTCGATGTACGTGATCCTGGACCGGGCCCTGCCGCATGTGGGCGATGGGCTCAAACCGGTCCAGCGGCGCATCATCTACGCGATGTCGGAGCTGGCGCTCGCGGCCGGCGCCAAGTTCAAGAAGTCGGCCCGCACCGTGGGCGACGTGATCGGCAAGTTCCACCCCCACGGGGACATGGCCTGTTACGAGGCCATGGTGCTCATGGCCCAGCCCTTCAGCTATCGCTACCCCATCGTCGATGGGCAGGGAAACTGGGGCTCGGCGGACGAGCCGAAGTCGTTCGCGGCCATGCGCTACACCGAGGCCCGGCTCACGCGCTACGCCGAGGTGCTGTTGAAAGAGCTGGGGCAGGGGACGGTGGACTGGGTCCCGAACTTCGACGGCACCCTGGAAGAGCCGCGCCTCTTGCCCGCCCGCCTGCCCAATGTGCTACTGAACGGGGGCACCGGGATCGCGGTGGGGATGGCGACCGACATCCCGCCGCACAACCTCCGCGAGGTGGCCGCGGCCTGCATCCGGCTGCTCGACGACCCGGGGGCCACGGTCGCGGCACTGTGCGAGCATGTCCTGGGACCGGATTACCCGACCTCCGGGGAGCTCATCACCCCGCCCGACGAGCTGCTGAAGCTCTACGAGACCGGTATGGGCTCGGTGCGCATGCGGGCGGTCTATGAGGTTGAGGACGGCAACATCGTGGTGACGGCGCTGCCCTATCAGGCCTCCGGCAACCGTATCCAGGAGCAGATCGCCTTCCAGATGCAGGCCAAGAAGCTGCCCATGATCGAGGACCTGCGCGACGAGTCCGATCACGAGACGCCGGTGCGGCTGGTGCTGGTGCCGCGCTCGAACCGCGTGGAGGTCGAGCCGCTCATGGCCCATCTCTTCGCCACCACCGATCTGGAGCGCAGCTACCGGGTCAACCTCAACATGATCGGGGTCAACGGCCGGCCGCAGGTCAAGAACCTGAAGATGCTGCTGGTCGAGTGGCTCGGCTACCGCACCGAGACCGTGCGGCGGCGCCTCGCACATCGCCTGGCCGAGGTCGAGCGCCGGTTGCACGTCCTGGCCGGTCTCCTCATCGCCTTTCTCAACATCGACGAGGTGATCCACATCATCCGCCATGAGGATCCGCCCAAGCCGGTGCTGATAGCGCGGTTCGGATTGAGCGATGTCCAGGCCGAGGCCATCCTGGACCTGAAGCTACGGCACCTCGCGCGCCTCGAGGAGATGAAGATCCGCGGCGAGCAGGCGGATCTCCTGGAGGAAAAACGTGCCCTCGAACTGCCCCTGGGGTCCCCCAAGGCCCTGAACGCCCTGATACGAAAGGAGATCCAGGAGGATGCCGAGCGTCATGGGGACGCGCGCCGATCGCCCATCGTGAGGCGTGCGGAGGCACAGGCGCTGGCAGCGGCCGAGCTGGTGCAGAGCGAGCCGATCACGGTGATCCTGTCGAAGAAGGGCTGGGTACGGGCCGCCAAGGGCCACGACATCGACCCGACCGAGCTGGCGTTCCGCTCCGGTGACGAGTTCCGGGCCGCGGCCTGCGGGCGCAGCCAGCAGCCGGCCGTGTTCCTCGATTCGACCGGGCGCTGCTATTCCGTGCCGGCCCATGTGCTGCCCTCGGCCCGCGGTCTCGGCGAGCCCCTGTCCGGCTGGGTGACACCCCCGGACGGCGCCAGCTTCGAAGGCGTCATGCTGGGCCCCCCGGAGTCGCTGTGGCTCATCGCATCCGACGCCGGGTATGGTTTCGTGGCGCGCCTTTCGGACCTCTATGCCAAGAACAAGGCGGGCAAGGTGGTCCTGAGCGTCCCAAGTGGTGCACGAGTGCTCCTGCCCGTCCTGGTCACGGATCCGGGAGCGGACCTGTGTGCGGTCGCCAGCGCGCGCGGGCGGCTCCTGGTCTTTCCGGTATCCGAGCTGCCGCTCCTGCAGAAGGGCAAGGGACTCAAGCTCATCCAGATCTCGAGTGCCAAGCTGGCCGCGCGCGAGGAGCTCGTGGCGGGGGTTTGTTCCGTCCCGGAGGGCGGGTCGCTCGTGGTAGTTGCCGGGCAGCGACATCTGACCCTTACCACAAGGGATCTCGCGGCGTATACGGGCGTTCGCGGAACGCGCGGGCAGACGCTGCCGCGGGGATTCCAAAACGTCAGCGGCGTTGGAAAAAAAAATGGCCGGGCGTGAGCCCGGCCAATGCAGGACGGTATTGAGCGGGGAGGGGGAGGAGCCCGTCCTGCGAGCGAACCTATCGGCGATGAGGTGGGATCCTTTACGGGATCGGGAGGGATCGGGGGCCTTGAAGCGGGTCGAAAGATCCCCACTTGTACTTGAAACTTGAATGGTGTCGCGCGAATTGAATCGTTGGGTGTGAGGAGAAGAACCATGTTGCGCATCCTGTTATTTCTAGTCACCAACGTCGCGGTGATGGTGGTCCTGAGCATCGCCGTCAAGGTCCTGGGCCTCGAAGAGGCGCTGGCGGCGCAGGGCGTTGGGATCAATCTCCCGGCGCTCCTCGTCATGGCCGGCATCTTCGGCATGGGAGGGTCCATCATCTCGCTCCTCATCTCCAAGTGGTCGGCCAAGCACCTGATGGGCCTGCACGTGATCGAGCGCCCGGCGAATACCCGCGAGGCCTGGTTGCTCGACACGGTCGCGAGGCTGGCGCGTGATGCCGGTATCGGCATGCCGGAGGTCGCGATCTTCGACTCGCCCGCCCCCAATGCCTTTGCCACCGGCGCGAGCCGCGACAAGGCGCTGGTCGCGGTCAGCACCGGCCTCTTAGAGCGCATGCGCGAAGGAGAGATCGAGGCGGTCCTGGGGCACGAGGTCACGCACGTGGCGAACGGCGATATGGTGACGCTCGCGCTCATCCAGGGCGTGGTCAATACCTTCGTCATCTTCCTCTCGCGCGTGATCGGTCAGGTGATCGACCGCGTGGTGCTCAAGAACGAGCGCGGCCACGGCCCCGGGTTCTGGATCACGACCATCGTCGCGCAACTGGTGCTCGGGGTGCTCGCGTCGATCATCGTCATGTGGTTCAGCCGCTGGCGGGAGTTCCGGGCCGACGCCGGGGGCGCCAGGCTGGCCGGCCGCGACAAGATGATCGGGGCCCTCCAACGCCTCGGATCGGCGGTCGATCAGGAGCCCCTGCCCGACCAGTTCCAGGCCTTCGGGATCGCCGGTGGCGGCGGTCT
>JACCXJ010000123.1 GCA_013697045.1 Gammaproteobacteria bacterium | reverse complement strand
CCTGGAACACTATCTGGTACCGATCTTATATCCCGACGGATTGACCCGACGGTCACAGATCGCCCTGGGTGTCGCGCTCGTCGTAATCAACGCCATCGTGTATTGGCGGGTGATCGCCCGGTGGCGGCGGGATCGCGGAGCATGATCCTATTCCACCCGCCTGGCCGCCGTTGCAGGGACGCGCGTGCGATCGCTCAGCTCGCAAAGGCCAGGCGTTCGTACTCATCGACCATTTGCGAGAACGAGAATCGCTCTTCGACCATCACCCGCCCGACGTCGCCCAAGGCTTGGCGCAGGTCCGGACGATCGTGGATGAGCTTCAGGATCTGCGCGAGTCGCTCCACGTCCCCCTTGGGATAGACGTAGCCGTTCTTCCCTTCGGAAACCATTTCCCGCGCGCCACCCACATCGCTCAGCACCACGGGGCGGGCCATGGCCATCGCCTCCAGCGCCGCGTTGGAGAACGTCTCGACCGCTTTCGATGTCAGCACAAAGACGTCCATCGCGAGCAAGGCCGGCCGCACATCCGCGAGATCCCCTGCGAATACGACACGCTCCTCTACACCGAGGTCCGCCGCCATGGCCCGGAGCGTGTTCCGTTCCGGACCGTCTCCGGCGATGAGGCACTGGGCATGGACGCCCTGGGCGACTAGCCGATCCAGCGCGCGGATCAGGTCCTGGTGATTCTTTTCCTTTCGCAACCGGCCGATGCTCCCGACGATGAAGGCACTCGGATCGAGCCCCCATCGCCGCAGCCACTCGTCGCGGTTTCCCGAAACGGCTCCCTTTTGGTACCTATGGACATCGACGCCGTTATAGATATAGGTACACCTTGCTCCCTTCAAGCGGTAGACGCGCCGCCATTTCACGAGCTGCAATCGACAACCGAATACGATCGTCCGTGCTTGCGACAAGAGACACCGATAGACAAGCATCTGAACATGTTGCTTCAGCGACACGAAGTCGGTCACATTGATCAAGACATCGAAAGAAAGCGCGTTCCGCGGGCGCATCCGCTGAACCGCGAGAGCGTACGCCATCGGATAGAGATTCACGCACAGGATCGACCGGATCTCGTGCACCCGGACGTATTCCGCCAAGCGTCCGATGGCGGCGAAGGACAGCTTCCCCCGACGCCCCAGGCACACCAGGGGGACCCGGCTATCGACCCATTCGGCCAAGGGCGCGGGGGGATTCAGATAGGCGATGTGAACGGGACGGCCGCGGCGCGCAAGCTCGCTCGACACGGCCACGGTCTTCTTTTCCGATCCACCGACCACCAAGGTGTCGATGAGAAAAAGGACCGGCGCCGACTTACTCTCGGTCTGTTGCATGCGTTGCGACCGCGGCCCTCTCGCGAGCCCTAGGGTCTCTCGACCGGGCGCCGTTCTCGGCACAAGCCCTCGCGCTCGCCAAGCAAACGCTCGATCTCCCCGAGGACCTCCACCGACAGGGCCTGATCGACGTACTTCACGGTCTCGGCGATTTGCGCCGGAGACCGGGCGCCGACGATGGCCGAGTTGATCTCGGGGCGCCGCAGCACCCATGCGATGGCGAGGCCGGCGAGCGAGCACCGCTCGCCCTCCGCGATGCGCCTGAGCCCTTCGGCGAACGCCAGGTTCGCCGCGTCCTGCGGCCCCCAGCCATAGGCCCAGGGACCGCCGATCGCCCAGGTCCCGAGCCCCAGCGGGGTCAGGTAGAGGTCGGATCGACCGAGACGGCGCTTTTGCATCGTGTGCGAGTGCCCAGGGGTAGCCTGTCATTCTACCCGCCGCGCACCCCCATGCGTGAGCGGGAAAGAGCGGGGTCCCCGCACGCATCGATTTGATCTCAGAGGCCCAACCCGCTACTCTCCCGCGCCGCTCGGTGTTTCACCATGAGGACATGAGATGCGACCACGGCTCGTCGCCGGCAACTGGAAGATGAACGGCACGCGCGCCGAGATCCTCCCGCTCGTCCGATCCCTCAAGGATGGGCTGAACCCCGCGCCGCGGGCGGAGGTGGCGGTGTGCCCGCCGTTCATATATCTGCCCTTGGTCGGTGAGCTCTTGGAGGGGACCCCCATCGCGCTCGGCGCGCAAGACGTCTGCGAAGAGGCGGCCGGGGCCTACACCGGCGAGGTGTCCGGGCCCATGCTGCGCGACTATCATTGCCGCTACGTGATCGTCGGCCATTCGGAACGGCGCCAGGTCTACCGGGAAGACGATGGGCGGGTGGCGCGGAAGTTCTCGCAAGCGCTCTCTGGCGGGTTGATCCCCATCCTGTGCCTCGGAGAGACGCTCGCGGAGCGCGAGGCCGGGAACACCCGGCCAGTCGTCGAGAGGCAGCTCAGGGCGGTCCTGGAGCAGAGCGGCGTCGCGGGCTTACGCGCGGCGGTCATCGCCTACGAGCCGGTGTGGGCAATCGGCACCGGCCGCAACGCGACCCCGGCACAGGCCCAGGAGGTCCACGCCTTCATCCGCGACCGGATCGCGGAGCGAGACCCAGAGACCGCGGCTTCCCTGCCGATCCTCTACGGCGGCAGCGTCAAGGGCGCGAACGCCGCAGCGCTGTTCGCCATGCCCGACATCGACGGCGGGCTCATCGGCGGCGCCTCCTTGAGCGCGGCAGAGTTCCTGGCCATCTGCCGGGCGGCTTAGGATTATCGATTCAAGAGGTCTACATGCAAGCGTTGTTTCTGGTATTACACGTGCTCGTGGGGATCGGCCTCATCACCCTCATCCTTTTGCAGCACGGCAAGGGCGCCGATGCCGGCGCGGCCTTCGGCAGTGGCGCCTCGGCGACCGTGTTCGGGGCGCGCGGCTCGGCCACGTTTCTCACCAAGGCCACGGCGGTCCTGGCCCTTCTGTTTTTTTCCAACAGCTTCTTCCTGAATTATCTCTTCGCCAATACGACCGGCCCGAAGAGCATCATCGAAGAACAGAAGGAGGGCAACACCCCCACGGAGATCATAGAGAACACCATCGCCCCGATCGAAGAAAAGGAGTCCGAGCCGCCGCAGTCCGATCTCCCGGCCCTCCCCGGCGAGTCGGGTCGGGGTGTTACGGGAGGCGATGTGCCGCCCGCCCCGGTGTCGCCGTCGCCGGGATCACAGGGGTCTGATTCACCATCGCCTGAAGCCCCAGCGCCTGAATCACCAGCGGGTGACCCAAGATCGGCCGCACCGGACATCCAGGCCCCCGCCGCGGATACCCCGAAGGACGCCCCGGCTGCGGGAGAAGGCGAGGCCGGAGCCACGCCGAAACCGGTAGAAGGCATTGAAAGCAAGAGCGCACGGCCGGCCGAATCCGGTCCCACCGCAGGACCGAACGCCGAGCCCGGCGCGGAGCCAACCCCGGAGGCCGCATCGCCCACCGAGCCGCCGAGCGCCGCGGCCGGCAAGGAGCCATCCGCAGCCGCCAAGCCCCCGGCGACCCCACCCAAGGTCCCGGCCAAAAAAACGCAGACCGCGACCGACAAAGCCGCAACCAAGCGCACGCCCGAACCCAAGACGACCAAACGGCAACCGTCTACGGGGAAATCGACCTCCTCCACTGATAAGGAGAAGGAGAACAAGACGCCCTGATGCCACGGAGGGCCATGCCTGCCGGCGGATGGATGGCTTGAGGCTCAGGGCTTATGAGAAAATTTGCTGCGCGCCGGATCTTTCGTTGCTTTACGTTTAGGGGTGGCGTGATTTCCAGCAAGCGGGGCTGCGCGTTGCCCCGCTGACGCAGGCCCTTCGCGCGAATGTTCGCCCGACGTGAGCGAGAGCCCGGCGCTCCGGTAGTTTCTTCCTTCTCGGGCGGCGCGGACGCGCTGCTCCACGGTGGTCTCGAGCCGTCTCCCGGAGCGTGCTTGCATCTATACGGCCGCATGTGTAGCATGTCACACATGGCTACCAACCTCGCGATCGATGACAAGCTTCTCGAAGAGGCCCTTCGCATCGGTGGCCACCGCACGAAGAAGGCGACCGTCACCGAGGCGCTTGAGGAGTACATCCAGCGTCGGAAGCAAACGCGGGTGCTGGAGCTATTTGGCCACATCGATTTCGATCCCAAATACGACTACAAGAAGGCTCGGTGGCGTTCTTGAACGTATTGGTTGACACCTCGGTCTGGTCATTGGCCCTACGGCGTAAAGGGCACGCCTCCCACTCTCCCTGGGTCGCCGTGCTCGCGGATCTGATTCATGACGGACGGGCTCTGATCATGGGGCCTGTTCGACAAGAGCTGCTTTCGGGCGTGCGTACTCCCGACCAGTTCGACGCGCTCCGGGAGCAACTGCGCGCCTTTCCCGACGTCGAGTTAGGTACCGGCGACTATGAGGAGGCTGCTTCCTTTTCCAACCGCTGCCGTGCGGCCGGGCTCCAGGGCTCGAGTGTCGATTTCCTCATCTGTGCCGTCGCTACCCGCCGAGCGCTCGCGATCTTTACGACTGACGAGGACTTCAATCACTACGCCAGGATCCTGCCGCTGACTTTGCATCCTAAGAGCAGCGAAAAGCAAGCGATAGGGGTAGGGAAGGACCACTCGGCCCTCCCCTCCCTCCGAACCGTGTGGGCGGTTCTCCCGCGCACGGCTCTCCAGTCGGTGGTTTCCTCATCGGGATTGGCGCGCCAGGACAAAGGCGTCATATAAGGTGAAAAGCCCCTGTTCGGCGAAGAAAGCATTAGGCCAGCGGAGATGGTCCGCATGACATCGACCGAAACCCGGACGCTTCTGTTGCTTGCGTAGAAGCGCACGCAAGCGGCGCCGGATGAAACCATCCAGCAACCGAAAGGTCCAGGAAAGCGCATGCTTGAAGTAGGCAAACCAGCCACGCAGGATGGGATTGAGGTCCGCGATGATGCGCTTCAGGCTGTCGCCACGGGTACGCCGGGTCTTCCGGCGGATCAGGTCCTTCAGAGCCGCGAGACTTTTCTTGCGTACGGAGCGGCAACCACACTCGAAGCGATAGCCGAGGAACTCGAACCCGTAACCGGGCTCCCGACAATCCCCGAGATGGGTCTTCTCGGGATGGAGCGCCAGTCCGTT
>JACCXJ010000089.1 GCA_013697045.1 Gammaproteobacteria bacterium | reverse complement strand
ATATTTTTCCTTAAAGGCTGGATATCACCGGCGGTGATGTCCAGCGCAACGCTACAAACTCGCTACAACCCTGTCTTTTACGCCCTTCCTTGACGATCCGCGTGAATATTTATGCAACTGGAGGGTACACATAGTCGGGCCGGTCCAGCAGGAACTGCTTCGGTGATTTCAGTGCCCGCCAATCCATCATCGCCGATTGCGTCGCCGCCAAGACCGAGGCGCCCTTGGGGATCCTGGTCGCCCAGAGGGTACCGCGGGCGACCACGTAGTCCTCGGCACACACGCGTGCGATGCCGGCCGCGAAGGAGTTGAAGCGCAGGCACTCGAGCACGTACTTGGCCATGAGCGCGTCGTCGTCCGCGCGCGCCGCCGCCTGGGCCTTGGGCAATAGCTCCGGGTGGCTCAATAGATAGTCGAGCAGAGCGTCAAGACCGCGCTTTTCGAGGTGGTCGGGATCGCACCGATGATGAGCCCGATGAGGTTATTGCGGATCGAGAGGTCGTCCATGCCCGGCAGCCCCGCGTCCTGCATCGCCAGGCACCGCTCGATCACATCATCGCGGCGCCCCCGATCGCGCTTGCGCTCGGCGATGAGGGCGTCGAGATAGGCGCGGGTCTTGGCCGCCGCCTCCAGCGCGAGCCGCTCGACCGCCGGGTCATCGGGATAGAAAAGATACTGGAACATGGCCGTGGCGGCATCCGTGAATTCGTTCTCGTCCCAGCCCGGGGTCCCGAAATAATCACCGAGGAGGCGCGTCGGGCACGCGAGTCAAGGTCTGCACGACATCGATGCGGCCGCCGCTCGCGGCCAGGATGTCCTCGGCCGCGCGTGACGAAGGGCGCGATGCGCTCGTCGACATCGGTGGCGCACCGCCAGCGCATGTTGGAGACATCGCGCGTGTACTCCGGGGTATTCTGCATGCCGAGGAAGAAGTTCTGCCCGGCCGTCACGCGCTCCATTTTCTGCCGGTAAGGGACCTGAAACACCCAATCGCGCGACAGCACCTCCTGGACGTGATCGAACCGGGTGACGATCGTGTTGCCTTTGGTGACGAGCACGGGTTTGACCCAGCGCAGGACCCCGAAGACGAGATCGAGGTGGGCGAAGAACCAAGCGAATATGCGTTCTTGTAATGAGGGTTGCGCTGCCGACGCCATCGTGATTTCCTCCCGAGTACGGACTTCGCAATCAGACCTGCGTGCAGTGATCACACCTGCGTGCACAGGGCCGTGGGACAGACATGCGACTATTACCGCCGCCGCTGTGGCCTACGATGTAGAGCGGGAGCTGTCCCCCGCACGACCCCCGGCTTGCGCTGCGCCGATGTTGCGAACCCGGGCGGGGGCTCGTGGCACTTTCATCAAGTCTACACGATCTCCGCGCGCCACGTACCTCGATGCGCGTGTCTCGATGCGGTGTATCTCGATCCGGGGGCGGGCCTTACGACGGTGGTAACATGGCCCTGTCCCACACCGATCGACGACACCATAGTGCGATGAACACTACCCCGATCCGTCCGGCACCGGCGAGCATTCTGACGGGGCTGTGCCTGCAGTACCTGTTCTTGCTGCGCGCCGTCATCATCTCGGGGCAACTCGCTGCGGTGTTCGCATCCAACTATATCCTCGCCGTGCCGCCCGCGGGCCTGCCCGTGGTCATCGTGATCGCCGCGCTCACGGTGTTGACGCTGGTGAGCGCGCGTTTCATCGAACCGGGCGTACCGGTCTCGGAACGCATGATGCTCGGACAGCTGTCCGTCGATGTCTTCGGGATGGCGGCCTTGCTGTTGTTCGCCGGCGGCGCCGCCAACCCCTTCGCCCCGCTCTTGCTGGTCCCGGTGATCGTGGCCGCGGCGTTGTTGCGGCCGGCCTTGGCCGGGTGCGTGGCCGTGGAATCCGTCCTCTGCTACACGGTCTTGATGTTTGCTCATGTGCATCCCCTCTACGTCGAGGTGCACCCGCCGCAGGGCGAAGCGATCGGGCATGACTTCACCAGGCATATCTGGGGAATGTGGTGGGGTTTTTTGTTCAGCGCCGGGGTCGTCGCCTATTTCGTCGCCAAGATGGGCGCCGCACTGCGCGTCCATGAGCACGAGCTGGCGGCGGCCCGCGAACGGGCACTCGAGGCCAATCAGCTCGTGGTGCTCGGCACGCTGGCGGCCGGGACGGCTCACGAGCTCGGCACGCCGCTCGGCACCATGGCGATCGTTGCCAAGGAGATGGAGCGCGAGCACCGAGGCGAAGCGGTGCTCACGGCCCGCATCGGGCTACTGCGCGAGCAGATCAATCGCTGCAAGAGCATCCTCGCTAACATGGCGGCGCGCGCCGGGCAGGTGCAGGCCGATGCCGGCCGGAGGGTGCGGGTGGACCGTTACCTGGAAGACCTGATCGGGGAGTGGCGCGCGCTGCGCCCCGGCGTGCCCCTGGCATCGCGTTTCGAGGGCCCGCGCCCGGCCCCCGAGATCGTCGCGGATCGCACGCTCGACCAGGCTATCTTGAATGTCTTGAACAATGCGGCGGACGCCGCGGCACGCAACGTCGACTTGGAGGTGCGCTGGTCTTCCGACGCACTTTCCATTCAGGTGGCCGATGACGGGGCCGGACTGCCGCCCGAGATCAAAGACCACATCGGCGAGCCCTTCGTGACCACCAAACCATCCGGCAAGGGCATGGGACTCGGGCTCTATCTCGCGCGTAGCACGCTGAATCGCCTGGGCGGGGAGCTGACGGTAAGCGATCTGCCGGGCGCCGGGGTGCGTGCCCGCATCAGCGTGGCGCTGGCTCCGTTGCTGGCGTCGCAGCGAGTATGATCGAGGGATGATCTCGGACGCCCTTCCCGGCCCGCGGCTCTTGCTCGTCGATGACGACGAGACCTTTTGCGGGGTTCTCGGTGAGGCCTTGGAAAAACGCGGCTTCGCCGTCCGCATCGCGCACAACGTCCCCGATGCGCGCCGACTGGCCGAGGCGGAGGCCCCCCACTATGCCGTGGTGGATCTGCGCATGCCCGGTCCCTCGGGGCTGGAGCTGGTCTCGGCGCTGTGCCAAGCGGGCGGCGCGGCCAAGGTCGTGGTCCTGACGGGATATGCGAGCATCACGACGGCGGTCGAGGCCATCAAGCTCGGCGCCACCCATTATCTGACCAAACCCACCGATGCGGACGAGATCGTGGCGGCCTTCGACCGCGACGAGGGCGATCCGCAGGTCAACCCCGCGCCCCGGCCGATCTCGGTGGATCGGCTCAAATGGGAGCATATCCAGCGGGTGCTCACGGAATGTGCCGGGAATGTCTCGAGTGCGGCGCGGCGGCTCGGGATGCACCGGCGTACGCTGCAGCGCAAGCTGAACAAGCGCCCCTCGCTCATGTGATGAAGTTCGACCTGGATCACGGGATGGGCCGCTACGCGATCCGCGGGTATCGCCACGGCGCCATCGTGGTGAACGACGAGACCCTCACCCAGAGCTTCATCATCACGACCGATCGCCTGGTGCGCGACTGGCCGCCCCAGGGGTTCGAGGAGATGACGGCCGAACATCTGGACCAGATCGCGGCGCTCGGACCCGAGATCGCCGTGCTCGGGACCGGCGCGCGGCTGCGCTTCCCGAGCCGCGAGGTCACGGCGCCGCTCGCCCGACACCACATCGGTTTCGAGGTCATGGACACGGCCGCCGCCTGCCGTAGCTTCATGGTCTTGAGCGCCGAAGGCAGGCGCGTGGCCGCCGCGTTGCTCATGATCACCGCCTGATCCGCCGGGCCCGCGCTTGGCGGCGCGCCCATCGCAGAGCCAGCTTATTCCCTCCCCCTGGCGGGGGGGCGAGGTGGGGTTTGGCGTCGCATAGTTCTGAGAGACTCAACCCCCATCCCCCTTCCAGGGGAAAGGGATGGAAAAGAGCACGCAATTTCAAATATCTTTGGCTAGCTAGTTAGGGCTTACCCTATAGTGGGTTCCCGACGAAGCGAGGATGACTCACGATGCACGCGGAGTTTCGCGCACGGCTCTTGGCCGGCGATCGATTGATCGGCACGCTCATCAGCCTGCCATCGCCCGAGGTCGCCGAACTGCTGGCCGAGGTCGGTTTCGACTGGCTGTTCATCGATGCCGAACATGGACCGTTCGAGAGCGCCGGCGCATTGCGGCTCTTGCAGGCGGTCGGGGCCCGTTGCGCGCCGCTGGTGCGTGTCCCTGCCGGGGAGGAGGTCTGGATCAAGAAGGCCTTGGATATCGGGGCGGCCGGCGTCATCATCCCCCAGGTCAACTCCGCGGAGCAGGCGCTCCGGGTGGTGCGGCACTGCAAGTATCCGCCCTGGGGGACGCGCGGCGTCGGCATCGCACGCGCCCACCGCTATGGCCTCGGGTTTTCGGACTACGTTGCAGAAGCGAACGACGGCCTCGCGGTGATCGTGCAGGCCGAGCACATCGAAGCGGTGCGCGACATCGCCGCCATCGCGCGGGTGCCGGGGGTCGACGCGGTCCTGATCGGAC
>JACCXJ010000071.1 GCA_013697045.1 Gammaproteobacteria bacterium | reverse complement strand
GACTGGATCCTGACGCGCATCCTATGGCTCACCGGGCTCGAACCCGGGCGCAACCAGGGAGGCGATGTCGATACCCGCGGCCGCTACGTCTATATCCACGGCGCGCCCGACGAAGTGCCCATGGGTGTCCCTGGCTCACGCGGATGCGTGCGCATGCGGAGCTCGGACATCGTGGCGTTGTTCGATGCCGTCCGGGTCGGCACCGGCGTGGTGATCACGCCAGATTTACAGTCAATGCCAGATTTATGGTCGATGCCAAATTTATAGTCAATGAAGATGCCCCCGTGCCGCGTTCCCGGAGCCTGAAACCCATGCCTTGGAACCCGGCGGCGCTGTGCTCTCTCCTCGTGAAGATCGCCGACGATTGGTTCTATGTCCCCAGATGGAAGAAGCTCGACCGGATCCTGTCGGGGCGGGCGTCCGCCTCTGACGATTTCTACTTCATACAGATCGGCGCCAACGACGGCGCTATGCGCGACTACCTGCGCGACTTCATCCTGCGCTTCCGCTGGCGCGGGATCCTGGTGGAGCCGGTGCCGGCTTATTGCGCCCGCCTGCGCGCCAATTATCGCGGTCATACCGGGCTCATCATCGAACCGCTGGCGATCGCCGAGCGCGAGGAGCGGCGCGATCTATTTCGGATATGCGACGAGGTGGAGCACCTGCCCGCCTGGTGCCGCGGACTCGCGTCCTTCCACCTGGAGGTGGTGCGCAAGCATCGTTTCGTGGTCCCGGACCTGGAACGCTATATCGTCCGCGAACAGGTACAATGTCTGCCCCTCGGCCGGCTCTTGGAGAAACACCGAGTCGATCGACTCGACCTCTTGTCGATCGATACCGAGGGTCATGATTACGAGGTCATCAAGCAGATCGACTTTCGGACCTTGAGACCCGGCATCGTGCTCTACGAGCACCGTCACCTGCCCCGCCCGGATCGGGCGGCCTGCGAGCACTTGCTGCGCTCCCACGGCTATCGCCTGGCGAGCCGTCTTGGCAATACCCTCGCGTATTCTGATTAGCTGGAGGGGCGATTAGCTGGAGGGCAATTAGCTGGAGGCGGATTAGCCGGGGGAATGCTGCGCGATGCCGGCGGGCGGACAGGTCGGAGCCGCTCGATCCAGAGCGCCGTCGCGCCGGCCACGGCCGCCGGCATGGCGATGCAGTTCACGACGGGTATGAGGGTCATGCACAAGGCCGCGAGGCCGAAGCCGAGCGCCAAAGGCCGCTGCTCGGCCAATAGCGCCCGCTGGGCGCGCACATCGAGGCCATGATTGGCCATCGGATAGTCTGCGTATTCCAGCGCCAAGAGCCAGGCCGCGACCAAGAACCATAAGAGCGGCGCGATGGCTTGCAGCCCCGGTACCAGGAACAGGATCGTCACTGGGATGATACACAGGGCCGCATGCGCCAGCTTGCGAAGCTCGGATAGCCACGCCTTCAGCGCCTGCCGGCACAGGCCCGCGCCGCTCGCGGGGTCCGCGGGCGGCTGTCCCGTGAGGCGTTTCTCGACGGCCACGGCGAGGCGGCCGTTGAACGGCGTGGCGACGAGATTGGCGAGGTAGGTGAAGCCGAAGAACACGATCCCCATGACCGAGAGGATGACCACCGGCCAGAACAGCCACTGCAACCAGTCGGGAAGAAAGCGCTGTGCCAGCCCGGTCAAGCGCTCTACGAGATACAGTGCGGCGAGGTAGAAGATCAGGGCGTTGATGACTAATGGGATCGCCACATAGCGCCGGATCCCCGCCGCGCCGATGAGGCGCACGCCGACGAACGCATACCGAAATCCGTGGGCCAACTCCCGCGCGGGGTTCACCGCTGCCGCTCAGCCGAGATCGAGACCGGGTGGGGCTTCCCAGTCCGGCGCCTGGTAGTGGGCGATCACGGTCGTGTACAATCCGCCGCGCACATTGAACCGCGCCTCGATCCGCGCAAAGCGCGGGCGGATGGCCGTCACGACGTCGTCGAGGATGCGGTTGGTGATGTCTTCGTGGTAGGCGCCGGTCTCGCGATAGGACCAGATATAGAGCTTCAGGGCCTTGAGCTCCAGGCAATGGTGATCGGGGACATAGCCAAGCCGCAGGGTCGCGAAGTCGGGCTGGCCGGTCTTGGGACACAGGCAGGTGAACTCGGGGATGCGGATGCGGATGAGATAATCCCGATCCGGCTTGGGGTTTTGAAAGGTCTCCAGGGATGGGAGCGGGGAGGTCGTCATGGCCGTGTTCACATCGTGGCGCCTGAATCGCGACGCCTGAATTTGGAATGCCTGAATCGGAATGCCTGAATCAGAACAGGATTATAGCGCCTGACATCGGCTGCGTTGAGGGCAGCGCACGGCGGTCCCGCGGGGAGCAATAGTAATAGAACGTGCCGCTGACCGATCTCGCCCAGGCCATCTGGTACGGCGGCCACCCCTTGGGCCTCGTGCTCGCGCCGCTATCCTGGCTCTACCGGGTTTGTGTGGCGCTCAGACGCGCGGCCTACCGGGTGGGGCTCAGGCGCGTGTCGCGCTGCACTAAGCCGGTCGTCGTGGTGGGCAACCTCACCGTGGGGGGGGCCGGGAAGACACCGCTCGTGGTTTGGCTTGTGGAATGCCTGCGCCGCCATGGCTACCGACCGGGGATCGTCACGCGGGGCTACGGGGGCGAGGCGGGCGTGTGGCCCCAGGAGGTGCGTACCGACAGCGATCCGGCCGTGGTGGGGGACGAGCCGGTGCTGCTCTCCCGACGGGGATGCTGCCCGGTGGTCGCCGGGCCGGACCGTTACCGTGCCGCTCAGGTCCTCTTGGAGCGTTGCGATGTCATCGTGAGCGACGACGGCCTGCAGCACCTCGCGCTCCACCGCGATCTCGAGATCGCCGTCATCGACGCAGTGCGGCGCTTCGGCAACGGCCGGCTCCTGCCCGCGGGTCCGTTGCGAGAGCCGCTAAGCCGCCTCGCGTCGGTGGATCTGGTGGTGGAGAACGGCGGGCAGGGGGGGACGGATGTCATTCGAGATCTCGCCCCTCATCGGGTCCCGAGGCGCGCCGTCTATCCCATGCAGTGCCGGGCGTTGTGGCTCCGTTCGCTCGCGGACGACCACGCGCTCGCGGCCACGGCGTGGCAGGGACGCGTGGTGCATGCGGTCGCGGGGATCGCGCATCCAGAGCGCTTCTTCGCCACCCTTGCCGCCCTGGGTTTTGAGGTTATCCCTCACCCCTATCCCGATCACCATCGGTTCGCGCCGGGCGATATCACGTTCGCCGACGGGCTCCCGCTCATCATGACCGAGAAGGACGCGGTAAAATGCCGGCGCTTCGCCGCTCCCGGTCACTGGTACCTGCCGATAGCAGCGCATCTACCCCCGGAATTCGAGCAACGGTTCATCGAACTTCTTCGGAGTGAGTGTCGTGGATAAACATCTATTGGACATCCTAGTCTGCCCAGTCTGCAAAGGACCGCTCCGCTACCGGCGCGCGGAGGCCGAATTGGTCTGTAAGGCGTGCCGGCTGGCCTATCCCATCCGCGACGAGATCCCGGTGATGCTCGAGGATGAGGCCCGCAAGCTGGCGCCGGACGAGGTCGTATAGTTGCATTTCCGGGTGTACATCCCGGCCCGTTATGGCTCGTCGCGGCTACCCGGCAAGCCCCTTCTCGACATCGCAGGCAAGCCCATGTTGCAACACGTGTTCGAGCGCGCCCGGGAGAGTGGCGCGGCGCGGGTGGTAGTGGCCACCGACGATGAACGCATCAAGGCGCGCGCCGAGGCCTTCGGTGCCACGGTGTGCATCACCGCTCCCGGGCATGCCTCGGGGACGGACCGCATCGCCGAGGCCGCGACGCTCCTCGGGGAGGACGACGATGCCGTCATCGTCAATCTGCAGGGCGATGAACCGTTTATGCCGCCACACGCCATCGCCGAGGTCGCCGCTCTGCTCGCTCAGGATGTGCCCATGGCCACGCTGTGCACGCCGATCTCGAGACGGGAGGACCTCTTCGATCGCAATGTCGTCAAGGTGGTCATGGATGACGCCGGCCATGCCTTGTACTTCAGCCGTGCGTCCATCCCCTTTGCGCATGCCGGCCCAGACGAGGTGCGCGCGGGGCCGTTGGATCCGACTCGAGGGACGTGGTTCCGACACCTGGGCCTCTATGCGTATCGCGCCGGCTTCCTGCGCCGCCTGTGCCGCTTGCCGGTCTGTGCTATCGAGCAGATCGAGGCCCTGGAACAGCTGCGTGTCCTCTATCATGGCTATCGAATCGCCGTTGCCATCGCCGTGGGTCCGGTGGAAGGCGGCGTGGATACCCCCGGCGATCTGGCCCGCGTCCGGCAGCGGCTGGTAACGGCCCGGCCCGCCGCCGGACACAGGTTTGCACAATGAGATTTATGGTGTAAGCTAAATCGTTGTAGCCGGGCGAGTTACGCAGCGCGGCTGCAAGGGGTAATGAAGCGAAAGTTGGAATTGGGATTGCGTGTCTGATGCTGCCCCTACCCATGGATGTCCCCGGTGCCCGTGGGTGCCGAGTAAGCAATATAAAAGTGGGTTTGGTACACAGGGCGTTACTTCGTCGAGACCTTCCTCGCGTGTCAGTTCCGTTCTCCGCATCGCCAGGCGATTGAGGCACCAAAGAAGGGCGCAAATGAAGTGCGCCAAAGAAGTGAAGTTCCTGGAGACGTCGATCGAAACAGCTTCATACGACTAGCACTAGAATAATCAACGGTGGGAACAGGTTTAGGAGCGGGGGTCGATGGGCCTGCTCCAGTGGCGCCTGCGATGCAGGTCGGTTGGGTATATCGTCAGTCTCACAGAGGTCATCATTGTATGTCGGAACGCGAACAGGGCACGGTGAAGTGGTTCAACAACTCCAAGGGTTACGGTTTCATTCAGCGCGACAAGGGTGACGACGTGTTCGTTCATTTCCGTGCGATTCGCGGCAACGGATATCGTTCCCTGCAGGATGGACAACGGGTCGAGTTCAGCATCAAGGAGGGGCAGAAGGGTCTGCACGCGGAAGATGTAGCGGTTGTCTGATAGGTCCGGGTTTACCGGCGGCGCACCCCCGCATGACGACGCGAGCCGCTGTGTGCGGGTTCGTCAATAGCGGGCAGTATCGGAGCGCCGCGCCGGGTCGGGTTTCTTCTTTGATCCGCCGGCACGGCCATCTGAGGTTCTAGGGTGTCTGCCGAGGATGGCGGCTCGCGGTGGCGTCGGTGGCGGAGCGCCTGGGTACCGGCGTGTGGCCGTGCCGCCGGGGCCGCGAGGACGAACGGGCCGAAGCTCAGGATCCTGTTCGTCTGCACGGGGAACATCTGCCGTTCGCCCACCGCGGAGGGGGTGTTTGGTGCGCTCGTCGCGGCGTCTGGGCTCGGCCCCGCCGTCGAGGTGCGCTCGGCGGGGACTCATGGACGGCACCGTGCCGGAGAGCCACCGGATCCGCGCGCCGTGTCGGCCGCGCGCAGGCGGGGGATCGAGATCGGGACGATACGTGCCCGGGCCTTGAAAGCGGACGATTTTCATCGCTTCGACCGCCTCATTGCGCTCGATCGCTACAACTATGAGACCCTGCTGTCGCGCTGTCCGCAGAAACAGGGATACAAGATCCATCTCCTCATGCATTTCGCCCCGGAATGGAACACCCTGGAGGTCGCCGACCCCTATGGGGGTGGTGCCGAGCTGTTCGAGCAGGCCCTGGATCGCATCGAGGCCGCCGCGCGCGGGTTGCTCGTGGTCGTAAAAAAGGAGTGGTTACCGGCTGCGGGGAGGGAGCAGGCGGGGTGAGGCGACCGGCTTCCTAACGCGCTCGATAGATGATCCGGCCTTTGCTCAGATCGTAGGGGGTGAGCTCCACGGTCACCGAGTCACCGGTGAGGATGCGAATGTAATTCTTGCGCATCTTTCCGGAGATATGGGCCGTGACGATGTGGCCGTTGGCGAGCTGGACCCTGAACGTGGTATTGGGCAAGGTCTCAATGACCTTGCCTTCCATCTCGATGTGTTCTTCCCTTGCCATCGCCTGGCCGATCTACCGCCTGCCCGATCTACGTGCCGCACCCAGCCGGCCGCGATGGGGCCAGGGTAGATCAATCGACGGTCGGGCAATCGATCGGCACTGGGCTATGACGGTGGGTGTCGGGCTTGCAAATATCGGCATAAGGGTTCACCGTTCGGCGGGGCGCATTGTGCCTGAAAGCCGGCCGGCCCGCAAAGGGATCAGCGACCGGCGCTGACCGTCCGAGCGCGCTCCCAGCGGCCGTCCACGTAGTATTCCAGGGGTTGATACTCGTTCTTGTAGCGCATCTTACGGCATCCCGCGATCCAGTATCCGAGATACAGCCACGCGAGCCCGTGGGCCCTGGCCTCCTGGATCTCGTGCAGGATGGCGTAGCGACCGAGGCTCCGTTCCCGGAACGCCGGGTCATAGAAGGTGTAGACGGCCGATAAGGCGTGCTCCAGGCGATCCACGACGGCGATCGCCAAGAGCCGATCCCCGAGCCGGAACTCGTAGAACAGCGTCTCTGCCCAGGGCGCGGTGAGAAAATCCATGAAACCCTCGGGGCTCGGGTCGTCCATCCCGCCATCGGGGTGGCGCGCCCGCAAGTAGCGCCGGTACAGATCGAAGTATTCGGCGCGAAATCCGGCCCGGCCCGGAACGACCTGCAGATCACGATTGCCGTCCCAGGTGCGGCGCTGATTGCGGCGGGGACGGAACTCCTGGACCGGGATGCGGACAGGGATGCAGGCCTGACAGCCGGGACAGCTCGGCCGGTAGAGATGTGCCCCGCTGCGCCGGAACCCCTGCTCCGACAGAAGCGAGTATAGCCCACGATCCTTGGGCAGCGCCGGGTCGGCGAATAACGTGGCGGCCTTACGCGGCGGCAGGTAACTGCAAACGTGTGGCGGGGTCGTATAGAAGGCCGCGCGCGAGCCGGCGAACGCTTCGGTCACGGTATGTCTTTCCAGGCGCTCGCGCTGACGTCCGATGCGCACAAGCGTTCGATCCGGGCCAGGAACTCCCGGCGCGGCACGAGCGTGGCTCCGAGCCGCGCCAGGTGGTCGCTACGGACCTGGCAGTCGGTGAGCCGGTAGCCCCAGGCCGTCAGGTACCGCATCAGGTGGAAGAGGCACACCTTGGAGGCATCGGTGATGCGGCTGAACATGGACTCGCCGAAGAACACCTGGCCGATGGCGACGCCATAGAGTCCCCCGACCAGCCGTTCTCCCTGCCAGGCCTCGACCGAGTGTGCATGCCCGTGGTGGTGCAGCCCGATATAGGCCTCGATCATCGCCTCATTGAGCCACGTGCCCCCGCCTTGTTGACCCCCGCCATCTTGATACAGGGGGCCACGTGGCTCCGAGCAGGCCCGAATGACACGAGCGAAATCGCGGTCCAGGGTGATCTCGAAGGCGCCGTGCCGGAGCGTGCGCTTGAGGCTCCGCGAGGGGGCGAAACGCTCGGGGTAGAACACGCAGCGCGGATCGGGAGACCACCACAGGATCGGCTGGCCTTCCTCGTACCACGGGAAGATCCCGAGGCGGTAAGCAGAGAGCAGGCGCTCGGTACTTAGATCGCCCCCGAGCGCCAGGAGCCCCTCGGGCTCTGCCAGGGCCAGCGCCGGGTCCGGAAACCCCGGGGCAAGCCGCCTCGACGAGAGGCACAAGAGCGGCCTAGTCATCCCCGGCGCTCTCGAAACGAACGCGGGCCGGGTCCGAGCCGAGCATGGTATCGCATACTTGAATTATAGCGAGCGGCCGGTGCAGACGGGCCTCGCCCAGTCACCCCGTGCGGATTGACGGGCTGCGGCCTGGGCACTTAAGGTGAGCGATGGCCGGCGCTGTGCCTATCCCTTTCATCGACCTCGGCGCGCAACAGCGACGCATCCGGGACCGCATCGAACAGGCCATCGCCCGGGTGCTTGCGCACGGCCAGTACATCCAGGGTCCCGAGGTCGCGGAGCTCGAAGGACGACTGGCCGCATTTTGCGGTGCGCGGCACGCCGTCGCTTGCGCGAGCGGGACCGATGCCCTGTTGCTCCCGCTCATGGCCCTCGGGATCGGGCCCGGCCAGGCGGTCTTCGTGCCCTCGTTCACCTTTGTCGCGACCGCGGAGGCCGTGGCCCTGCTGGGGGCCACCCCCTTTTTCGTCGACGTCGGCGACGACGATTTCCTGTTCGATCCCGAGGGGCTTGCCCCGGCGATCGACGAAGCGCGCCGCCTTGGCCTGGAACCGAGGGCAGTGATCCCGGTGGACCTCTTCGGCCACCCGGCGGACTACTGCGCCATCGAGGCCGTGGCCGCGCCCCAGGGCCTTTGCGTCATCGCCGATGCGGCGCAGGGCTTCGGGGGGGCCCGCCACGGCCGGCGTGTCGGGACGCTCGCCGGATTCACCGCGACGAGCTTTTTCCCGGCCAAGCCGCTCGGTTGTTACGGGGATGGCGGCGCTATCTTCACCGATGACCCCGAGAGGGCCGCGGTGCTCACGTCGCTCCGCGTCCATGGCCAAGGCGCGAATCGATACGACACCGTGCGCGTGGGCATCAACGGGCGGCTCGACACCTTGCAGGCGGCCATCCTGATCGAAAAGCTCGCGATATTCGAGGACGAGATCGCGGCGCGTAACCGCGTCGCTGTGCGTTACTCCGAGGCCTTGCGGGACGTAGCCCAGATGCCGCGCGTGGTCCCCGGCGCGGTGAGCACGTGGGCCCAATACACCGTCAGGCTCAAACACCGGGATGCCGTCGCCGCGGCCCTCAAGACGCGCCAAGTGCCGACGGCCATCCACTATCCCAAGCCCTTGCATCTGCAAAGCGCGTATCTCGGGTTTCCGCGTTCCTCGGGAGGCCTCCCGGTAGCGGAACGCATGGCCGGTGAGGTGTTGAGCCTGCCGATGCACCCCTACCTGGAACCGCTGGTCCAAGACCGGATCATCTCCGCGGTCCGGGAGGCGATCCGGGAACAGGGCGCCTAGCCGCCTGTGCCCCGATCGGTGGCCGGGTGGGGGTGGGCTCGACGCTCGGATCGTATCGCCTTGATTTTTGCGCTTTGGGGCGTGATCATCCCAGTGATGAGAAGTTGAGAATTATTGATAATCGCTGCCATGACCTGCAAGACGCCACTCTACGCCCTCCATCTCGAGCTCGGCGGCCGTATGGTGGAGTTTGCCGGTTGGTCCCTACCGGTGCACTACGGCTCGCAGGTCGAGGAGCACCTGGCGGTACGCCGGGCCGCCGGGATGTTCGATGTCTCGCATATGATGATCACGGATGTGGAGGGACCCGACGCCGCGGCCTTGTTGAGCTGGCTACTGGCCAACGACACGGGACGGCTGCGAACCCCGGGGCAGGGGCTCTACTCCTGTCTCCTCAACGAGCGCGGCGGGGTCGTGGATGACACCGTCGTCTACGCCCGGGATGCGCAACGGTTCCGCATGGTAAGTAACGCCTCGACCCGTGACCGGGTACTGTCCTGGGTGGAGGGGCATGCCGCGGGGCGCGCGGTGGGGGTCGCGGAGCGACGCGATCTCGCGATGATCGCCGTACAGGGCCCCGCGGCGCGCGAGCGCTGCTACCCCTTGCTACCGACGGCGTTGGCGGAAGCGGCGCGGGGTCTGAAACCGTATACGGCGTGTTTCACGGCGGACCGGTGCGTCGCCCGCACCGGCTATACCGGTGAGGATGGCTTCGAGATCATGGTCCCGGCCGGTGACGCGGCGGGCTTGTGGGCGGGGCTCTACGAAAGCGGGGTGTCCCCTGTGGGGCTCGGCGCGCGAGACAGCCTGCGGCTGGAGGCGGGCATGAACCTCTACGGCGCCGATATGGATGAGGACATCTCGCCGCTGGAGTGCGGGCTCGCCGGCACCGTTGCCATGGGGCCTGATGGGCGCCGGTTCGTGGGTCGAGCGGCGCTGGAGGAACGGATCCGGGCCGGTGTGCGCGTCGCGCGCATCGGCCTGGTGCTGGCAGAGGGAGGCGTCCTCCGGGCGCATCAGCCTGTCGAGGCCGATGGCGCTGCGACTGGACGGGTCACGAGCGGCGGTTATTCGCCGGTGCTGCGAAAATCCATCGGCCTCGCCCGAATACCGGTCGGGGCCGCGCGAACGCTGCGGGTGGAGGTCAGGGGCAAGTGGCTCCCGGCCCAGGCGGTAAGACCCCCGTTCGTGCGTCATGGCCAACCCTGCTATGCCGCACTCGGGTAACGGGGATCTACGTTGACAGGGGACCGGGGCTTTCGAAGCTGAAGATTTTCGAAGCTGGGGGGGATTGACACATGAGTCAGATTCCGGAGGACCTCAAGTACACCACGAGCCACGAATGGGTGCGGGTCTTGAGCGATGGCACGGTGCAGGTCGGGATCTCCGACCATGCCCAGGACGCGCTGGGCGACATGGTGTTCGTCGAGGTGCCCGAGGCGGGCGGGGCCTACCCGGCGCGGGCCGAGTGCGCCGTGGTAGAGTCGGTCAAGGCGGCGTCGGATCTCTATTGCCCGTTATCGGGGGAGGTGGTCGAGGTCAACCCGGCGCTGGAACGCGAGCCCGAGATCATCAACCGCGATCCCTATGGCGAGGGCTGGATCTTCCGCCTAAGACCGGACAACCCCGCCGATCTCGAACGCCTCCTCGACGCGGACGAGTACGCGGCGATCCTGGCGGAAGAGAAATAGCCAACCACGACCCCGACACCAATAACGGATTCGAATAACGGAGAGAACCCATGGCCACCATCACCTTGAAAGGCAACCCCATCCACACCAGCGGCAGCCTGCCGCCGATCGGTAGTCAGGCACCCGACTTTGTTCTGGTGGATGCTGCGCTCAATGACGTCACGCTCGCGACCTACGCCGGCAAGAAGAAGCTCCTCAACATCGTGCCGAGCCTCGACACCCCGGTGTGCGCGATGTCCACGCGGCGATTCAGCACGGCGGTGAAGGACCATCCCCAGGCGGTCTTCCTCATGGTGTCCGCCGATCTGCCCTTCGCCATGAGCCGGTTCTGCAAGGCGGAGGAGACGGAAAACGTCATTCCGCTGTCGCTCATGCGCAGTCAGGATTTCGCCCGTGACTACGGGGTGCTGATCGAGGACGGGCCGCTCGCCGGTATCACTGCTCGGGCGGTCATCGTCCTGGATGCCGCGGACAAGGTCATCTACACGCAGCTCGTGCCCGAGATCGCCCACGAACCGGACTACGAGCTGGCCCTGGCCGCGCTGCGCGGATGAAGCTCAATAGTGCGCTCGATTTGAGCCGCTCCGGCACACGAGTCGGGATTGTGAAAAAATACCGTCGCAAGTCACCCGGGTGGTACGCGGACGCGGCACTGAAACCGGAGTACATTGAAATACATGAGGATTTCGTGCGCGGCCCACGTTTGCAGCGGCGAGCGCCGCAGGTTTTTCCAAAAGGCCCACGGTGGCTCGGCGCAACCCGAAGGCATCGCTGGCACTTGGTATGCACATCTACTCCCCAAAATGTTTTGGAGGTGTACGATGGATATACTGACGGCCGTACCGATATCGAGCGCGACCCTGCCAGCCGGGCGGCCCGCGCGTCTTTTGAGTCTTGGGCACCTGCGGACACAAAACCGACGCTATCGCGGCAGCGGCGGGGTGAGCGCGGAAAATCGCGGCGCTGGGTTCCGGCCCGCATTTCTGGACCGCCGGACCGGCCTCGTTTATCTCTCCCAGTTCCCTGACGGCAGTCCCGCACCGGTCCACCTCCTGGACGGTCTGCCATCCGAGTTGGTGGTGCAGCGCACCGCCGCCGGGCGCGTGGCAGCCGTCCGCGACTCCGTGGTGGCCGGGTTGTCAGAGACGGTCCCTTTCTGACGCGCGACGAGGCCATGGCCGAGCTTGCGGAACGCGGGCGGGAGGTGCTATATGCCTAGGCAGATCGTTGTTATCGTAGCCGGCACATGTCTCCCCGCCGTTTTGCTTTTCCTCGTGTACGCCATCAAGGGCATGCGCCGTTTTGGGGCCTTGGGGCTGTGGCTTTGCGGATGGGGCCTGGTTTTCGCGCACATGAAGCAGGTGTTCGTGATGCTGCATCCCCCGGCCGCGGAATGCCGGCGGGTTGAGGGGGCGGCGCGTGGAAAACACCCCCCGCGTGGAAAAGACCCCCTCGGCGTCGACCCTGACACGGCTGATCCGTTCACGCCGTACCGTCTACGCGTTTAAGCCCGAGCGAGCGCCGCGGGACGCGCTCGATCGGGCGCTCGACGCGGCGCGCTGGGCCCCCAATCATCGTCTCACCGAGCCGTGGCACTTTTACGTGCTCGGTCCCGAGACCGCCGAGGCGGTCTGCGCGCTCAACGCCCAACTGGTGGAGCGCAAGAAAGGCCCAAAGGCCGCGGCGGACAAGCTCGCCCGCTGGCGCACGATGCCGGGCTGGGCCGTGGTGACCTGCCAGAACTCTCCCGATCCGATCCAAGCGCGCGAGGACTACGGCGCCTGCTGTTGCGCCGTCCAGAATCTGATGCTGTGCCTGTGGGCCGAGGGTATCGGGTCCAAGTGGAATACCGGAGGCGTCATCCGCGATCCCGGATTCTACGATCTGATATGGGCCGATCCCGCGGTGGAGACGGTGGTCGCGCTGTTGTGGTACGGTTATCCGGCCGAGGTGCCGACCACCCAGCGCAAAGCCCTCGCCGAGGTGTGTGTCGATCTACCCTGATCCGCATCGTCACGCAGCCGCGCCGGGTCAGGAGGTGACCGAGATCGGCAACCAGGCCGTCCGGCCCATCGATCCCGCGGAAGGCCAGTATCCGAGAGCCCCTCGGCTATCCGTGGCGCGGCGCGTCACCCGGCACGCGCGGTGTGTGTAGGAACGTGCGGCCCGGCACGTTCGGCCGAGGCTCGGTGGTGATCTCCGAACGTGAGGACGCCCCTGGCACCTCGAACGGCGCTTCCCGCGCCGGTGCGGCCCCCCCAATCACCACCCGGTCTGGTCCACGAAACGTTAGCGGTTGCAAAAGGGGCATTGAACGCCCTATCCTTGCCATATCATCACCGGTTGAGCTCATCCGTTTGCCCATTTGCGAAACCGCATTGATTTGCCGATGCTTCGCCGCTGAAGGAATGGCATGCCTATGATCCACCATCAGGTCACTAATGCGCCTCGAGGACCAGGCGGCCGGCAACAGTCGGAGAGGGACGATCCCCGGGTGAAATCCACCCAAGGCGATTTGCCGATCGCGTTCGTCGGGACGTATCCACCACGGCGATGCGGTATCGCCACATTTACGCGAGACCTTGCCGAGGCGATCGCAATGGCCAGTGAAGGCACGTTCGCGACAAGCCTTGCGGTGACCGATCCGGGAGGGCAGTACGAGTATCCGCGGAACGTGCAATATGAGATCCGCGAGGAAGTCAAGGGCGACTACGCTCGTGCCGCCGAGTTCGTCAACTACACCGACGTGCGCTTGGTGTCCCTTCAGCACGAGCACGGCATCTTTGGCGGCGATGACGGCACCTATATTCTCGACTTTGTAACTGCCTTGCGAGTTCCGGTGATCGCCACGCTGCACACCGTCCTCAAGCGTCCATCCGAATCCCAAAGAGCCATCGTCCAGGGGATGGCACGACAGTGTGACGGCATCGTCGTGATGAGCAATGTCGCCGCCGAGCTCCTCGGTACCTCGTATGGGGTGCGGGGGCAGAAGATCCACGTTATTCCTCACGGAATTCCCGAGATGGAACCGCGTGACCAGCAGCAACTGAAGGCGAAGTTCGGGGTATCGGGCCAACGAATGCTCCTGACCTTTGGGTTGCTGGGTCCCAACAAGGGCATCGAGACTGTGATCCGCGCGTTGCCGGCGGTGCTTGCAGCGTTTCCAGATCTCGTTTACTTCGTGGTCGGCCCAACCCATCCCACGATCCTCCGCCGGCACGGCGAGGCGTACCGGACGACCCTCGAGGCGGAGGCCAAACGGCTCGGCGTCCGGGACCACGTCATATTTCAAGATCAGTTCGTGACGGCCGAAGAGCTGTGCAACTATCTTCAGGCCGCTGACATCTTCGTGAGTCCCTACCAAAACGAGGCCCAGGTTACCAGTGGCGCGTTGTCCTATGCCATGGGTGCCGGTGCGGCGGCGGTCTCGACCCCCTACTGGCATGCGCAGGAGCTCCTTGCGGCGGGGCGCGGGTCTCTCTTCCCGTTCGGCGATAGCGGTGCTTTGAGCAGGGTCCTTATGTCGCTTCTGAATTCTCCTGCTGAGCTGGACCGCGTGAGATCATCGGCTTACGAATTTACGCGGTCTATGGTCTGGCCGCGCATCGGGGAGGCGTATCTCGAATTGGGTAGGAGGGTGATGACAGAGACGCCCAGGATCCGCGCTCGCCCCAAGCCGACTCGGACCAGCCGCCTCCCGGAGCTGCGTCTCGATCACCTGTTGCGAATGACGGACGACACCGGGATCATCCAGCACGCCACGTATAGCGTTCCAGCCCGACAAACGGGTTATTGTGTCGATGACAACGCTCGGGCGCTCATAGTCGCGCTGCAAGCCGATCGCGTGAGCAGCTCGCCGGAGACCAAGCGACTCGTGACCACGTACCTCAGCTACCTGCGCTACGCGCAGACCGACGATGGCGGCTTCAGGAACCTGATGAGCTACGACCGGACCTTCGACTCTGATCCCGGTTCGGAGGATTGCGTCGGGCGAGCGATTTGGGCGCTGGGCACCGGCGTTCGGCTGGCGACCGACGATGGCTGCAGGCTTCTGGCAAGAGAGATGTTCGAGCGGGCTTTGACCACGACCATGGGCTACGGCCTGCGCGGGACCGCATTAACCATGCTCGGTTTAGCGAGCTTCCTGGGGGCGGAGCCAACTGCCACCACGGCGCGGGCCACCCTGGGCCGCTTGGCTAATAAGCTTGTCAGATGTTACCAGCAGGAAGCCACCGACGATTGGCGTTGGTTCGAGCCGACGCTCACGTACGACAACGCATTGATTCCCTTGGCGCTCTTCAAGGCTTTCGTCGTAACGGGCAAGCGGGCAAGCCTGCGCGTTGCCCGCGAGGCGCTCGACTTCCTGGAGGAGGTATGTTTCAAGGATGGGCAGTTGGTCCTCGTGGGAAACGCCGGATGGTACTGCCGCGGGGGCACCAAGCCGGATGCGGATGAGCAACCGATCGACGCCGCCGCGTTCGTGCTTGCCTTTCGCGGCGCCTATCTGGCCACCGGCGATCATCATTATCTTGCTCGTATGCGTGAAGCATTCGCCTGGTTCCTGGGCGCAAACCGGCTCGGGCTTCCTCTATACGACTTCGTCACCGCCGGCTGTCGCGATGGGCTCGAAGCCACGCGACCGAACCAGAATGAAGGGGCCGAGAGCACTATCTGCTTTCTCTTGTCTCTCCTGGAAATGCTGGAGCTCGCCGGCGAAAGGCCTTGAGCACGCTGCCGGTTTCGAGGGAGAGACATAGCATGTCCCGAATCGCTGTTACGCGGACGAGTCACAGGCTCCTGCCGGACGCCCGCCGGGTGATCGCCAATCCGTACCTGCCAGGTCAGGAAATAGTTCCGGGAGGCGATTCCAGGGCCGGAATGCTGATGCAGCGGATCCTGGAAATCCCGGAAGCAGAGGTTGCTGCGGTCCTGGCTGGGCTCGTGGCCGACTTTTCGCTCCGACACAAAGGGCTTGAAGAGGTCCTGCAGCGCCACTTCGATCTGGTCGCCCACCATCTCGGTCCGGCCAATCACCTCTCTCGCGACCGACGCCTGCTCATAGGCGCCTATTTCACCCACGAGTACTCCGTCGAAGCCGCCGCGCTCTTCAACCCGTCGATGGTGCTCGCACCCGACCAGGCCCACCTCCGCATCGGTGAGCGGCGCTTCGTGATGAGTCTACGCGCGGTCGGCGAGGGACACATCTCATCCATCGAGTTCCGCTCCGGGGTGATCGACGCGGCGAGCAACCTGACATTCGACCCGCTCGGACCACAACTCATCACCGGCCACCGTGCGTCTCCGATCTACGACAAACGGCGGTTTCGCACTACGCTGGCCGAGCTGGAAGCAGAAAACGAGATCGCCCGGGGCGTCCTGGACCGACTCTCGGACCGGTTCACGATCGCCGAGCTGGAGCACTCTCTAGCCGTGCTGGAAGAGCGCGGCCCTTCTCACGCCATAATTTACGAGACCGAGAAGATCATCCGCATGCTCGCGTCCTCGAATTACGTCACGAGCTTCCCTCCGGAATCGGCACTAATGGAACGAGTCATCTTTCCGGCCGGACCCCACGAGACGCGCGGTATGGAGGATGCGCGGTTTGTCCGTTTCATCGAGAGCGACGGCACCGTGAAATACTACGGGACCTATACGGCCTTCGATGGATTCAAGATACTTCCTCAGTTGATCGAGACTGAAGACTTCGTGTCGTTCACGATCTCGACGCTCAATGGCTCCGCTGCGCAGAATAAAGGCATGGCTTTGTTTCCACGCCAGATCGACGGAAGATACGTCATGCTGTCCCGCAAGGATCGCGAGAACCTCCACCTCGTCACGTCGAGCGACGTGCGGTTTTGGAGCGACGTGACCGAGATCCGTAGACCATCCAACCCGTGGGATCTCGTGCAGATCGGCAACTGTGGCTCGCCGCTGGAGACGGAGGCCGGGTGGCTGGTGCTCACGCATGGCGTGGGACCGATGAGACGTTACGCTATCGGGGCACTGCTCCTCGATCTCGAAGACCCCCGGCGCGTTCTCGGCCACCTCCGAGATCCGCTACTCATTCCGGATGCGACGGAGCGCGAGGGTTACGTGCCGAACGTTCTTTACTCTTGCGGTGCGCTTATCAACGGCGATCAGCTGGTGCTTCCCTACGGATTTTCAGATTCCGGGATCGGCGTCGCATTGATCCCGTTGGGGGATCTCCTGGCAGAGCTTAAAAGGCGCGAGCCCTGACCGCCTGAATTTCCACGAAGGGCGCCTTGCACTCACGCAGAGACACGCCCGAAATCATCCTGTAGCCTAACGATGTCATCCTCACCAAAGTAGCTGCCACGCTGGATCTCGATAAAAACCAGCATTTCGCCGCCCGGGTTTTCGACCCGGTGGGCTGCGCCGATGGGAATATCCACTGCGTCTCCGGGCGAGAGGGCTATCTCGCGCCCGTCGAGGGTCACCCTGGCCATGCCTTGCACCACCATCCAATGTTCCGAGCGCTGCGCATGCTTTTGGTAGCTCAAGCGTTTACCAGGCAAGACCTCGATTCGTTTGACCTTATAGGTGTGGCCCTCGTCGAGCACGTGAAAGCTTCCCCACGGTCGACTATCGAATCGCGGGGCTAGATCAACGCTTTTAGATTGTTCCATACCGGCGCCTCCTCACGTGGACACGATGCTGATGATCGACGGCAAGATCGCGGGGTATGCGTTTCATCAAGATAAAGCATAAGAATTTCCTCGCGGTTTTGCAATAGGCTCTGTCGGGCCGGAGGGGCCGGCCGCTGATCCGGAGCCCGTGCGGGGGCGCTAAGAGCCCGTTTGGGCCGATCCCGGCCGAACTCTGGGTGGCTGTCGAGGCTTGAGGCTGGTTCTGACCGGACCGGTAGCGAGGTATGGTGCGCTGTGCGCACCGTTGAGCCTTTCCGCGAGCGCACGGCGCACCTGCTTTCTCGCTAACCCCGCTCCCGCAGCCAGCGCTGCATGAGCGGCACACGCATGCGCCAGCGGCCGCCCTCCTCGGCGACCATGAGCCTGGCGCAGGGATTGGTAGACGGCCTCGTCCGGGGCGGTTCCTGAGCGTCATGGGGGCGGAATCCCTTGAGCCGGCTTTCGCTGTAGACGAGCTGCCGGAGCACCGGGTCTCCCGATGCGATGGCGGCGGCGATGCCTCGTCGAGGACCTCGAGCGTACAGGCCCGGAGCCCCCTCAGGTTCACTAGGTAGACGGCCCGCTCCGCAAGGAGCTGCACGAGGCGCGGCTAGCCGCGGTCTCACGATGGGTGCGCTCGATCCCGCCGTCGCCCCAGAAGGCCGCGTCGAAGCGCGGACGGTTGGCCTCGTCGTCCTGCCAGAGCTCGGAATGGCGCATCGGCTCGGCTTGCGCCCGCCCGCTTGAAGGGCCCGAAAAGTCCCCGATCCCAGGCGAAGGACCGCCCATTCTCGCATGCTTCTCGCACGTTTGACAGCTCACGAGCCCAGCAGTACTGTAGCCTCTCGGCGGAAAAGGGCGTTTAAAATCCCTACTCGCGGCACACTTTAGAACGAGACCACGCGCGCATGGCTACCACACTGCATCCCCAGTTCGTTACCAACGAGGCCGGCGAGAGAACCGCCGTCATTCTGCCCATCGATGAGTTCCAGGAATTGCTGGAAGACATCGATGATCTGGTGGCGGTGGCCGAGCGACGTAATGAGCCGACCGTGTCCCACGAAGATGTCCTGGCCACGTTGAAAGCCGATGGCCTACTATCGGATTGAATGGAAACGATCCGCGCAGAAGGAATTGCGCCATCTCCCGAAAGAGGTCCTCGCCGGCGTACTTGAGATCGTCGCTGCGCTCAGTCATGAACCAATACCTACGGGTGCTCGCAAGCTCAGCAGCGCCGAGAGACTTTATCGACTGCGGATCGGAGACTACCGAATCATCTATTCTATTCATGGTGCAAGGCTCGTCATCGAAATTGTCCGTGTGCGCCATCGCCGCGACGTGTACCGCAATCTGTCGTAGATCGCTTACGACGCATAGCAAGTAAGATGCGGTGAGGCTCGAACCGCATCAATCGCAACCGGTGCGGTTTCCTTCGTTCACCACACCCTGCGGGATCTATATATACGATATATACGACCGATCCGGCTTCAGCCAAAACGCCGGGGCGTGTCGCGCCGCCCCACGGGTCGGGCGCGGGGTGCACCGAACGCGCAGACTACCTCAATGGGATCAGGAGGTCTGAGGATGCGGTCTGGCCGGATGCCTACGCTTCGCCAACGAGCTCGCCAAGGCATCTGTCGCTGCCAGTGGCCACCATATATGAAATCAGGTCCACCGCATCTGTCTCCGTGGGGGCTGCAGGGTGCTTTTCGCAAGTCCGTCGGACGGATCTTCCTTTGGCAGAAATCAATAAGCCGCTGAAAGCTAAGGAGAAGTTATAATAGAAGGCGATAGGTGTAGTCATGTATATACGTATTTCGTATTTGACATGTATATGTTGTCTTGCTAA
>JACCXJ010000060.1 GCA_013697045.1 Gammaproteobacteria bacterium | reverse complement strand
GTGCCAGGCCGCTGGCGAGTGATGACGAGGCCGGCGGCATGCGCGCGCCGGCCGTGGTGAGCCCCACTACCTCGCGGGCCGACTGGAAAGAGAGGCGCGTGAGCACGGGGCGCAGGAGCGCCAGGGGATGGCGGCGCAGCGTCAGGCCCAGGCTCCCGTAGTCGGCCACGATGTCCTCGCCCTCGGTGGGTGTGCGCAACATCGGCAGGGGCTCGGGGAGCGCGGGCATCTCTCCAAGCGCCAGCGGTGCCTCGATGCCGAGCACCTGCCAGCGGGCCTGATGGCGGTTACCGCAAAGCCCCCGCAAGGCATCGGCCGCGGCCAGCGCCTCTAGGTCACGGCGGTTCAAGCGGGCGCGCCGGGCGAGGTCCTGGACATCCCGGAAGGGGCGCGCGGCGGTGATCCGCTCGGCACCGGCACGGGACAGGCCCTTGACCATCCGGAGCCCCAGTCGCAGGGCGGGCGGAGCGTCCTCCAGGGTGCAGTCCCAGTCACCGACACCGAAATCGGCGGCCCGCACCTCGACCCCGTGGCGCCGGGCATCCTGCACGAGCTGGGCGGGGGCATAGAAGCCCATGGGCTGGCTGTTGAGAAGGGCGCAGGTGAAGGCCGCGGGCCGGAGATACCACCGCCGGAACCATCCCGGTCGTTCATCTTGGACTTCACGCCCGGCTCCTGCTCACCACCGCCAACCACGGCTGCCGATCGCGGGGTAAGCCCGCGGGCCGATAGTAGTGGTGGACCGGATCGAATCCGGAGCCCTCCAGGTACTTTCGGTACGTGTCCCAATCGAGGTAGGCGCCGTAACGTTCTCCCGACCATCCCTCTACCCCGCCGCGCGGATTGGAGGAGAATAGGGCCCCTTCCGGCACCAGCGCGTCTCTCAGCTCTGCGAGAACTCGGGGCAGCTCCTGCTGGGGAACATGGAACAGGGAGGCGTTTGCGAAAACACCGTCGAACGAGGCCGGCGGCAACGCGAGCTGCAGAAAGTTCTGGTGCCACACCGGACAGCCGGCGTGCTTTCGCGCCATCTCGCAGAACGCCGGGCTCCCGTCCAGCCCGATCGGCGCGTGGCCCAGTTTTCGGAAGTGAAGAAGATCCCGGCCGGGACCGCAGCCCAGGTCGAGCAGGCGAAGCCCCGATTTTTTGGGCAACGCGTCTAGGAAGGCCGCGTAGTTCTGGATGACATCATGGTCCTTGGTCCCCTCCCAAAAGGTTGCGGCGTGAGCCTCGTAGTGATGGAGGGTACGGGAGGTGATATCTTCCAAATCGCGGGGAGAGAGCAACTTAGCCATGACGCGAGCATCGCACATAATCAAGGCTTTCGAAAGATTGGAGGCTATCCCGGGAGACGAGTGGGCCCGGCTGTGCCACGGCGGCTTCCCCTTCACCGATTACGCCTACCTGCACGCGCTGGAAGAGACCGGGGCGGTGGGTAGCCGTTCCGGCTGGATTCCGCACCATCTTACCGCCTGGCGGGGGGACGAGCTCGAGGGCGCCTCCTTTCTTTACGTGAAGAATAATAGCTACGGCGAGTATATCTTCGACTGGGCGTGGGCGCAGGCGTACGCGGAGTCAGGTGTGCCTTACTACCCGAAGCTCGTCTCCTCGATTCCATTCACTCCCGCGACCGGACCCAAGCTCCTCTTTTCCGAACCGGCGGATCGCGCGGCCGTGGCCGCGCGGCTGATCCGTGCGGCGAAAGAGAAGACGGAAGCCTTGGAGACGAGCTCTTTGCATTACCTGTTTCTGCTGCCCGAGGAGATCCCTTACTTCGAGCGCGAAGGTTTTCTCATCCGGCACAGCTTTCAGTACCGCTGGAAGAATCAAAACTTCCCGACCTTCGATGCCTTTCTTGCGAGCCTCAAGCGGCGCAAGCGGAAGCAAATTCTAAAAGAGCGCCAAGAGCTGCAATCACGCGGCCTCCGGATCTCGATCCTGCGAAGCGCGGACCTGCGGCCGGAGCACGCCACCGTTTTCCACGGCTTTTATCGGTCGACGATCGAGAAGATGGGGGCCATCCCGTATCTCGAGCTCGCCTTCTTTCAGCGGGTTTTTCAGTCGATGCGGGACCGGCTCCTATTGATTCTTGCGCAAGAAGCGGGCACTCCCGTGGCGGGTGCCCTGTACTACGAAAACGGCGACTGCCTCTATGGAAGGTACTGGGGAGCGAGCCGGGAGATCCGAAACCTGCACTTCGAGCTCTGTTATTACCAGCCCTTGGAGTATGCGATCGCCAAGGGCCTCAAGCTTTTCGAAGCCGGTGCCCAGGGGGAGCACAAGATCGCGCGCGGCTTTCTTCCCGAGCTGACTTACAGCGCGCACTGGATCCGACACCCTGCATTCCGCAACGCCATCGAGCGGTTCATCGGTGAGGAAAAGAGGGCAATTCGGACGTTTTTCGAGGAGATGAAGTTACACTCTCCTTACCGGGAGGTGTAGAGGTAGGTGGGTCATGCTGTTTTTAACTGGAAGCAACCACAACCGAGAAAGCAGGCCGCTCCGCCACATGACGGTAGAGGGGAATTGCGCCATCGGCGGCCGGGACGGTGACGAGCTCCGGGCCGATGATCGGAATTACCTTGTCCGCTTCGATATAGTCGAGCAGGTCGTCCCAGAAGTATTCGGGCAGGTCATTCATCTCGTATGTCGGCGCTTAAGGCGCTAGTGATTAGGCATTTGGATTCGGATCGTCAAGGCGACGAGATTAAGTGGCGCGTACAATCAGTTGAGCTTGGCGCAACTCCTCGACAGGCTGGCGGCGCAAGGTTTTCCCGCAACATCGATTCGATCGCTTCGGGCATCGGCAATCCGGCCGCCTGGGCTTCTTCGGCGCGGGGTCGGGCAGGGACAGTTTCAATTCCAGTTTCGTCATGGGCAGTAGGCCCTGCCGATGGTTCGGGAAAAGGCTAATATAAGCGGTGCCGTTATGAACGTGCCCGTACAGTTCGTGGAAGGCACCTTTGGACTAACAGAAATCCCGCGACACCGTCTCGAGCCCTCCGAGCAGGGCCGTTCGGTCTTCGAGCTTGTGGGCGATGAGATGGACGACCTCGCCCTCGCGTTGCACCTCGCCCGTCACCCCCATGAGCCTCGCCCCGAGCACGGTGCGGCGCTCGCGCTTGAAGAGGCTGCTCCAGACGATGACGTTGAGATGGCCGGTCTCGTCCTCCAGGGTGAGGAACACGACGCCGGTGGCCGTGCCCGGCCGCTGGCGGGTGATGACGAGACCGGCGGCATGCGCGCGCCGGCCGTGGGAGAGCCCCAGTACCTCGCGGGCCGACTGGAAAGAGAGGCGCGTGAGCACGGGGCGCAGGAGTGCCAGGGGATGGCGGCGCAGCGTCAGGCCCAGGCTCCCGTAGTCGGCCACGATGTCCTCGCCCTCGGTGGGTGTGCGCAACATCGGCAGGGGCTCGGGGAGCGCGGGCATCTCTCCGAGCGGGAGCGGTGCTTCGACGCCGAGCACCTGCCAGCGGGCCTGATGGCGGTTACCGCAAAGCCCCCGCAAGGCATCGGCCGCGGCCAGCGCCTCCAGGTCACGGCGGTTCAAGCGGGCGCGCCGGGCGAGGTCCTGGACATCCCGGAAGGGGCGTGCGGCGGTGATCCGCTCGGCGCCGGCACGGGACAGGCCCTTGACCATCCGAAGCCCCAACCGTAGCGCGGGCGGAGCGCCCTCCAGGGTGCAGTCCCAGTCACCGACAGCGACATCGATCGGCCGCACCTCGACCCCGTGGCGCCGGGCATCCTGCACGAGCTGGGCGGGGGCATAGAAGCCCATGGGCTGGCTGTTCAAGAGCGCGCAGGTGAAGGCCGCGGGCTCGTGGCACTTGAGCCAGGCCGAGCAATAGGCCAGGAGCGCGAAGCTCGCGGCATGGGACTCCGGAAAACCGTACTCGCCGAATCCGCGGATCTGCTCGAAGATCCGCCGGGCATAGGTCTCGGGATAGCCGCGCTGTCTCATCCCCTCGATGAGCCGCCCCTCGAAGTCCTCTATCCCGCCGTGGCGCCGCCAGGTCGCCATCGAGCGGCGTAATCGATCGGCCTCGCCCGCGGAAAACCCGGCTGCCACCATGGCGAGCTTGATGACCTGCTCCTGGAAGAGCGGCACGCCGAGGGTCCGGCCGAGCACCGCGCGCACCGCCTCGGAGGGATAGGTGACGGGCTCGATCCCCGCCCGGCGGCGCAGATAGGGGTGCACCATCTCGCCCTGGATGGGGCCGGGGCGGATGAGGGCGATCTCGATCACGAGGTCGTAATAACAGCGCGGTTTCAAGCGCGGCAGCATCGCCATCTGGGCACGCGACTCGATCTGGAAGACCCCGACCGTGTCGGCCTTCTCGATCATGGTGTAGGTCTCGGGGTCCTCCGCCGGCACGGTGGCCAGGGTCAGTCGTTCGCCGCCATGGTTCTGGATGAGATTGAAGGCCCGGTGGATGGCGGACAGCATCCCGAGCCCCAGGCAATCGATCTTGAGGAGGCCGAGCGCATCGAGATCGGTCTTGTCCCATTCGATGACGGTGCGGCCCTCCATGGCCGCGTTCTCGATGGGCACGAGCCTCGA
>JACCXJ010000050.1 GCA_013697045.1 Gammaproteobacteria bacterium | reverse complement strand
CACGGAGGTGGACGCACTGCGGCGTGCCGTGGTGGATATCTTCCGTCGGCTCGTGGAGGCATCCGCTGAGCTGCCTGACGAGTTGGCGGTCGCAGTGGAGAACATCACCGATCCCCGCCACGTGGTCTACTTTGTCGCATCGGTGGTTCCCATCGAGGTGGCCGCACGGCAGGAGCTCCTCGAGATGGACCCGGTTACGGTCAAGCTTCGGCGACTGATTGACCTGTTGCAGCGCGAGGTCGCGGTGCGCGAGCTGGGCCGGAAGATCACGACCGACACCGAGGAGCGGCTCTCCAAGAAGCAGCGCGAGTTCTACCTGCGCGAGCAGCTCCAATCCATTCAACGGGAGCTTGGGGAAGACGCAGGGGACGACAGCGGAGCGACCGAGCTCCGCCGGCGGATCGAGGAGGCGACTCTGCCGGATGAGGCACGGCGTGAGGCAGAGCGTGAGCTCGGCCGGCTCGCGGGGATCTCGCCGTCCTCGCCGGAGCATGGCATGATCCGCACCTATCTCGAGTGGATGGCGAGCCTGCCCTGGAGCAAGCTGGGCGGCGAGACCATCGACATCCACCGGGCTCGGGAGGTATTGGACGAGGACCACTTCGACCTGGAGAAGGTCAAGGAGCGGATCCTCGAATACCTGGCCGTCAAGAGCTCCGGCAGGAGCGCGCAGGCCGGGCGGGCCATTCTGGTCTCGGCGAGGCGCCCGTGCCTGCCGAGCCGCCGCCTGTCACGGGCGACAGTCCCACGCGCGAGCCGATCCTGTGCTTCGTGGGCCCCCCCGGGGTGGGCAAGACCAGCCTCGGCCAGAGCATCGCCCGGGCCCTGGGCCGGCAGTTCGTCCGCATGTCTCTGGGCGGGGTGCGGGACGAGGCCGAGATCCGGGGCCATCGGCGGACGTACATCGGTGCGCTACCCGGCCGCATCATCCAGGGGCTCCGGCGAGCGGAGACACGTGATCCGGTCTTCATGCTCGACGAGATCGACAAGATCGGAGCGGACTGGCGCGGTGATCCATCCTCCGCGTTGCTGGAGGTGCTGGATCCGGCCCAGAACCACACCTTCGTGGACAACTACCTCGCGGTGTCCTTCGACCTGTCGCAGGTGCTGTTCATCGCCACCGCCAACACACTCGATACCATCCCCGGGCCCCTGCGTGACCGGATGGAGATCCTGGTGTTGTCCGGGTACACGGACGAGGAGAAGATCGGGATCGCCAGAGAATATCTGATCCCGAAAGTGCTGGCCGCACATGGCCTCGCGACGGACGAGCTCTCCTTCGAGCCGGAAGCCATCCGCCAAATCGTGAGGGGCTACACCCGCGAGGCCGGCGTGAGGAACCTCGATCGGGAGATCGCAGCGGTGGCCCGAAAGGTGGCCCGGAAGGTGGCCGAGGGACAGCGCGAGTCGGTCCGGATCTCCGCCGACAGCGTAGCCGGGTACCTTGGCCAGCCGCGGTTCTTTGACGAGGTGGCAGAGCGGACCACTCGCCCGGGTATCGCGACGGGTCTGGCCTGGACGCCCACCGGTGGGGATGTCTTGTTCGTCGAGGTCACCATGATGCCGAGCACCGAAGAGCGGCTGATCCTTACCGGTATGCTCGGCGACGGCATGCGCGAGAGCGCGCAGGCCGCCGTCTCCTACGTGTGGTCCAATGCTGAGTCGCTCGACATCGATACCAAGCTCTTCGAGCGCAAGACCATCCACGTGCACGTGCCGGCCGGGGCCATCCCCAAGGATGGGCCTTCGGCCGGCGTGACGATCATGACGGCGCTGGCCTCGCTCGCCACCCGGCGGCCGGTGCAGAGTGAGGTGGCCATGACGGGCGAAATCACGCTGCGGGGCAAGGTGCTTCCGGTCGGAGGGATCAAGGAGAAGGTCCTGGCGGCGCATCGGACAGGTATCCGCTCGGTGATCCTGCCGAGCCGGAACGAGCGGGACCTCGAGGAGGTGCCGGAGGAGCTCCGACGGCAGCTCTCCTTCCTCTTCGTCGACGATGCCGAAGAGGTTCTGCGACATGCGCTCACCCCACCCCTAGCCGACGTGCGCCGGCCGGCGGGTTGAGGCCAAGTTTCACCGCTGATCACGAGCGGCCGGTCAGCTACGAAATGCGGCTGCCGCCGCCACGCGAGGAGCGCGTCGAGCGGGCGCAGCTCTACGTCCATGCCGCCCGCGGCCGGCAGGGACGCGCCACCGACGCGGCCACCGAGCGCTTCGTCGAGGAGACCCGCATGGGGACCGACGGCTAAGCGGGCAAAGGGGATGGATAAATCCCCGCCTTGAGCACCGCGTCTCACGCCGACCGCGAGGCTCTGGCGGGTTTGATTGCCGGTGCGGTGTGCATTGGCTTTGCGCCGATCTTCGTGCGCCTGGTGGACGTGGGCTACACCGCCGCCGCGTTCTGGCGCGTGGCGCTGTCGCTGCCGTTCCTGTTTGCGCTGTGGTTTCCGCGCCGCAGGGATCCAGACTCGGAGGAGGAACCGGCCGCGCTGCGGTGGCTGTGGCTGGGCGGCGCTTCCTTCGCCGGCGACCTGGCGGTGTGGCACCAATCCATCCTTCACACCTCCGTCGCCAACGCCACCCTGCTGGCCAATCTCTCGCCCATTTTCATCACCGCCGCGTCATTCTTCCTGTACCACGAGCGCGTGACGTGGGGCTTCCTGGTCGGTTTGATTCTGGCCCTGTCCGGCGCCGCCGTGCTGATGGCCGACAGCTTTACCATCAGCCATGAAACCCTGCTGGGAGATATGTACGGCGTCATCGCCTCGGTGTTTTATGCCGGATATCTGCTGGGCGTGTCACGCTTGCGCAAGCGTCATTCTGCCTTTGAAGTAATGTGGTGGACCACGCTGGCCTGCGCGCTAACGTTGCTGCCGATCGTGTGGCTCTTGGGTGAGCCCATGTGGCCCAAATCGCGTTCCGGGTGGGCCGTGCTGCTGGGTCTGGCGTTGGTCTCGCACGTCGGCGGACAGGGGCTCATCGCCTGGGCGCTGGCGCATCTGCCGGCGGCATTTTCCTCCGTGAGCCTGCTAGTGCAGCCGGTGGCCGCCGCGGTGTTTGCCTGGATGCTGCTGGCCGAGCCCTTTGGCGTTCAGCAGGTGGTGGGTGGTGCCGTCGTGCTCGCCGGGATCGTCCTGTGCCGCCTGGCGATGGCTGCGACGCTAGCAATGAAATCTGACAGCACCTGATGCGCCCGTTACTCATCTTTGATGGTCTTTGCGGCTTTTGCAGCTATTGGGTGTCCTACTGGTTACACCTGACCCATGATGGCTTTGAGGCCAAGGCCTATCAGAAGGTTGCTGCCGAGTTTCCCGACATTCCGCTCGATCGCTTCCAGAAACAGATCGTGTTTGTCGGCGTTGACGGCGAACGCGCATTCGGCGCCGAGGCGGCTTTTCGCATACTCGCTTTGCCAGGCGGGAATCCGTTGTGGTTATGGTTATATCGTCATGTTCCCGGGTATGCCCCGGCCGCGGAGCTTGCCTACACTCTCGTGTCGCGGCGTCGGGAAGCCGCAATGCGGGCTAGCCTCTGGCTTTGGGGACCGGAACGCGTGCCGGAGAGGCACATACTGCCATGTGCCCACTTTCTGCGATTGCTCGCGCTCATCTACGTCGCTGCATTTGTGTCCCTGGCGACACAAATCCGGGGGCTAGCAGGAAGCGAAGGCATCTTGCCGGTCTCCGGCTATCTCGATGCCGCTCTCACCCATCTCGGCACCCGCGCCTATTGGCAGGTCCCAACACTATTCTGGTTCAGTAGCAGCGACACGGCGCTTGTCACCGCTTGCATTCTGGGCGCACTCGCGGCGTTAGCAAGCCTGATGGGGGGGCGCTGGACACCCCCGCTACTTCTGCTTTGCTACGTGCTGTACCTATCGCTGTTTTACGCAGGCCAGGATTTTATGCACTTCCAGTGGGACACTTTGCTGCTCGAAGCCGGCTTTCTCGCAGTCTTCCTGCCGTCGCGTTCCCCGCTCGTGGTATGGCTGTTTCGCTGGTTGCTCTTCCGTTTCGTATTCGGTTCGGGCTGCGTAAAGCTGTTGAGCGGCGATCCAACCTGGGCATCCTTCACGGCACTGGACTACCACTACGAGACCCAGCCGCTCCCCACACCGATTGCCTGGTACGCTCATCAGTTGCCAACGTGGTTTCAACACGCCTGCACATTTGCGGTCCTCGCCATAGAGCTCGGGCTGCCGTTCCTGTTCTTTGCGCCCCGCCGGCCACGGATGCTGGCGGCCTGGATCATCCTGGTTTTCGAGCTGGGTATCGCCCTAACGGGGAACTACAATTTTTTCAACCTGCTGGCCATGGGCTTGTGTGTGTTGCTGTTCGATGACCAGGCACTCCGCGGCATCCTGCCGAGTCGGTACCGGACGTCGAACGCAACCTCGGCACCAAGCCGACACGGGTTCTTTGAACGGGTTGTACTCCGTAGCCTCGTGGCCCTCATCCTCTTTCTTAGCGTCAGCGTAGTGTTCTTGCAACTTGGGCGCCGCCCTCTTCCACAGCCCGTGACCGCGGCGCTCGAGTGGTTTGCGCCGTTGGCCATCGTCAATTCCTACGGATTGTTTGCGAACATGACGACGACACGTCCCGAGATCGTCATTGAAGGCTCGCAAGACAGTGAGACCTGGAGCGAATATGCCTTCCGATACAAACCGGGAAACACCGACCGCCGGCCGCCGTGGAACATCCCACACCAGCCGCGGCTGGATTGGCAGATGTGGTTTGCCGCGCTCTCTACCGCGAATGAAAATCCATGGTTTGCCAATCTACTCGTACGTCTGCTACAAAACGCGCCTATCGTAAGCGGATCACTTGGGAGCAATCCGTTTCCCGATGCACCGCCTCGGTACGTCCGTGCACTGCTATATGAGTATCGTTTCGCGAGTCCCGAAGCACATCGAAAGGGCGCCTGGTGGCGGCGTGAGCTCCTCGGCACTTATTATCCAGCGATACGATTGTCAAAAGGCGATGAGACCGAGTAAGTCTGCGCCACCTCGTTCCTCTTAACGTGTTTGATCGATTGCGAACAAGGGATCTCGCTTGGGGCGTGTTAGAGAATTGATGTCAATTCAGCCACTTGTGCCAAACAGGGGCGTCTTTTTGACCCAATGAGCAACCCATATTGCGAAGAGACGTAGTATGAACCAACCTACGGCTTTCTACGCCTGCGTTGCGCCGACTGTTCCCATGAGAAGCTCGTGGCCTTCAGTTGCAAGCGTCGCGGCTTCTGCCCGAGCTGTGGCGCCCGGCGTTAGTTCTGAATGGCCCGTGAATCTCCCCTGGCGGCCTACTC
>JACCXJ010000391.1 GCA_013697045.1 Gammaproteobacteria bacterium | reverse complement strand
CCTAAATTTCGATCCGCCTGCCGAGCTCGATGACGCGGGGCGCCGGCAGGTTGAAGTAGTCGGCGACATTGCCTGCATTCCGCACCATCACCGCGTAGACCCGCTCTCGCCAGATCGCCATTCCCGGCAGGTTGGTGGCAATCAGTTTCTCGCGGCTCAAGAAGAACGAGGCCTCGCGCAGGTTCAACTCGAGGCCGTGTCGCGACAACTGCAGCAGCGCCTTCGATACGTTCGGGCGGTTCTTGAAGCCGAAGTACACCGTCACGCGGTAGAAGCCATGGCCCAGCGGCTTGATGGTGACTGACTCGTCCCCCGCCACCCAGGGCTCGTCCTTGATGATCACGGTCACCAACACGGTGCGCTCGTGCAGCACCTTGTTGTGCGCGATGTTGTTGAGCAGCGCGTCCGGCGTCGCGTCCGGATTGCCGGCTAGAAAGACCGCGGTGCCGGAAACGCGCACCGGTGGGTTCGCCTCAAGCGATTCGAAAAACTGCGCGAGCGGAAGCGCCACGCTGCGAGTACGCTGGGCAAGGATCTGTCGACCGCGCCGCCAAGTGCACATGATCGTAAACACGACTGCCCCCATCGCGAGCGGAAACCAGCCCCCCTCGGCGATCTTCAGCAGGCTCGACGAGAAGAAAGCGAGATCGACGAAAATGAAAAAGCCAGTCGCCGCCAGACACAGCCACAGCGGATACCCCCAGCCGAAACGAATCACGAAGAACGTGAGGAGGGTCGTCACCAACATTGTGCCCATCACCGAAACGCCGTACGCCGAGGCGAGCCGTGACGATGAACCGAACCACGCGACCGCCACGAGAACTACGACAAGCAGCGTCCAGTTCACCACCGGAATATAGATCTGCCCACGCACCTTCTCCGACGTTTGTAGGATGTTCATGCGCGGCAGATAGCCGAGCTGGATCGCTTGCTTAGTCATCGAATACGCGCCGGAGATAGTGGCCTGCGAGGCGATCACGGTTGCAGCCGTCGCAAGCCCGACCATCGGATACAGCGCCCAGCCCGGGTAGGCCAGGTAGAACGGATTCTTGATCGCTTTAGGATCGGCGATCAGCAGCGCACCCTGGCCGAAATAGTTGAGGACGAGCGCCGGCGCGACCAGCCCGAACCACGCGACGCGAATCGGCCACTTGCCGAAATGTCCCATATCGGCGTAGAGCGCCTCGGCGCCGGTAATTGCGAGCAATACCGCGCCGAGCACTACGAACGACGCCCAGCCGTGGTTGGTGACGAAACCGAACGCGTGCACCGGATTCAGAGCGCCGAGCACCGCGGGATTCTGTGCGATGCCCGAGATGCCGACCGCCGCCAACGCGAGAAACCAAAGCACGCAGACCGGCCCGAATAGCTTTCCCATTACCGCGGTGCCCTTGCTCTGGACGGCGAACAAGGCGACGATCACGATTGCCGCGATCGGCACGACGTAGGACTTGAGCGCGCTCGTGCCGATCTCGAGCCCCTCGACCGCGGAGAGCACCGAGATCGCCGGCGTAAGCACCGCGTCGCCGTAAAACAGCGACGCGCCGAACACGCCGAGCAGCAGGATGACGACCTGCAAGCGCGGGCGATCCCTCACGGCCGAGGAGGCGAGCGCGAGCAACGCCATGATTCCGCCCTCGCCGTGGTTATGCGCGCGCATGATGAGAATCACATACTTGAGCGAGACGACGATCATCAGCGTCCAGAAGATCGCCGAGAGGCCGCCGAGAATGCTCTCCACGCCGAGCGGGATCCCGTGGCTGGGTGTGAAAGTTTCCTTGAGCGCGTAAAGCGGACTCGTCCCGATGTCGCCGTAGACGACCCCGAGCGCCGCGAGTGTGAGCGCGGCGCGGGACTCCTGGTGTTGAGGAAGTTCGGTCATTACTTGTCCTCCCTCGTCAGCTCTCGCTGACTCGCGACAATAAGGCGCCGTTATGTGGACCCTCCGCTCCAAGAACTCTATGGGCGTGAGAGACAGCACCGTCTGCCCCTCCGGTCGGGGCTTGGGGAGCTGATAGACAAGACGCTCGCCGGGCTTCGCCCATTCCAGGCGTTCACCCGCTAAGATAGGGCGGGCGCGATAGGGCAAGAGCGCTTGCATCCTTGGCCTCGGCTTTCCAATCCCTTCCGATCGCGGGGCTCGATGCGGACCGTAGCATCCCGTGAGAGCTCAGGCACTTCCGCATGCCGAGGCAGGGCAGATGCACCTGTACCTGAACTACGCCCGAGAGCACTGGATAGTCCCGGGCGAGAACCCTCCGATCGGGTTGATCCTCCGCACCTCGAAAGAGGACGCTGGTTCGCTATGCCCTCGATGGGCTTGCGAACCAGGTGCTCGCTGCGGAGTACCGAACGGCTCTGCCTGCGGAGCGAGTCATTGCGGCGGCGCTCACCAAGACGAGACGACAGCTCGAGGCGCAATCACGAAGCCGGGCGTGAGCCTTCACGGCTGCTCGAGCCGGGAAGAGCTCGGTCGCGCGGCTGCCGGAACGCCATTCTCAGGTGACTTCCCGCAGCAGCTTCTCGAGCGCAGGCTGGTCATCGCGGGAGAACGCGTCCTCGGCGAGCAGGCTGTCGCGGTCGCGGTAGATGCTGGCGATCGCCATGATGCGGCCCTTGCTCCGGTACGCGACGAGACAGTTCCTGCCCTTGATGCTGCCCGCGACGTCGACCGCGTCCCAGGCCTCGGCGTGGCCGGAGTAGTTGATCGGCATGTCGTAGTGTTGGCTCCAGAAGAAGGGCACCGCGCGGTACGGCTCGCTCTGCCCCAGGATGTTGCGGGCGGCGACCTGGCCCTGCCGCTGCGCGACGACCCAGTGCTCGATGCGCGCGGTGCCGCAGTCGACCGGATACCGCGCGATGTCGCCCGCGGCGTAGATGTCGGGAGCGCTGGTGCGCAGGTAGGCGTCGACCACGACTCCGCGGTTGACGGTGAGGCCGGCGGCTTCGGCGAGCGCGGTGTCGGGACGCACGCCCACTCCCATCACCACCAGATCGGCGGGGAGTTTGCCTCCGTCGTCGAGCGTCACGTCGCGCTCGCTGATCGCGGTCGGCTTGCGGCCGAGGTGGAACTTCACGCCCTTCTCTTCGTGCAGGGCCTTCACGAACGCACCGAGCTTCGGACCGAGCACCTTTTCGAGCGGGAGCGCCTCGGGGGCGACCACCTGCACCTCGAGCCCGCGCTTGCGCAGCGCCGCCGCCGCTTCGAGGCCGATGAAGCTCGCGCCGAGCACTACCACCTGCTTGGCGGTCTTCGTCTTCTCGACGATCCCACGGGAGTCGGTGAGCGTTCGGAGGACGGACACGTGCGGCAGGTTCGCGCCAGGGAGGTCGAGGCGGATCGGCGCGGCGCCGGTGGCCAGCAGCAGCGCTCCGTAGTCGAGCGTGCGGCCGTCGCTCAGCGTCACCTGATGCTTCGCCGGATCGAGGCGCTTCACTTCGACCCGTGGGATGAGGGTGATGCGGTGCTCTGCGTAGAACTCAGGAGAGCGCAGGGGAACCCACGCTTCGGGCGCGGTGCCGTCGAGGTACTCCTTTGAGAGGTTGGGCCGATCGACCGGGAGCGGCTCGTCGCCCTTGGCGATCAGGGTGATCGGGCCGTCGTAGCCCTTGCGCCGCAGCATGTCGGCCGCGGCATCGCCGACTGCGCCGGCTCCGATGATCACCACCGAGCTCGGGCCCTTCGTCTTTGCGGCGGGCGCGGGAGCGGCGCGCTTCGACTTGACCTTGACGGTGGTTCCACTGCGCTCGACCTCCCAGGTGTCGATCGACCTGAGCGCGGGAGGGCCGACGGCTTCGCCGGAACGGACGTCGAACCAGGCGTGGTGCCAGGGGCAGCGCAACTGGTGACCGACGACGAGGCCGTCGGCGAGCGGCGCTCCGTAGTGCGCGCACGCGGCGGCGATCGCGAAGACTTCCTCGCCGCGGCGGACCAGCAGAACCGGGTCGCCCTTCAGCTGGCCGATCAGGATTCCGCCGTCGGGGATCTCGGCCAGCGGGACGCCAGCGCTCAACTCAGGACCAGAAGGCTTGATTGGCTCGCTCATGCGGTGCACCAAACCACGCAGCTCGCTGGGAGGGCATAGGGTAATTTAACAAGTATAAACCGCCTTTCTGATGAGTCAACGCGTGAGAACCTGGGCCCATCAGGCAGGGGCCGGGCCGAAGCAGCGACGCGTCCGTCCGACTGCATCTTGTCGCGTCGTCGGAGAGAGCACGATCATGCGCGCTTAAAAACGTGCCACGATCAAATACACAAACCAGAGATACACTGCAAATGCGAATGTGAAGCCTACCGCCCCCAGCGCAGCCTGACTGGCGAAGATCAAGTTGAGTAGGAGAGCGCCGATCGCCAATACGGAAGAGCACCAATGCTGGAAATAGCACGAACGAGGCGCGGCCGAGCGACGTCAGGAGTTCGTTCTGCGTCTGTTTCAGAAGCGGATACTCGAGCTTCGGTGGCACTCCAGTCACAATGAAGCGCACGATGTCGTTCCAATGGGTCTCTTCATGAGCTGCCAAGGTCGAACGCGCGGATATCAGGCTACCGAACCCGCCTCCCGGCAAGCCGCCGACCCTGCCGGTGAGCGTCAAAGGCGCGCCACCTGCACCGCCGCCGCCGGCCCCAAGCGGTCCGCCGCTGCGGATCGACCTCGACATCAAGGTCGACGTGCCGGAGAAGCTCTATGTCCGCGGCCGCGGACTCGAGAGCGAGTGGCGCGGCAACCTCTCGGTCACCGGGACGGCGGACGATCCTCTGGTCGTGGGCTCGATCGATTTCCACCGCGGTTTCTTGACCCTGCTCGACCGCCGCTTCTCGATCGACCAGGGCACAATCACCTTCAGCGGTGCGAAACCGCCGATCCCGGAGCTCAACATCAAGGCGAGTGCCGAGGCCTCCGGCGGCTTCAAGGGCATCGTCCAGATCACCGGGCCGGCGACCAAGCCGAAGCTCGAGCTGTCGAGCGATCCCGCGGCGCCGCAGGACGAGGTGGTAGCGCGGATCATGTTTGACCGCTCGTCCAGCGGGATCTCGCCGTTCCAAGGACTGCGCCTCGCGGCGGCGATCCAGGAGCTCCAGAGCGGCGGCGACGGGCTGATCGGCATCGGCCGGGAAGCCCTGGGCGTCGACACGTTCGACATTTCGGGCAGCGGCGGCGCCGACACGACGGTGGGTGCCGGCAAGTATATTTCCGACAACGTCTTCCTTGAGGTCCAGCAAGGCGTTACTTCAGGCAGCGCCAAGGCCACGCTCAAGATCGAGCTGACACCGAGCCTCTCCACCGAGACCCAGATCGGTCAGCAGGGTACCGGCTCCAAACTCAACTGGACTTACGACTATTAAGGGACAGGAACAGCAGGGCCGGGAGGCTGCTGGCCGCGGGGGCGTCGCTCGCCAACGAACACCCGAGGTCCGGCCGGGATTGCCAGAATTTGTCAAAGACGAGTGCGATGCCTTTCTCGAGTGCGGCCTCGGAACAAGCACCTGACGCCGTGACGGTGCGGGAACTGCGCGAGGGCGGCAAGACCCTGGTGACGACCCCGAAAAAGGGCCTCTGAAGTTCTTATACCCTACCTGCTTTCGCATCGCTAACCAAAAACGGAGACGACCTATTACCGTTTCGGTCGTGTTGCAGAGCTGTTGATTGCGCATTTTGTGTATATATAAATCAAATAATTACAATCCTATATCAACCGATTTGAAACACTATCTACCGTTTCCTCTTGTCGTCAATCGTCGTCATCGTCCTTGAAGCTCACCCTGTCGTGGATCGCCTGACCGATGCATTGCCCAGAAGCGAGCCCGTCGTCATTGTCGAACGAGAAATGGATGCCTCCATAGAGCCTGGAGACGGCCGCTTCGGCCGCAGCCTCATCGAAGGAATCGAACGTCCGCGGCTCTTGAGGCGGCACCAGGCCATGGTCGGTGTGCGTCGTGTCTCTGAAGCTCTTGATACCGAACATGTCGGTGAGGGCAGTCGTCGCCGCGCCCGACTGTGTCGAGTGCCCCGAGGTGTAAGTCGGGAAGTTCGGCGTCGTGATGTACGGCACCCAGCTCACGTCGATGTTGTCGTTGATGTAGGTCACCGGGCGTTGCAGATTGGTGGCGTACTTCGTGCTCCAGCACTCGATGAATGCATCGTGAATGGCGATGCCGACGCGTGCGTACGCCTCGGCCGCAGCCGCCAACGACAGTTCGTCGTTCCGTGCGATCTGGCTCACGATGGCGATCCAGTGCCCCGGCGGCGTGCCGGTGGCGCCGGGGCCGTCGGCCCAGTAGTCGGCGATGGTTGTCTGCTCTTTTGTGAGGCCCCGGCCCACGTTATAGACCTCCAGGCCGGCGGCAAAGAAGTCCGAGTCGGGGTCGGTGGAGAACGCGGGGTGACCCGGCGGAGGGCACTCCTCGCCCGAGCTCAGGACCATCGGTCGGAGCTGGCCCCAGCAGGGCTGCAGCGGGGGATTGAAGGCGGGCGGCGTCGGCTTCCAGGCGCCCGCGACCCGCACCGGGACATAGGAGCAGTAGATCGAGAACCCGTCGGTGGCGGCCCAGTCGATGATCGCGGTGGCCACCGTCTGGCCGTACGCGACGGAACGCTCGTACACCCGTCCCCGAACCACCGCCTGTTGCTGGGACGCGAAGCTTTGCTCCAGGTTGTTGATGGCGTCCAGGGAGGCCTGGGAGATCGTCGGGTAGAGACCCCGGATCGTTTTGGCGAGGACAGCGTTCGTCACCGTCGGCCAGTGGTATTTCTTGTTCTTCCTGGGCTGGGGCAACGATGTCAGGCCGTTCAACTGGCCCACTAGCGACCGATTCTCTTCCGTGCCGGCCACGATCGACTCGTAGAGCGCGACGGCGGTGATGCCATAGATCCGCGAGGCCGGCGGCGGACTCGTCTTCTCCGCCTTCACGACGTTATACAGCGCTTCGAACCATGTCGACGCCACGTCCGACGGGAACCTGTCCGCGGACTTCTTGCTCTGGTCCAGGTCCGCCCATACCCAGGAGTTCACGAGCAGTGCAGCCGTTAGGATTATTAGACATTGCGTTGTATTGGCTCGCGGTCGCGCGATAGTCGCTGCGGCCATGAGTCCTAACACCCTTTCAATGGTTGCTGCCATCGATTGCCAACACTTCGTATTTCTTGTTTTCATGGCATGCTCCTAATATTGGAATTGTTCGCTTCGGTTGTCGGCCTAATGTGCGAGGCCGGCAAGAAAGGTCAGCGCGACCGTAGCCGCGAGAAATGCTGTTCTCGTGCATGCTTTCATCGCGAATCTCCCATTCAGCTTAACGTTGAAGCCCCTCTCCCCGCAGCTCGTGCGAGGAGCCGGCGATGGACGAAATCAGGTTCGCCTGCGAACGATAGGATATTCAACGCGGTGTTTCACCCCCTGATCGAGCTCAGACTCGGGTAAAGGTCCGCTTAGTTAGATTAACGGCCCTTGCGATGACGCTCTTGGACATGACTGACCTCCCGCCGCGCCGTTGTTCGGCGTCGTCTCGTCTAGTATGGATACGAGCATACGGCATTGACTCGCAATGTTGTGTGACGGTAGCTCACAATATGTGACTTCTGTCACAAAACACACCGGGATTGGTTACCGAGTGAGCATTGCGCCTACCAAGGAGATAGGCATCGTCACTGTTGGATTCTTGCGCAGTCGATGTTGTTTAGGGATCTCAGGCAGCTTGCAAGAGGGTCAAAAGGGGTCAGAGCCCTTTAATGGTCCTCTATCGACTCCTTTTTCGGCCTGCCCTGTCGGGGCTGACCGACTTTGCGTCCCAGCATTGCCTCAACCTGTTCCTTGAAGCGATTATTGCCCAAGGGAGTCCCGGTTAACCAAGCCTCCCGGATCTGCTTCAATTGGCCCGCATCTACATGAACCCGGAACAGACCCATGTAAGTCTGCTGGCGCTCCGCCTCGCTGCCTCCCAGTGCCCGGTAACGCTCGTGAGAAACGATGATGGGGTCCGCCCCTCCCAGCGCGTTGCGATAGTAGCTGGACCAGCGATATCCCCCTGGGCCTTCGACCATCCCGGCGCGCACCGGGTTGATCTCGATATAGCGATAACAGGCGAGCAGGTAATCCTCTTCCTGAACCAGGCTTGCCTTGTAGCGCCCCTCCCACAGCGTGCCGCTGCGACCATAACGGTGGTTGATGTACAGTACGTAATGCCGGCCGAGGTATTGCCATAACCGGCCGATGGCGTCTTCGTGTCCCGGCGTCAACAGAAGATGGACGTGGTTGGTCATGAGCACCTAGGCGTGGATGGCGCCGCCATAGCGCTGGGCCCCCTCGTTCAGCCATCCGAGGTAGGCCTGTTCGTCGTAGAAGACCGCTTGGCGATTATTGCCGCGCTGCACTACGTGCACAGGGATGCCAGCCACGGAAGCGGGGTTTACGCGGCATGGCTGGGGTCTCCTTCCACGATGGACCAGCCGACAGCGTATCATAAAGGGCTCTGACCGGCTCTGACCCCTTTACTACCCCTTTACTTTCAAGGAAGCGCGACACCTCAGGGACGTTGCCTGCGGGGCGCGCCGAGGACGCAACACTGTGCCGCTACATCACCCGCCCCGCCATTGCCAACGAACGGCTTGCACTCGACCGGGCCGGGCAGGTGTGCTCACACTGAAGACACCCTATCGAGATGGCACGACACACCTGGCGATGTCACCGCTTGAATTCATGCAGCGATTCCCCGCGCTGGTTCCCCGTCCGCGGTTGCATCTGATCCGCTGCCATGGGGTGCTCGCACCCGCCAGGCTGCGTCCCGACATCATTCCGAACGTGCCGGTCAACGCCAATACCCCCTCAGCGGATCATGGTGACGCGTCGCCTCCCTCGGCGTCTGCCCGCCTAAGCTGGGCCCGCTTGCTCAACCGGGTGTTCGATATCGACCTGCAACACTGCCCTCCATTGCGGTGGCCCCTTCAAGATCATCCCCGCCATCGTAGACTCCACCGTGATTGCCAAGATCCTCACCCATCTCGGCTTGCCCGCCCGGGCACCGCCTCGATCCCCGGCGCGGCTATTCGACCGACTCCCAATAGCCTGATCCGAATCCGATAGCCAGGGCCCGAAAATGCCCCGATTCCAACCTGAGGACCGCTATGCTTGACCGCTCACGAGCCCAGCCGTACTATGCCTTTTGAAGAAAAAGGGCGTTTAGAATGCATTTTGCAAAAGAGTTACTGGTAAGAGACTACGCTTTTTCTGCGACTGCGCGCGGAACAAGAACAAGATGCCCTTTCGGCGCAGCCTTAAGGTAGTCTGTCTGTAGCCTGATGGTTTCTTCTCGTTACCAACATGTTTGGTTTAAGGAACCGCTAAGCGGCTAAGAGTATTATGTGACCTGGTTTGATTTGGGATGGTTAAGCTTTCTCCGTCCCGCCACGCCCACCGTAAACGCTCATATCCCCCACCTCGATCGCCGGACCTTCACCCCGGAAGTGCGGCGGCCACGACGAGGTGTGTCGGATCGCCTTCGGAACCGCCGGGATTAGCCAGCGTTCTAGCTGCTCGAGGATGCCGGCGTCCTTGGCGATTCGGTACTTCCGGCTATGGATACACTCACGGTCTTCAAACTCGCAGCGGTTCATGTGCGTCCCACCACAGGCGCCGTTGGCAAGTCCTTTCGGACAGGTCTCCGGGCATACATACTGCGTCGCTGCCAGCCGGCATAGGCCGCAGCTTTCACAACCAAATAAGGGTGCTTTTATCATCCATTCGAAACGCTCTAGCCACCGGTCCGCCCAGCTTTGCCGCCGAATACCCCGTACCAACCGACCCAGGAAACGCGCAGCTACCCCTTTTTCGAACAAGACCCGATGCGCTTTCTTCATGACGACATATTTGATCAGGTCTCGGCGAGGCGCGTGGCGGGCGTGTCGGTCTACCATGTACCAGGGCGCCTCGGGGACCGGATCGGCGCGAACACCATTGGACAAGGACAAGGCCTCCGCCCAAGCTTTATTCCAGCTCATGCGATCGGGGCATCGGTCGGCGAGGTAGTCGATCTGATGGACCAGTGTTACCAGAGTCTCTAGCGAGTGGATGGCAGTAAGCTGTACACCGGAGTACCCAAGCATGCGCAAGCCTAGGATTTGGAGCGCCAGACGGCGGGTCACCCGCGCCTGGGCCCGCTCGGGCATCAGTCGCTCCTCTTCTTCGAGTAGGCGATGATAGGAGTCCGTGATCGTAACCCCGGCGAGCGGATTCCGACGTATATAGCGAGCCCGCCGCGCGGATAATGCCATCACATTCGCCACCATCGGCACACGGTAGGCACGCGTGTCCATCCAGAACAGCGCCTCCTCGTACTTATTGGTATCGAAGCCTATCTGGGTGACGATGAAATCGGCGCCGGCGGCGACCTTCTTGCCGAGTTTCAGATATTGGGCCATCGCCTCTTCTTCGCGATACTTGAACGGGTTTAGGGCCACCGCGATTATGAGGTCCGGCATGGCTTGTCTCGCGGCGCGGATCGCCGGCACCGACTCGAGGTAGTGTGGGCGTCGGTCAGCGGGTGGATCCTTGAGCTTATCGCCGCTCAGCAACAACAGGTTTTCCAAGCGATGCCCTTGCATCCGCTCCAAGGTCGCGTAGAGGTCCTCGAGTTCCCGGTCCTTGCCGGCCCAATGGATGAGCGGCTCGCTCCCGCTGTGATCCCGCACATGGAGCGCCATCATCACCGGGTCGGGGTCCTGGTCGGAATGGACACGGTCGGTGACCGAGAAGCCGGCGACCTGCGGGCGCCTGGCCAGCTCGCGCACAAAGGCATCGATGATCACCAAGTCATCGTGAAGCACGTGGGCGCCGGAGGCGACGAACTCGATAGTCCAGAAGAATCGACCCGCACGTAGCGATTGCGCGATGCGGTTGGGGCGATCCAAGGCAGCCGCCATAAAGTCTTTGGGCGCGGACACGGACACTCCGTCGTTGCCGTTTATCTCGATCTTATTTTGGGGCGTCATCGACTGAATAGGGAGATGCTTTGATGATAAGATAATACGCTATTCTAGTACCGTGCTTGTGCGTCTACCACACCACCGAGGGCCTGCCGGTATTCCACGCCGCGCGCCCCCCGACCCCCGGGGAGCTGCAGGCCTTACTCCTTCGCATCATCGAGCGTGCTCCAGTCACGCGGGCCTGCCTAAATTTCGATCCGCCTGCCGAGCTCGATGACGCGGGGCGCCGGCAGGTTGAAGTAGTCGGCGACATTGCCTGCATTCCGCACCATCACCGCGTAGACCCGCTCTCGCCAGATCGCCATTCCCGG
>JACCXJ010000383.1 GCA_013697045.1 Gammaproteobacteria bacterium | reverse complement strand
GGGATCGATCCGATCATCATCATTTCACCGTCCCTACAGCATCAATGACCGCCCGACCCACGATGGTCGCGCCCAGCACCTGCACTTCCGCTTTACCGTTCAACCTTAGTCCGACAGGCTGCTAGGGACACTTTATGGCAGTCTCATGACAGTCCCGTGACAGTCCGACACCGGTACTCACGCCGCTGTCATCGTGGGGAGGAGTGCTACGCCGTCGTGCGGGGGATGGTGGCGGAGTTGCGACAGCTCACCCGGACGCTTGCGATCGGCTGGTCGGCGTGATCGGTCCGGCTAATCGATCTCGCCGAGCCTCAAGAACTGCGTCTCCCCGCTCGAATCCACCACCCCATCGTTGTCCGTGACGATGAAGCCACGCCCGGATCGGTTCACCGCGAGTCCCTCCACCTTTTCGAGCACCAGGCCTTTCGGCCGTTCAAGGTCCGGCATGAGGTCGCGCACCAAGGTCTTCTCCACGAGCGGGAACGCCCCTCCTTGCGCCTGGGGCTCGAGGCCCGCGATCGAGAACCTATAGATCCTCTTGATGCGCGCATTGGTGCCGGCTTGGTTATCGCGCTCAATCACGGCAAAGGTCTCCCCGCCCAAGGCGACGAGCTCCGATAGTCCGACCCAACCGCCGGCCGGTGAGATCGGCAGATCGAGGGGATAGTAGAAAAACTTCCACTCCCCCCTCGCGGTGTCGTAGCGCCCGATCCGCACCCGGTTGTCCGGGTCGCCCACCCATTCACGCTGAAAGGCGACGTAGACGCGCTCCTTCGCCCCACGGCCGACGGAGGCCACGCCTTCGAAACCGAAGCGACGCTGCAGGGCGTTGACGGGATCCGGGAGACGGATCTCAGCGACGATTGCCCCCAAAGGCGTCGTCTTGATCAAGAGGTTCATGCTGCTCACCGGTCGGTCCGGATCGTCCACCGAGCCGGCACCCTCGGAGACCGCCCAGAATCCCCGGTCGGGGCGTTGCGCGATGCCCTCGAGGTCGAGATCGACGGTCTCATCACCCCGGCGTAGCACCAGCTCGTCGGTGATCACGGCCGGCGATCTCCGGATATCCAGAGTGAAGATGCGGCTCTCGCGATAGAAGCTGTCATAGACCGTATAGAGCGTGTGGGGGTCCCATCGATCCGCGGCGAGGGCCGAGAGCGCGCCCCAGGGGATCGGAAGACCATCGGCTCGGTTCGCCGATCGGACGGTCGGATAGCGAGGCCGCCCCCTTTCCAGCGCATAGATCGTAATCGTCGAGCGTATGTTGGCCTCCGCGTCATCGACCTCGCTCGCTACCACCAAGAGCCCGCGGCTCGGGATGGCGAGTATGCCCTCCGGCCCCACCCCCGCCGGCAGCACTTGTACCGGCTGCGGGCGGCCGAGAATGATTCGATAGACGGAGACGACGCTGGAGCGCTCCGATCCCACGAACAAGAACCGGTCGTGGCCGTACTGCCCGTACTCCACGCCCTCCGGCTCGTTGCCCTTGTTCTCCGAGCGGTCCTCCGGGTAATGACCGATCCGGGTCACCCCGTGTTCCAGGGCGTTGCCCGCAGCAAACCGTACCTGGCCCTTGGGATCGAAGAACGTGAACCCCCGACTTCCGCCATCGAGGTCGCCCTCATCCGCCGTGGCCAGGCGAAAAGGCGAGATCCAGGCGACCGCGTCGGGCTCGCGCGGCACCTCGTTCAGTTCGCCATCGAGCTCGATGAGGTCGTTCTCGATGACATCGACTTGCCGAAGGTCCACGGTACCGGCATCCCAGTGCCTGAGGATCTTCCCCGTGGGCAGATCGATCAAGACCACGTGGTTGTTCTCCTGCAGCGTGACGACCGCGATGTTGCGATCGTCGATGTCCACGAACTCGGGCTCCGGATCGCCCGGGAACAAGCCCGGGATGCCGACGAGGTCCACCTTGCGTGTACCCCAACCGGCGGGCGGTCCCTGAAGATCAACGATGACCACGAAGCCGGGCGGCGATTGGGGCGGGCGGCCGTCGCCCGCCTCCTCATCGCGCTCGTTCTCGATGGTGATGGCGGCGTAGTGTCTATCCGGGCTCACGGCAATGGAATCGGGCTGGCCGCCGAGATCGATGCGGCGCACGATCACGATGTCGGGCGTCTCCAGGTTTACCACCGCCAACTCGCCCGAGGGGGCGGAAAAGCTCGGGCTCGTGTCCACCACGGCGAGGGCGTAGGGGCCCGACACCGCGACGGAGGTCGGCTCGCCCGACATCGCCAGAACGCCCTGGGGTTTCGGGGCGCCGGGCTCCGCGATATCGACGAAACCGAGGCGCTCGGATTGGCTATCGGTGTAGATGAGCAGCCTTCCGTCCTCGCTCGCGCTCACGATCTCCGCGCCGGTCTGTGCGCCCTCATCGGTGTTCAGAAAGACCGGAAAGGTAGCGATGCGCTGGAAGACATGCCCGTCGTCGTGGCCGGCGGCGCAGGCGATCCGGGGTGCGGGTGCGAGCGCCGAGACGAGGCCAAACCAGAGTGCAATGCGCAAAACGAGGCAGCGCTGCAGAATGGCGTTACGCGAGCTTGGGGGTGCGGGTCGTGGCATGGGATCGAGCTTCCGTATGTTGTTGGGGGTCTCGAACGGGCGTCCGCGGGTCAGGCGAGTGCCACCCTAATGGGTCAAGATGACAGCGAGATGACGATGAGGCCGCAGGGACCCTTGCGGCATGGCCGAGGTCGATTACGAGCACGTGAGCAAGGTATACGCGGGCGGCCTGCAGGCGACCACCGATTTCTGCCGATGCCCCGGGTCCGGTAAGCCGTTGTGCCGCTCACGACACAGGCTCGCATTGACAGAGTTGCCGCGGAGGGCGAAGCCCTTGCGCAGCGGGACATCCGCGACCCAGACCTGGGTGCTAGGGCCTCAGTGATGGTGACGCACGTCCAACCCCTCCCGCATTACGGGGTCTGATTGCAGATCGTGGGTGCGATTCCGACGAGGTGGCGCGAGTTCAGCGCCGTGTCCGCGAAATCGGAAAACAGCCCATCCACGCCGAGGCAGTAGAACTCTAGATACTCCTCGACCGGATTGGCGCCATAGTCGCTCGCCAGGAATCCCCCCTCGTTCCGGAAGGTAAAGGCGTGGACGAAGAGGTCGGCGGCATGGGCGCGCGAGGTGAGGTTCGTGGGCGGGAGGCGGGTCGCGTCGGCGTCGTTGACGGCGCCGTCCCCGTTCACGTCATCGGGCTTGCCGTCGTTGTCCTGGTCGGCGCCCTTGACGCTCACGATGTAGCGTTTCCAGGGTCCGATACCGTCCGCGTAGCTCCTGATCTCGGCCAAGCCCGCATCGGTCAGGAGGTCCGCATAGGTGCGCGGATCGTCTGACAGCACGAAGTCGAAGGGGCGATTCGGGATCAGGGTGCCGTCGAGGGCGATGCCCCCGGCGTCGATGAGCTGCACCAGACGCACGCCGGTGAACCGGTTCAATTCCTTCAGGTTGGCGACCTCGAAGGACTGGATGATCACCGGATCCCGGCGTGTCTTGAGGCCGAAGGCCTTGAGGATCGAAACCAGCCTCCGTTCGAGCGGGAGCCCCACCGACTGGTGATAGCTCGGGTGCTTGGTCTCGGGATAGACCCCGACCGGCCGGCCGCGCCGCCGGCCTTCGTCCAACGCGAGCTTGATCACCTCCCGAAACGTCGGGACCTGGAAGAGGCCGTTGAATTGCTGCGGCCGGAACGGGACGCGCTGCACGGCACGTAGGGTCTTGATCTCGGCGAGGGTGAAATCATCGGCGAACCAGCCTTCTTCCGCGGCCCCGTCGATCGTCTTCCGGGTCTTGCGAGCGGTGAACTCCGGGTGATCGGCGACATCGGTCGTCTGGGTGATGTTGACCTCATGGCGCGCGATCAATACCCCGTCCTTGGTCGAGACCAGATCGGGCTCGATGAAGTCCGCCCCCTGCCGGATCGCGAGCCGATAGGCCTCGATGGTGTGCTCGGGCAGGTAGCCGCTCGCGCCGCGATGGCCGATAACGAGCGGCGGGGCGCCCGTGAGGGTCGGAAAATCGCCGGCCGCCTGGCACGAGATGGCGGCACCCATGCAAAGGCCGACAAAGACCAACAGCCGTTTTGAAGTGTTCATGCGCTCTCCCCCGCTTGTGATTGCCCCTTGTGTATAGAAGATCGGTATGGACCCGCGCCGCTTCGGCGCAGCGAGGCACAGCGTAGGGAGCTAGTATTACACTACGGCGACGGACTCATGAACGCCGGATGAAACGGGACTGCCACGGGCAGCAACGTCCATAGTACCGGCCATTTGCAATCCTGCGAGGCGATACCGAAAGGGGCTTGCGGTGCGGTCCTTCAACGATAAAGGAAGCGCACGAGGTCCTTGTTGTTGGAGAAGGCCGACGGGTTGGGTACCAAGCCGTCGCAGTTATGGATCACGAGCGGCACATCCATCTCGTGGAGCGACCCATGCGCGCGATAGCTCGGTTCGAGATCGGCATATGCGATGTCCATCTCGCCGAACATGGTATCGCGATCGCCCAGGACCACCATATCGCCGATGCGCTCCAGGGGCAGATGAAGCCGGCTGGCGGCCTCTTCGCTCGGCAAAAGACCCTCGATGCCCGGCAGCGCGCACAGGCACGCCTCGACTCTTGCGTAGTCGTTGGGATCGTGGAGCCACAACCAGGCGCAGCCGCTGTAGTTCTTGTGGTGCTGGATGTAGTAATCGCGTTCGGGGGACAGCATGAAGCGGATCGGCGTACCAGCGTGCTCGCAGAGCCGCGTCAGGTCCCAGCAGCGGGTCTTGAAATTCATGCCGTGGTCCGCGGTGATGAAAAAGGCCGCGTCGGGCGCCGCGGCGCGCGCCTCTCCGATCAGGGTATCGAGGCGCTGCAGGTGTTCCTGGGACTCCGGTGCCTCGGGCGGCCACCTGTGCATCGGATAGTCGGTGGTATGTACATATTGCAACCGGAGGTCCGGCCGGGTCTTCAGGAGATCCACGGCCACCTGCCACAACCAGTAGTTGATCTCGCGGCTGTAGATCCCCGACGGTGGTCCGTGACGCACGACGAGATCGGCCGGCGGGTCTTCGGCGGTCGCCGCGAGCGCGACGCCCTTGTTGAAGAGCTCGAGTGTCTTGCGTTTCGCCGACAAGAGCCCCGCGCGCACGCCACAACGTTCTGCACGTTGAAACAGGGTCTCGACGCGGATGAGATCGCCCGAGTTCATGTAGGCGGCCTGTCCACTCTCCTCGTCAAAGTAGGAGTTGGCAGAGATCCCGTGTTCGGCAGGCCACGCCCCACAGCTGATAGAGGCATTGTTGACATTGGTCACGCTCGGGAACACCGCCGAAACCGGCCGGTAAAGCCCCTCCGCCATGAGCCGGCGTAGATTCGGCATCGGGGTCGCTGCCAGGTAGTCCAGGCCGAAACCGTCGATCATGGCGACCACGACCCGCTGGTATTGGCTGTCTTTAGGCATGCGCTTGCTCTAGTCGCTTTCTGGATATCGAATCGCGCGTTCAGAGCACCCGGCGCCGGAGCCATGCGCTTGTGTGCTCGACGAAGAGAACGAGAGCAAACAAGGCCAGGATGATGGTGGCGGCCCGCGAGTACTCGAACATGTCCATCGCGACCTTGAGCTCGATGCCGATCCCGCCCGCGCCCACGATCCCCAAGATCACCGACGAGCGTACCGCCTTCTCCAGACTGAAGAGCGCCGAGTTGATGAAGGACGGCATGGCCGCCGGAACCACCGCGCAGAGCACGACGCCGGCGCGGCCGGCGCCAAGGGCCGCGAGCGCCTCCTGGGGTCCGGGATCGACCTCCTCCATCGCCTCGGCGAAGAACCGGCCGCAGAAACCGATGGTATCGACGATGATGGTGAGTGTGCCGGCAAACGGGCCGAGGCCCACGGTAGCGACGAAGAATATCGCCCACACGAGATCGGGTACGGTGCGAAAAAACCCGATGAGGCCGCGCGCCAGGTGATAGCAAAGCACGTGCGGCGTGAGTTGCCGTGCCGCCAAGACGGCGAGCGCGAAGGCCCCGGCGATCCCCAGGGCCGCGCCCACGACGGCCATGAGAAAGGTCTCGCCGAGCGCGCGCCCGATCGGGATCAGGCGGGTCGGATCCGGCGGCAGCATCTCGGAGAGGATACGTCCCATGTTGGGCAGACCGGTGATCAAATCCCCGAGCGAGAAACCGATCGTTCCCGCCGCCCAGAAAACGAATCCGAACGCCGACAAGAATGCGATGAGACGCCAGGCGCCATCACGGTCGATTCGGGGGGGCAGCGACAGCCCCTGAATGTCATGCATCGTAGAGGGCACGTAGCTCCGGCCTTCCGAGTGCGCGGCTCGGCGCATCGAGCCGGATCGCCCCGCGGTTCAGGCCGAGCACCCGGTCCGAGTAGCGGAGCGCATCATCGAGGCTGTGCGATGAATAGAGCAGGGTGATGCCGTCGCGTTTCATGAGACCGACGAAGAGCGCCATGACTTCTTCGGCGATCTGCGGGTCCAGGCTCGCGACGGGCTCGTCGGCCAGGAGGATCCTCGGGCGTTGCATGAGGGCGCGCGCGATCGCGACGCGCTGCGACTCGCCACCCGAGAGGCCATCGGCTCGCCGGCCGGCGAGACCCGCGAGCCCCACACGATCGAGGCAGGCGAGCGCCTCCTCGCGCACCGCGCGTGGGGCAGTGCCCTGACGCCAGAGCGCAGGATTCGCGCTCCGGCAGAGCGCACCGTGGATCACGTTGGTGAGGACGCAAAGCCGCGGCACCAGGTTGTGACGCTGCGAGATCAACCCCACCTGCGCACGGAGCCGCCGGAGCCGGGCGCCGTCGAGCGTGCCCAGTTCCTCGCCGAAGAGCCGCACCGAACCGCTCTTTGGCCTGACGAGGCCGAGCAAGAGGCGCATGAGCGTCGTCTTGCCGCTGCCGTTCGGCCCGATCAGCGCGACCGCCTCACCCTGGCAAACGATGAACGAGAGCCGGTCGATCACCGAACCCGTACCATTCCAGCTCAGACATAGCTGCGAGACCTCGAGGTCCACTGGGCGTGGCTCTTGTCGAGATCCGGGCAGGTCGATCGCAGGTACGGCCGCGGCCATGGCCATGGCCCTTATGACCTCACTCGCCGATGAAGGCGGCGAACTGCGGGAAACCGGCCGTCGCGTACATCGCTCGGATGTAATCGTAGTCGCTATCCTGGATTGTCGCGAGGAACTTCATGCCGCGGTATTTCTGGTTGTCCTCGCCCTTCAGGATCTCGGCGACCAGGGATTCACTGTGCCTCAAGATCGCCTTGCGGATGGTCTCGACGACGCTCGCATCGAGATCGGCCCGTGCGAGAAGCGCATCGTTCGGCAGATCCGGTCCGCGCGCGATGACCCGAAAGGACCCGGGCGCCATCGTCTTCTCGCGCTCGCGGAGCTTCAGGAACTTGTCGTTGGTGGTGCCGAAGGCCGCCACATCGCCACGCTTGAGGGCCTCCCATCCCAACTCGATGCTGGTATGCACGATCTCGACGTCGGCCCCCGGCGTGAGGCCGTTGTCCTTGAGGATCTGCACCGGGGCCAGGTGCTTGGACGTAGAACCGACCGGCCCGAGCGCAACCTTCTTGCCTCCGAGATCGGCGATGCGTCCGAGCCCGCCGTCGGCGAGCACGACGATCGTGGCGAAGTAATCGGGCCGTGAGAAGCCGAGCACCGGTACCGCGCCGGTGCGTTTCCGGAACACCACGTATTCCGCGGGACCGGTCAGTACCAGATCCACCTTCTTGGCATTCATCGCCTCCACCGCGGCCGTCCGGTTCGGCACCGCATAAAACTCGATCGGGATGCCCGTGTCCTTGCAAAGGCGATCCCGAAACCCCCCGAACTCTCGCTGGATCTGCTCGAGCCCCTCGAGATCGGTAACCGCTAAGCGCACCGGCGTCCCGGCATCCGCGAGCCCGGAGACAAAGAACGCGCAAAGCACCGCGGCGGGAAGCAAGCCGCCGAGTTTCGAGATCGTCATCGGTTCTTCTCCTAATGTGTCTTGCGGCACGCGCCGCCCGGCTGGCCGGCCCGGGGTATGCGTCCTGCTGAACCCGCCGCCCTATCCCTTGTTATGGGCACGAGAACCCGAGCGATGACCTGTCGGGCCCAGTATCTGTCCGGTCGATGACGGAGCGATGGCAACCGGATGACGATCCCGTTACCGGCGCCATCAGGGCGAGAATAGGCCGCCGGGCGGATCCAGAGCGCGGTAGCGTTCGGCGAGCGATGGCCGCGACTGATGCTTGCGTCACGCTCTAGTCATATTCCTTTGGCATCCTTGCAAGCGTTCGGGACCGCTGCGAGCGGGTCCCCCGGTACCCTGACGCAAGCCCCACTCAGCGGAGGTGACACCGTATGCACAGCGCCGATACATTGCCGAATCCAACCTTGGCAAGGATGACCGGATGGAGGGGAAGAGTGAGAACGGTGATCTTTTGTCTCCTCGCGTCGTATGCGGGATCGACCCTCGCCGCGACCCTCACGGGCCGAGCGGTGCTCCCCGCCGTGACCTTCGCTCCGGGGCCGACCTCGGGCAAGCTCATCGGGCCCGGACCGTTCAATGGGATCATCCCGCCATTCCCGGACCAACAGCCCATCCAAGGCTTTTCAGGCGCGCTCGATAGGGGCGACGGCACATTCGAGGTGATGGCCGACAACGGCTTTGGCGTAAAGGACAACTCTGCGGACTTTCACCTGCGTGTCTACACCGTGCGCCCGAGCTTCGCGACCGCTAGCGGCGGGAACGCCCAGGTGACGGTGGAGCGTTTCATGGAGCTGACCGATCCCAAGCGTCGTTCCGGCTTCCCGATTCAAAACGAGAACGTGCTCGGAAGGGTGCTGACCGGTGCCGATTTCGACATCGAATCGATCCAACGCGGGCGCGACGGTAGCCTTTGGATCGGGGATGAATTCGGGCCGTTCGTGCTACACGTGGCCGCGTCTGGGGAGCTGCTCGATGCGCCTTTTCCGACACCGGGCGTGCAGAGCGACTCGAACCCCTTCCTCCCCGCCGGTAGCGGAAACTTGCCGAATAGCCGCGGCTTTGAAGGCATGGCCATTTCGCCCGATGGTCGCTTCTTATACCCGATGCTGGAAGGAGCACTGAAGACCGATCCGGATCCCAAGCTCACGCTCCGTATCTTCGAGTTCGACACCGTTGCAAAGGGCTTTACCGGCGGATTATGGCGTTACCGGTTGGAAAACCCGGGCAACGCCTTGGGAGATCTCCAGGCCATCAACGACCATGAGTTTCTCATCATCGAGCGGGACGGAGCCCAGGGACCTGCCGCGGCGCTCAAGAAGGTCTTCAAGATCGATCTATCGCAGACGGATTCCGACGGCTTCGTGAGCAAGGTCGAGGTGCTGGACCTCCTCGACATCGCCGACCCCCACGGGATCTCGACCTCCACCCCGGCCCCCCGCCCCGGAGACTTCGGTCTCGGGGATACCTTCAGGTTTCCCTTCGTCACCATCGAAGACGTAGTGATCCTGTCGCCTGCGGAGCTCCTCGTCATCAACGACAACAACTTTCCGTTCTCGGCCGGCCGTAATGTGAGCCTTCCCGATGACAATGAATTCATTCGGGTCCTACTCGACGACGCGCTCGGCGTGGACCCGGAAGTGCTCGTTCGGCCAGCGCTCCTGACCGCGCGCGAGGAGCTTCTGGCCGCAGCGCATGCGGCGCTCACGGGCGCGTTCGACGACGCCGGTAGATCCGGGGCGCTCGCCCTTGCGGCAATGAAGCGCGCCCGGGATCTATTCCGCTTACACGCGCCGAAAAGGCTCGAGAAGCGGCTACGCCATTTGATTGAAGCGAAGCAGCTTACCAAAGTCGCGCTCGTCAAGCTGGAGCTCGGCCGATCGGAGCAGGCCGCTGCCGGCTTCATCGCAGCCCGGCGCCTGATCGGTGAGGCCCTGCCCCGAGTGAAGCACTAACGTGCCGGCTCTACCGCGGGTGTTTGCGCAGGCAGAAATGTTAGGGTGGGTTCGGCATGTCTTTTATGCCGTAACCCACCGACTCGGCCCGCCCAGCGGGCCTCCTTCCCAAGCCGTACTCCAAAGTGTCGGCCGGCGGGTTGGTGGGTTACGCCGCAAACAGCGCGGCTAACCCACCCTACATTTTATCCAAAGCGCGAGAGGACCCCCAATGCCAAACCGATCCTGCGAGCACGAGGGCCGCGTGATGTCCTCTGAACGGCACGAGCGTTCTGCCCCTATATCCCTACAACGTATGCGCGCCGTCCGATACTGGACGCGGTGTCTCCTGTGTGCGGTATTTGCGTCCGGCTCGGTGCTCGGCACGGCCGCGATTGCCGCACCCAAGGTCGTGCTGATATCTCTGGACGGTGCCACGCCCCGTAACATCGAAAGGTTTCTGAACGATGGCACCCTGAGCGAACGACGCGGCCTCGGGCTCCTCATCAAACGCGGGGTGACGGCGGAGCGGAATATCACCGTTACACCGTCGCTCACAGCCCCCGGGCATATCGCGATCGCGACCGGATCGACGGCAGCGAAGAACGACATCCTTGCCAACAGCTTCCATCTGATCGCAAGCCCCTTCGCGAGGAACATCAGCGGCTTTTCCGCCCCCATCGGCGGCTATCTGTTCAGTCCCCATGGGTCCGAGGAGAGCCCCGACCCGAGCGCCGAGCCCCTGTGGGTGGCGTTGCGGGCCGCCGGTAAGAAGGTCGTGACCGCGACCTTTCCGGGTGGGGACGGCCTCGATGTCCGCGTGCCGGGGCTCGTGGACAGCCCCATCGTTCAGCCGGCAAGCCTGCGCACGGTGGACTATACGGTGCCCTTCGGGGCGTTTGCCGGCCTGGGTGCCCGGGGCTTCGCGCTGTCCGGGTTGGATTTCGACCTCGCTCCGCAAAGCACGCTGGACCAACTTCAGGCCATCGGTCGGCTGAGCTTCAGCCCGCTTCGACAGCAGACGACCGCGCTCGAGACCTTCACGGTGGGGGGTGTGAATTACGACATTCGTGTCGCGGCCCTCGATACCTCCAATGATAACGGGGTGAACTACGATACCTTGGTGTTCTTCGATCAAACCCAGGGGATCTTACCTGGGCCCTACTCGCTACCTTCGACCGCAGCGGCGTTCGTGCAGGCCGGTGAGCGGCGCTCCGGTCTCTTTTACCTCGAAGGCAGCAGCAACAAGGCGGGCACCGCGTTCTATGTCGCGCACCTGGCGCCGGACCTATCGAGCGCGCGCATCGCCCGCTACGCGGCGAATTTCATACCGCGAAACGCACCGGTGATCCCGGACGTGGACGATATCAACAGCCATGTGGGCTTCTGGGCTCCGCAACCGGACTTTCGCATTCCCGAGCGCCTGAGCCCCGGTTTCGCCGGCCTCCCGGACCTCGAGCTCGAGGCGATCTACCAGGACCAGGTTCGCTCCTTCGTCGATTACCAGACCCGTCTCGCCCTGCGGTCCATTTCACAAAACCCAGACGCCGATCTCGTCATGATCTATATCGAGCAGCCGGACGGCTCGGGTCACCAATTCTTGATAACCGATCCGCGGCAGGCGACCAATCCGCTGGATGCAAGTTCCATCGGGCCGAATCAGGATCGAACGAAGATCCGCCGTTATCGTGAATATCTTCGCCGCGCTTACGAGGTCGCCGACGACGCGGTACAACGTATCATCGAGGCCGTGGGGCAGAAACCCAATGGTCGGCCTCGGAGCAACATCATCGTGGTTTCCGACCACGGCTTCGCGCCGTTCCATACGGCCGTCAACATCAATAACCTCCTCGCAACTCACGGGATCGATCCCACCAAGGCGCGCGCCGTCACTTCGGGACCGGCCGTGAACGTGTACGTCAACCTCCAGGGACGCGAGCCCGACGGCATCGTCTCACGCGAGGAGTACATCACCTTACAGCATCAGATCGCCGGGGTCTTCGAGCAACTGACCGAGGCCAACCCGAACTACAGCGTGACAGCAGAAAATCCCCACGTTTTCGAGAAGGTCTACCGCCGTCCCTTGCCCGCCGACATCACCGACCCCTCCTTTGGCCTCGGCACCGATGAGTTCATCGGTCAGGACGGAGGCGACGTCTTCGCATTGCTCAACATCGGCTATAACTTCGATGGAACGCAGTCTCCCGTGGTGCAGCGCCTCGGCGATGCGATTGTCGCCGCTCCGGTGTTTTCAGTACCCAACTTCTACGGTGCCCATGGCTATAATCCGAAGCGCCGGAGCATGAGTGCGATCTTTATCGCCTCCGGGCCCGATATCCGGGTAGGCGAGATAGACCGAGCGCGGAACATCGACGTAGCACCTACTGTATTGAAGCTGCTCGGCGTGGACGGATCGGAGAAGATCGAGGGTAAGGCGTTGCCCGTGCTACGCTGAAGATCGGTATGCCGGTCGAAATTTCGGAATGGAGTTGGTCTCGGACAGCGACGGTATTTTCCCGGTCGGCACAGGTCGGCACGCGTTCGCGCGTCGGCCAACTCGTGGTGTGCCCGTGCCCGGTTGAATCCCTCAACCTCGAGATAATCCACACCCTGCGCGATCGCTGGCCGAACCGGCCGATCGGCTACTCGGGCCTCGAGCGATCGCTCGGCGACGGCGTCAAGCGGGTCTACGACAGCGATCTGCCGTCGCGGCGCAGTTGCGGCGGGTGGTCTCTGGGACCGCGTCGTGACTCATGACGTGGACGATCGTCGCGCCGATCGTGATCGTCGGGGGCGCCCTGGTGATCATCGGGCTCGAGCGGCGCTGGCCGTACGACCGTGGCCAGCGGTTCCTGCGCGACGGATTCTGGGTCGACCTGGTCGGCTACGCGCTGGTCCAGAACTACATGCTCGCCCTGGTGATCCACGGGCTGGTCTCCTGGGTCGATGCGCAAGCTGGTGCGTCGACCCATGGGCTGGTCTCCGACTGGCCGATCGCCGTGCAGGTCGCGTTCTTCGTCGTCACCCATGATCTCTACACCTACGGTTTCCACCGCCTGCAGCACCGCAACCGCTGGTTGTGGCGGCTCCACGAGGCGCACCACTCGGCGACGCACGTCGACTGGATCGCCGGGTCGCGCTCGCACGCCCTCGAGATCCTCATCAACCAGTCGATCGAGTTCGGCGCGATGGTCCTCCTCGGCGCCGACCCCGACGTGATCCTGATCAAGGGCGCGATCAGCGCAATCTGGGGGATGTGGATCCACGCCAACGTCGACGTCAGGAGCGGCTCGCTGCAGCGCGTAATCAACGGCCCCGAGATGCACCGCTGGCACCACGCGATCGACTTCCCGGAGAGCGGCTGCAACTTCGGGACGAAGCTGGCGATCTGGGACCACCTGTTCGGGACCGCGCACCTGCCGCCGACGAAGCCGGCCGGCTACGGCCTCGCCGCGCCGTTCCCCGACGGCTTCCTCGCCCAGCAGGCCCACGCCTTCCGGACCTTTCACGAAGCGTGAGATTGGTGCCATGCGCCGATCTTCATACGTCGAGCCTGAACGCGACCAACCCAAACCACCTCTTCCCGTCCCCGCGCGGACCGCCCCATCACCGCCCGGCCCCCTCCGGGGAAGCGTCATCGTTCGCCCAAGGGCATTGAATGTCCTATCCTTTTCCCACCGGCCGCTACGGCTAAGCTGCGGCACTGGGGCCGCGGAGCAGTTGTAATAGAGCCTTCACACGCCTGGCATAAGGCCTACATCTTTGCTCAGTACGCTCTCCACTACGGCCTGCCTAAGCGCCTGGCCGCGAAAAGACTTGCTGCAAGGCAGCAAATCCTGTACAATGCTTCTGTGGCTCCTGAACAGGAACGCACCCAGAACCCATCAACCCACCACAGACAGCACTTATGTATAACGTCGTACAACCGGTAGTGGACTTAACCAACGCGAACGTGGAAACGCTTTCACGTTTTGCCAATTCGCGCGAAGTCACTGAGCTCGCTAAAGACAGCGCGAGCAAGTATTTGGAGCTTGTGCAAGACAACATGGCAAACATTGCTGGATCCGATGCCTTCGCTACTTGCCTGCGGACGACAATTGACAACTACGTCCGCTTTGCCAACGAGTACACGAAAAACGTGTACGGTATCGTATCGCAGGGCCAGGAGTTCGTGAGCCGGGAGGTTGAAGAAGGCAATAGACGCTTCGCTCAAGTTGCCGACATTTCGGGTCGCGCCGTTCACGCCGGCACTGAATCGGTGAAATCGGCAGGTGAGGAAGCCTTGAACGAGGCTGATCAGGTCGGTCGCGCGCGTAACCGCGGCAAGTAAAGCGTTAATCGCTCAGAACCAGCCGCCTTCGGGCGGCTTTTTTTGGGAGTTCTCAGGCTGATCCGAAAGTCGCTGGCGGCCCAGCCCGGCCCTGGTATCCGGGCGCTCGGAATGCGCCATGAGATCCGCCTGGTGCACGGGCTGCCCGCGCTTGTCGTCGAGGACGATAGGCCGCCGGTGCGCTGGGCCGCGCTCGAGACCGGAGACGACGGCTCATCCACGGCCGTCCACTCGGTCCTGGCCAGCGCGAAGATGAAGGCCCTGCGGGGCGTCGCCTGATCACGCTACGGCGTCAGCGGTTCACCCACGGCGTCGCCTCGTAGACGAGGAGCTCGGCCTGGTTGTCAGTCTCGGTCATGAAGTAGACGCGCATCGAGCGATTGCCGACCGGCTCGGCCCAGAACGCATTGTGCGACAGCGCCAGCCCGGGGTTGGGACCACTGCCCTCGTCGACGAATCCATTGACCGGGACCTGATGCGCAGGCTGCGCGCGGCGGAGGTCGACGAGCTCGAGGCCGCCGAACGCGATCGAACCGAACGGCGCGCTGTAGCCGCCCACGCCGCCACAAAGCATGTACTCGATGCCCTGGTAGTGGCAGTCTTGGTAGTCGATGTAGGCCTCCGCGTTCGGCACCCAGTGCGATTGCTTGACCTGGAAAGCGCCGTGTTTCGGTCCCTTGAGCCTCCAGGTGTAGAGACGGCGCGAGCCCCAGCTGACACCGTGCATCGTGCCGCCGTGCACGTTGTGCACGATGCCGCCGATGTGGTCGTCTTCTCCGAACACCGGCTCGGCCTCGAGCGAATCCGGATCGACTCGATACACCTGGCTCCGGCTATTGGGCCGATACTCGGCCACGGGCACCCAGATGTGCTCGCCATCGTAGTCGATGCCGCCAGGGTGGTAGATGCTGCCGTCGGTGAGCTCCACCTGGCCGAGCAAGCGGCCGTCGGCGTCGAACTTGAACAGCCAGCCGCGCCCACGGCCCTCGGAGCGGTCGATGGAGAAGTCGTACAGAGCGTCCGTCTCGGTCCCGTTGCGCACCGTGGCCTCGATCACCTCGACGGACGACACGAAGAACGTGCCGCCGATCTTTACCATGCCCTCGGTGTGGAACGTGGTCCATCCCTGCATGTCGAGCGCATTTACTCGGTTCCAGATCGCGTTCTTCCCCATCAATCGAAAGAGCGCGGTGGTGGCGTTGTCGCGCGAGTGCCTGCGCGGGAGCCCTCCGAGCGCGGGGCCCACTTCGTTCGCCTCGTTGGCCTCGGCTGAGCTCGCACACCCACCGAGCCCGGCATCGAACCAGTCGGATACCGATTCGGGTCCTTGTACAGCGGGCTCGGCCCCGATCGCCACAGGAACCGCCACCGTTGTAGCGAGGGTAAAGAGGGCGCTGCGTACGGCCAGATTCGGGTGTTTGTGTTTCATCACCTCACTCCTTTGCTTCGCGAAGGGACTGTGCATTACGGACACGGCAACCGTACCAGCCTCTTGTGACGCGCTCATTACGCTTTGGTGAATATGAGAGAGTAGGCCCAAACGAGATGGGTGTAGGTAAGACGCCATGTGACCTCCGGCGGTGGCGCCTCGGGGGCGGGATGAGCATGGCCAGCTTTTCGATGTCACGCTGCGGTAATTCGGATGTCACAATAATGTCATTCGGAACAGGTAAATTCCGCATCTCTTGTTAATACCAAGTAAGGAGTCCCATCCGATGAAATCCAAATTGTCCGTTGCGTTATCTTCCCTGGCGCTGACTGCGAGTCTGCCCTTCGCCACGGCTCATGCCGTCGAAAGTGTGAAGCCCAACGACCTCGGCGTGGTCGAGGCCCCCAATGCGGGATCCACGCCAGTTGATCTGGCGGACGTTCCGCCGCTCGTGTTGCACGCGGCGCGAGTCGCGTTCAAGGAATATGACGGCCAAGCCGTGCTTACGGGCGTCGCGCAGGTCGACGCCGACGAAATCAAGGCCGTCTACGAGGTCAAGGGTCGCGCTTCCGATGGCACGCTGCTCGAGGCCGACATTCAAGCCGATGCCGTGCTCGAGGAGCTGGAGATCGAGATCTCGCGGCAAAAAGTACCGGAGAACGTGCTCGAGGCGGTGGGCAGGTTCGCTCGCGACTTCGAGGCCTCCGACGAGTCGCCGGCGATCGAGAAGAGCATTCGTCCGAGCGCCGGCGGCCTGCCGGAGATTTGGTACGAGTTCAGTGGCGTGACCTTTGACGTCGAGGTTCGAAGCGACGCGCGCGCCGTTGTGATCGAGCCCGCCTGATCGACGGAGCGATGCAGTGCTGACGCCATGGTGCTCGTCGCGCAACGCGGGCTGAGCACCAGGGGAGGCCCAAGGACGCGCTATTTGCAACTGGCTACTTGGGCGAGGATTTCACGCAGCTCGGTGCCTGCCACGCACCGGAACCGGTTGCGATCGCACCCGGCGACGAGGCCGCCACTCGGTCGATCGCTGACCACCGACCAGTCCCAAGCGTGATACCGCCATTCGCGCTGGGACGGTAAGCGTTGGTCAGCTTCCCGGATTTTTGTAACCGCCCGGCGGAGATAACCATGTCAACTACGATACCGTGGTAATACCGTGGCATTCTTCGATGAAACCGAGGGGATCCCGCCTGGTCCATTTTCGCTGCCCGCGACCCGCTGAGGCCGATGCGGGAGCGGCTCTGCCTGTATCACGGGCTCGGAAGAAACACGGTCGTGATCTGCTCGCCGAAGCCGTTCCAGAGGCGCAGGCCCCAGCTCCGGCCCCCGCCGCATTTCCCACCCCGCGTCTAGAAAAACGCGGCGCGCGCCACCCGGCGCTTCGACGCCAGCTCAGCCAAGCGACCATTTTTGCAACGATAGGGTTGAAAGAGGGCCCCCATTGATTGTTCCTGCAACTGCGGAGGCAACCCCGGTGCGACTGGGTCACGCTTAACTGCGTTGACCGTTTCGTTACTCCCCAAACCCCGGCTATCGTTGCCTTGAGATCGGGCGGAGATCGGGTCCGGGCCAGACAAAACCGGTTGACCTCGCTCACGGTCATCCCCAGGACCGCTCGGTATCCAGACCAAACCGCTGTTTGGTCGCCGGTGGAATTTCGCACCTCGGCCGCCTACGCGCGCTGGACCGCACGGGCGTTCTCCAACGCTTCTCAGTCGGCCTTCAAGCGCCCGCCGGCAAGCTCCAGCGCAATCGCCCGCACGTCCGTACCCAGGTCCGCCAGCCGATCGGCGATGGCCCGGGGCGCTGGCTCGCGTAAGGGCGCGGTGGCCACCTGGCGCGCCGCTTTCCATAATTCCCCGCTGCATGCGGCGGTCACCGCCCGCGGCGGCCTCCCGATCCGGACCGAAAAACCCCGCACCGCGCTCAATCGTCGCCACGGTTTTCCGCCGACATGTCGCGACGCGCGGACGAAACACGATAGTCGTGCCTGACGCGCAACGATGTTAGGTCCCTCGGACCCGCTGCGCGGCGGTCGGGACACGTTCGTGCGAGAGGGCCAAGCGCCGCCTGCCTGCTTCGCAGGTACCCCCCGCTCGGCCGGATACCCGGCCGAGTAGTGTCCCACGACTGTCGCATTTCGATGCGATTCTCTAGTCGGGACAAAGGCCGCCTCGTGGTGCACGTGGATGGGCCGGCCTGCTCCTGCGTTGCCAAGAAAGCGGGCCAAGCCGCGGACCAGGGTCGGCGCGTGCAGGAGTGCCCGGGGTCCGATGGCCGTATTTCCGTGCGAGAGTAGCGGCGTGACAACGAGGTCGACGTCGACGCCCGCCCGTCGCAGGTGCTCCGCGAGGACCCTGGACTCGCTCGAGGGGACCACGCGGTCGTGCTCGCCGTGAAGGAGGAAGGCGGGCGCCTGGAGACCACACGAGTCCGACCGCACGGAGAGTCCGGCGGCGACATCGCCGGCCGCGTCGAGCAGCATGTCGATCACGGGATCGTCAGGTGCCGCTCCCCTGAGCAGGAGATCCACCCATCGGCCCTCCTCGGAGCGCAGGCGCTCGGCCGAGTCGCAAACTGGGGGCGTGATGTCCTTCTCCCGGATTGCGAGATCGATGAGCTCCCGGACGGCGGGGCTCAGCGGGACGCACCGCGGGAGGTAGTTCCGGAGCACGATCGACCGGCCGTAGGGGTCGGCCTGGCCGTTCGAGAGGAGGAACCGGAGAAAGGTCCTCGTCTCGCCGAAGGCCCCGATGGCGCCCACGGCCGAGACGAAGGGGCGGCCGTCCGGGTGGGCCGCAGCCTGGAGCGCGAGTGTGCCGGAGAAGGACGCGCCGAGCAGACCCACCGTACGGCACGCCAGGTGCGACGCGTCCGCCGCGGCCGCGGCGACCCGGCCCACCGAGTCGAGTTCGATCCGCGCCTGGGCCACCTCGGGCAACAGGGGGACGACGACGCGCGTGCCCGTCGCGGCGAGCGCGGAGGCCAGACCGACCACCCGCGGGTCGTCTGGCCCCTCGTGGGCCATGCCGTGCACGAACACGACTGTGCGCCGGGCTCCGGTGCCGGGCTCGTAGACCTGGGCCGAGAGCCCACTCCTCGGTAGCACACACGGATCGGGCTGCATTTGCGGAGACCTCGACGCGAGCAGAAGCGCGCAGCGGGTGGCATCGCGCAGGTCGTGCGCGTGGGGCCAGCTCACGACGCCTCCATCCACCGACGGCGAGAGCGGACGAGCGCGAAACCCTCCGGCCCCATGAACCTCAGGAGGCGACGCTCGTCGACGAGCGAGAGATCGACCGAGACCAACGCATCGACCACGAACGAGAAGTCCGGATCGACGTTGAAGGCGATCGTCTTTCCACCGAGATTCAGGTAGTGCCGCAGCAGGATGGGCAGGCCCCGACCCTCGGCATCGAGCCTCTTCACCTGTGTCTGGAGCTCGCTCAGGTCGCGCGCGAGCGTGTCGCCCACGCCGCGGTACGGAAGCCGTGGGTGAAGAAGGCCCGAGAGCTCGTTGCGGCCGCGGTGTCGCGCGAGCCAGGACACCATGCAGGCAATGGCGGCGTCGGGGTAGCGCCGATCGATGCTCGCGGCCCCCATCAGGTGACCCACCTCCGGGTGTCGGACGAGCCAGGCGCCGATCCCGCGCCAGAGCATCGCCAGCGTGGGCCCGCCCTGGTTCTCGAGCCGCACAAAGGAGCGCCCGAGCTCCACCGTGGGGCCGACGCGGTCGAAGAAGGCGGGCGCGTAGTCGAAGAGGGACTCGGTATAGAGCGCGCATCCCTCGGAGCGGAGCGCGTCGACGTCGGCCAGTCGGTAGGCGCCGGTGATGCTACGGGTGTAGGCGTCCCAGACGAAGAGATGCTCGTAGAAGAGGTCGAAAGCGTCGAGATCGATCACCCGGCCTGTGCCTTCGCCGACCTGGCGGAAGGTGCGCTCGCGCAAGGCACCGATCTCGCGGAGGACGCGAGGGATGGTGACCCCTTGGGCGCAGAATACCGTGAACCGATCCTGCGTGAGCAGGCGTGCGGCCGACGGCAGAAGCGCGAGGTCGCGCTCGAGCTCGGAAGCGGGGTAATTCCCGGCCGCACGGCCGAGCGACGTATAGGATTTTTTAATGCCCGTCTCCTCTTCAGGCGAGCCGCGGACACAGCGCCGTCGTCCTTTCGCGCGTGAGTCATTAGAGTTGCGCATACGCACAAAGGATCCCCATTTCCACCCGAGACAGTATGAAACAAGTGTGTTTTTTGCGTGATGATTACATGAAGATTGGGTTACATTCGGTCGCCAGTCATCAGAGCCTGAGAGACAGGTGCTGTTGTGTCATCGCTCTGTCATAAAAGAATGACACGTGTTGTCTTTCAGTTTAGGGGCGGTATTGATCGTGGTTGGCCGGATACTCAACGCGAGTGTGTGTTATCGGCTAGGCAAGGTGGGCGCGTTTTTCGGCGATAGATTCGGACACGAGGTTTCCTGGTGTCAAAAGTGGGTTTCAACATCCCCATTATACCGGTGCGCTGCTTTCCATCTGGGGTTTCTTCTTAGTCATGCGTTTCCCGCACGACGACTGGTACATACTCCCCGCGCTGGAAACGGCGTACTACGCCTTGGGAGCCTATTTCGAGCGCTAACGGAGCGCGTCGCGATTCTCCTAGCGCTTGTGACTGGGGACTCTGGCCTTTAGCGCAGCAACATCAGCGTGCGAACCGCTCGAACGGCCGGAACGCGAACGCCTGCTGCTCCAGGTACCCCCGCGGGTACGCCTCGGCGAGCCCGTACGCGGCCGGCTTCTTCGCCGGCCGGTACGCGGTGCCGAAGATCCAGTCCCAGATCGCCAGTTTCGTCCCAAAGTTGCTCCCGCCCTGAGGGTGGTCGATCGCGTGGTGCCACCGGTGCATTTCGGGCCCGTTGATCACCCACTGCAGTCGGCCGCCCCGCACGTCGACGTTGGCGTGGATCCACATGCCCCAGACCGCGCTGATCGTGCCCTTGATCAGGATCGCCTCGACCGACGCGCCGAGGAGGATCATCGCGCCGAACTCGATCGACTGGTTGATCAGGATCTCGAACGAGTGCGAGCGCGAGCCCGCGATCCAGTCGACGTGGCGCGCCGAGTGGTGCGCCTCGTGCAGCCGCCACAGCCACCGGTTCCCGTGCTGCAAGCGGTGGAACCAATAGATGTAGAGGTCGTGGCTGATCACGAAGAACGTGACCTGCGCGGCGATCGGCCACCCGCTCACCAGTCCGTGCCGCGATGCGCCCGTCCACCCGTCGATCCAGCCGATCAAGAGGTTGATCACCAGGGCCAGGAAGTAGCTCTGGAACAGCGCGTAGGTGACGAGATCGAGCCAGAAACCGTCGCGCAGGAACGGCTGGCCGCGGTCGTACGGGCGCCAGCGCTCGAGCGCGATGATCGCCGCGGCTCCCGCGACGATCACGATGGGGGCGAGGATAGGCCAGGGCATATCAGGACGCGGCTGTGGTCAGCGCGGTATAGGAAAAATAAACGCCCTTTTTCGTCGACAAGAAGAGTGCTGCTGGGCTAGCCAGCCCGTCGGACTTAGGTTGAACGGTGCAGCGGCAGCGCAGGTGCTGAGTACGACAATGGTTGTTGTTTGTACAAGCACAGCTGTGTAGTCAGCTGGAACCCGGTCGGAATAAGCGAGTTGGACCCGGTACCGCTATAACAATAGGCACCCAAAGTTACAACACGATGACATCGTCGGTCGGCGACCTCCGCGTACCGACCTGAAATGGTCACGATCCGTTCACGCGGGCGTCACACCCGCCCGCCATATTGTCGCCTGACACCAGAACACGAGATCGCGCACCAGCGCGGAGTCCAACCAGCCGGAGGATCTTTGAATTATGCGAATCATTATGCGAAAGCTGTTGCTCTTATCGGTGGCCGGCCTCGTCGGGCTCGCCACTACCGCGGGCGCGTCGGCCCATCAAGGGTTCGATTTCGGGAAGTGGCGTGACCGGCAGCTCAGGAAGGCTTCCGAGCTTCTCTTTGGAGTGAAGAAGCCGTTGAAGGAGTCGTCCACGGAGAGCGTCGATCAGGCGACGGCCGAGGCCGACCCCACCTCGCTCGCGACGGTGGCCAGGGGCCTGAACGTGCGGGTCGTGACCAGCGACCCGAACGCGGGAGCCAACATCGACATGATCGCGCTCTGGCCAAACGACTCCCACCCCTCGCACCTTATCGTCTGCAACGAAATCGACGACACCAGCCTTCCCGGAGTCCAGCGGGTCCGGCTCTCCGACGGCAGCGTCGAGACGATCCTCAGCGGCACCATCGCATGCGACCCGGTGCGGCGTACGGCCTGGGGCACGATCCTGGTGGGCGAGGAAAACGGCTCGTCGGGGCAGGTGATCGAGATCATCAGGCCCCTGGAGACCACGGACGTGGTCTTCGACCGCGTAGCCGGGACCGCCAGCGGCGGCACCGGCGCCGCCAACGTGGCCAGCCGGCGCGCGCTCGGCCGCCTTTCGTTCGAGGGGCTCGCACTCTACCCGAACGGCGTCCTGTACTACGGTGATGAGAACCGGCCGGCCACGGGCACCCCAGGCGGTGCGTACTTCAAGTTCATTCCCACCATCCCCTGGCTGGGGGAAACGATCTCCGACCTGAGCCAGTCCCCGTTGGCCGCGGGCACCATCTACGGTCTGCGCCTGGGCAAGCGGAGCGACAACACCGACTACGGCCAGGGATCCAACACGGGCTTGGGAACCTGGGTGCCGATCCCCCCGGCCCTGGACCCCAGCGCAGGCCAAGACCTTCGGGCCCAGGCGGCGTCGCTGAAGCTGACGGGTTACTACCGTCCCGAGGATCTCGAGGTCGATCCCGAAGCCCTGGCCGCGGGGCGGGTGCGCTTCTGCGGCGCCAACACGGGCAACGAGGGCGAAGACCACAACTGGGGCGAGGCCATCTGCTTTACCGACGGGACTCTCGCCGAGGCCACGGCCAACACGGCCATCCCTGAGGCCCAGTACCTCGTCATCGGAACCCCGGAGTTGGCGATGCCGGACAACGTGGCGTTCCAGCCCGGGCGGGGCAACTGGATCCTCCACGAGGACGGTGCCGGGCCGGACGTGGGGCGTAACAACGACCTCTGGGCCTGCCTCGAGGACGGCCAGGACGACGACTCCCTCTCCGACGGCTGTGTGCGCGTAGCCACTCTGAACGACCTGAACGCGGAGTGGACGGGCGGGATCTTCGATACCACAGGCCGCAACTTCTACGTCAGCGTGCAGCACAACGTGAGCGGCCACGGAGTGATCCTGAAGATCACCGGCTGGGACTGATCGGCCCTTCGGCCAACCCAGCATGCCCGCGCCGGGTGCGCGCCGGCGCGGGCTCTCGAGACAACTCAAGCAGGAGCGTGCTATGCGAAACAGGTCAAGCTCGATTGCCGTCGCCACGGCGTTCGCCCTCATGGCGGCGGCTGCCGCTAGAGGACGCTTCCCTTATCGTCGTGCCGTCCTGACGTAGCTAAAGGTGCCTCGCTGGTTTGTGGGCAAGACCTCGAGGCTCTGCCCCCCGGCATCCTCGCCAATCTTCAGTCTCGATACTGCTACCACACTGCTACCATCTCGCCCAGCGCGAGCGGGTCTCACCGGGCCGCCGTTGCTCACGCACCGGACAGCGGCCTGCGCGCGCCCGGGCTCGTCCTCGCGGCCGTCCCAGCGCACTCCCAAGAGCCGCGCGAGGCCAATACCGAGGGTGGGACCTTCCAGGCCATCTTCGGTACCGTGCTCACCCTGTAGCGCATCGTCCTACCGATGGCGAGCCCGGCGCTCTGCCGGCGAGGTCGCGCCGCTCAAGCTCGCCCCGTCGCTGCGCGTGGACGGCAACTTCCCTTCCTGCACCTCGATCGCAAGATTAGAGGACCTCGACGAGAAGTCGGGGGACGGCGGTTCCGGCTAACGAGCCGCGCGCCGGCGAGCGTTCGACAGTGATCCAGCTCGGAATGCGGGTCGGTCGGAAAAACCGCGCGGGCGCGTTCGCCGAGGTGCTTAACGCATCCGACCCAGGAGGTTGACCGGCTTCCTGGGATCCCCGGCGCGCTCACCATGGTCGGTCCCTGGCCCCGGTTTGCTATCATGCCGGCATCCGTACCCGGACCGGCCTTTCGAGTATGGCAGCGCTTTGGATACTGGTTTCCAGCCTCGTCCCCCTACCGAGTTTCTACGGGGCCATCGCCTACGATCGCCACGGTGGAGCCTACGGCTTCGCCTACGATCAGAGTCTCTACGGGGCCATCGCCTACGATCGTCAGAGCGGGGCCTACGGCTTCGCCTACGATCAGCCCTCCCCGGTCGCCGCGGGCCGGCGCGCGCTCGACACATGCGGGAGCCCGGGTTGTGCGCTGGTGCTCGAGTTCGTGGACGGCTGCGGGGCCTACGCGACCGGCCCGAACGCCGCGGCCGGCGCCGGTAGCGACTACAGCCGGACCACGGCCGAGAAGCGGGCGCTCGCCCAATGCCGTAGCACGGGCGGCAACTGCCAGGTCAAGGGGTGGACGTGTAATTCGACGCCCGGCACTGAGCCCCTGGAGCCGCCTTACGACGGTCTCTACTTCCGGCCGCTGCCGAGATAGTTCGGGCGGGTCGCGGCCGTCCGCCCCGCCTTTGCAATCTCTGCCGCCTGTGATTCAATGCCTGTGATTCAGCCGTAGTGCCGTGCCGCAGGCGTGGCGTCCTGGATCCATCGGATCACAAGAGGATCGCTCATGCCGCCCACGCGCCCGAGACTGGCCCACCTCGCCACCCTTTGCGCCGTCACGCTCCTGGGTGCGTGCAGCGAGCGGGTGCAGATGGGTTCGGGTCTATCGGCACGACGCCAAGACGCCCGCTATGAGCCGGGCTCACGCGCGGGGGCGACGGGGATGACGATGGGGGCTATCGAGACGCAGTCTCGATTTAGCAGAAAGAACGAACAATGACTTACTGTGTAGGCATCTTGCTCGATAAAGGGATGATTTTTGCCTCGGACTCTCGCACGCATGCCGAAGTGGACGATTTTGCAAAGTTCTGCAAAATGACGGTGTTTGAACGCCGTGGTGACCGGGTGATCGTTCTATTGAGCTCGGGTAATCTAGCGGGGACACAGGCAGTGATCAGCGTGCTGAAGCAACGGGGTGATGCCGAGGGCGTGGTGCGCAATTTATGGAACGCGCAGACCATGTTCGACGTCGCGGTTTTAGTGGCGGACGCGATGCGTGACATCGATCGCCGCGACGGTCAGTATTTGGCAGAGAGTTCGATCAAATTCAACGCCTCGTTCATACTCGGCGGACAACTCAGCGGCGAGCCTTTGCGGCTTTTTCGGATTTATGCGGAGGGCAATTTTATCGAGGCGGGGCTCGACACGCCCTATCTGCAGATTGGTGAAACAAAATACGGGAAACCCATAATCGATCGGGTGATTACCCGTTCCACGACGCTCGCCGATGCTGCGAAATGTGTGCTCGTTTCGTTCGATTCGACCATGCGAAGTAACTTGTCCGTAGGCATGCCAATCGATCTGATTTGCTACCAACGGGACAGTCTTAGAATGGAGATGCGTCGTCGGTTCGACGAGGGGGATGCGTATTTCACCGCGCTTAGCAGTCAATGGAGCGAAGGTGTGCGGCACGTATTCAGCGAGCTGCCCGAGTTGCCTTGGTAACCTGACTCGGTACATCGGATATCGGCTCGGCCAAGCTCTAACGTCAGGAGACCCATTATGCAGATTAGCATTGGCTACGAATTGATTTACGACTGCCCGCAGCCGACGCCTATGATATTGACCTTGAACGTCCACTTCACGCGCGTCTCCGATATCATCGTTCCCGACTACCTCATCGCCGACCCGCCGGTCCCGATCACAGCCTATCGTGATGGCTTTGGCAATTGGTGCAGCCGGATCGTAGCGCCGAAGGGCCAAATTC
>JACCXJ010000370.1 GCA_013697045.1 Gammaproteobacteria bacterium | reverse complement strand
AGCAGGTCCTGCTTATTCGGGACGTATCAACATCATAAACCCATACGTAGCATGGAATACCATGTTTAACGATCGTTTGTCGCTGTAACCTATTGATTTATCGTCGTCCCAAAAGATCTGCACCCATATTAATCTTGCTTGTGCGAAGGCTATTGAATTATCTCGTGGCCGTGTATTTGATTGCCGTCGGTATCCTGGGGCATTGGTCACTCTCTAGGGGCCTGCTCGACTGAGGAAACCTGAGGGGAAGCCAGTAGGGATCAATCTTGTGAGATTTCGTGCGAGGTAGGAGATGGAAGACGCCTGACGTGCTCTGCGGGAAGGAGCTAACGCCAGTTGCATGAGTACAGGAGCCAGACAAGTGACGTGCACGGACGGTACGTTGACCAAAACCTGCAATTGCGGAGGAAACCCTCCAGCGTGCAATTAACCCTTTGACCTAGGGAAAAACGAACGGATCTATTGTTTGGCTATTCGTAGGCAGCGACATGCCTAACGAGGCGCCGGATCGACTAACACAGTGAGGTTATCACCCCTTATGCTATACGGATTATTGGATCTGTCACTGTGGGGCTACATCATATCGGCCTTGCTTCTGACTCATGTCACCATTGCCTCCATAACCATCTTCCTTCATCGCCACCAGGCCCATAGAGCACTCGATCTACACCCGATGGTCAGTCATTTCTTTCGCTTTTGGCTCTGGTTGACAACGGCCACGAACACGAAAGAGTGGGTCGCCGTCCATCGGAAGCACCATGCCAAGTGCGAGACCCGGGAGGATCCCCATAGCCCCCAGGTGCTGGGTCTCAACAAGGTCCTTTGGCAAGGCGCATTTTTGTATCATCGGGAGGCCAAGGATACGAACAGCCTAGACACCTATGGAAAAGGCACGCCCGAGGATTGGGTGGAGCGCGTGCTTTATACACGCTTCAATGTCCTTGGCGTTGTCCTCATGCTGGTCATTGACATCGTGTTGTTCGGTTTGGCAGGCATCCTCATCTGGGTGACCCAGATGGTCTGGATGCCGTTTTGGGCGGCGGGTGTCATTAATGGGATCGGCCATGACTGGGGGTATCGCAATCATGAGTGCCCGGATGCCTCGACCAATATCATTCCCTGGGGCGTTGTCATTGGCGGCGAGGAGTTGCACAATAACCACCACGCTTATTCGAGCTCCGCCAAATTCTCTTCGAAGTGGTGGGAGGTCGATATGGGTTGGCTGTACATTTGCCTGCTGGAGAGGATAGGGCTGGCCCGGGTCAAGAAGGTAGCGCCTAAGCTCGTGATCGGGCCGACCAAACCGATGGTGGACATGGAGACCCTCCACGCGGTATTAACGCACCGTTTTCAGGTCACGTGGCGTTACGGCAAGGAGGTTCTGGCGCCGGTGCTAAGAGAAGAGTTGCACGAGGCGGACCCTGCCGGTCGTCGCCTGTTGAAACGAGCTCGTAAGCTCCTCGTACGTGACGAATCCTTGTTGGATGAGGTGTCCAGGAGCGTGCTCGAGACGGTGCTGCGCGGCAGCCAGTCATTGAAGACCGTTTACAGCCACAAACTGCGGCTCCAGGAGATTTGGAAGGGCTCGAATCTTGGCCAGGAGAGCCTGCTGCACGCACTCCAGGAATGGTGCGGACAGGCAGAGGCCGCTGGCATTGAGGTATTGAGAGACTTTGCCTTTCGCTTACGCGGCTACGTGCGCCAGATGGCAGAGATCGGACCGTGAGGTATCAACCAGGCCATGTCGTATATATGGCATCATAGAGGAGAAAGAATCGTGACTGTTCACAAGATACTTTTAGCGAGCCTCCCGGCCATCGTGCTGGGACTCGGAGCGTGCGAGGACAAGGGCACGGCAGAGAGCGCCGGCCAGGAGATCGATCAAGCGGTGGAAAAAGCCAAGGAGGCCGTGGATCCCCAAGGTCCGGCCGAGCGCGCCGGCGAAAAGATCGATGAGTCGGTAGAAAAGGCCAAGGAGTAGAACGGCCGATGATCCGGAGCGGCGCGCTCATCCTCGTGGTGCAGGATGTGGAGGAGACTCGCGACGGCATAGAAGCGTTGCTCCTTGCGGACGGTTACCGTGTGGACACCGCTAGAGACGAAAAGGATGCCGTCATGCGAGCTCAGCGCAGCTATCCCGACTTGATCCTGGTCAATCTCGGCCAGGTTGCCGTAGAGGTCATTGCCGCGGCCCGTCGTATACGGGCACGCGCGGAGTTGAGTGAAGAGGTGCCGGTCGTGATCTTTTGCGTGGACGGAGTCGGTGAAGGCGTTGAAGTCGAGATCGGACAGAAGGTTTATGTCACCCGTCCGGATAACTTCAACCAATTGAGAGGGTTACTCGGTCGTCTTATGCACCGGGCGTCCCCTTGCGGCTTAGACGTGCGCGCGCTCAGCCGAACAGGCGCTCGAACTCGTTTTGGACTACCCGATAGCACTCACACACGGTAGCTTCCAAGCCGGGACGGTCGAGGACCGTGATGTGCCCCCGGGAATAGTTGATCAATCCGGCATCTTGCAGGCGACCGGCGGCCACGGTGACACTCTCGCGACGCCCCCCCAACATGTTCGAGATGAACTCTTGTGTCATGTGCAATTCGTTTGACCGCACGCGGTCGAGGCATAGCAACAGCCAGCGGCATAGGCGCTGTTGCAGGGAATGCAGACGGTTGCAAACCGCGGTCTGTGAGATCTGGGTAATGAGTGCCTGAGTATAGCGCAACAGCAAAAGTTGTAATGAGCTGCCCCGTTTAAACTCCTCTTGGAGCACCTCGGCCGGCATCCTGATGGCGCCGCCGGCGATCTGCACCACCGCCCGGTTAGGCGTCGTGTCGCCGCCCAGAAACAGGGCGATGCCCACGACGCCGTCACTGCCGGCCAATCCCATCTCGACGGTCGCGCCATCTTCCATCGTGTAGATCAAGGACACGATGGCGGTCGTGGGGAAATAAACGTAATCCATGCCTCGCCCCGATTCGTAGAGGACATCGCCCAGAGCAAAGGTGATGGGCTCTAGACGCGGCAACAGGCGCTCATAGTCCTCACGCCGGAGCGCCGCGAGGAGGCGGTTCTCCATTGGGCCACAGGGGGAAGGTTGCGCAGATAGAGACATGCGAGATCACCACCTCCAAAGGTCCGGGAGGCCGATGGCCCAACCCTCGGTGCCGCCGGGCCAATGGCTTGGACGGCAGGTCATCGGACCAGCCACCGGCATGCGTTTCTATGAAGCATACGACATACAACTTGGTGTCGCAAGTGCACTCTTGTGGTTGAACCCTGCGGGGCTTGGGCGAGCGACTGGGGGCGCGGCCAATGGGGACACGCCGGCCGGATCGCCGGCGCCTTGCTCGGGCGCTTGAGATGGCTGGTGGTGGGGATCCTGAGCGGCCGGGCCCGGGGGGGTCACGCCCGGAGCCCCCGGCGCATGGAACGGGGGAGGGTGTTCGCACCGCTCCCCCTTCCGATAGCGAAAGGCCCCGAACGCTATGAGGGACGGCGCGGTCCTGGACTCGGCGTCGCGGGGTGCCGTGGACGCCCTCATCCGGCGTTGAAGCTCAGGTGGCGGATGAACCACGCGAAGATCCGTTCGGTCCTCGTCAGGTCTGGGCCGCCCTCCATGAGCTTCCGGAACGCCGCGAGTGAAAGCTCAGTGGCGTCGTTGGCCCTTGCCCACTCGCGCGCACGGATGAGCAGGATCGCGACCAACACGCTGAGGACGACCATGATGTCTGGTCCCTGGGGCACGCGCGTCGCGGCCGACAGTCCTAGCACGACGACCGTGAGCGGCAGCGCGAGCGAGCGACGCTGTAGCAGCCCGCGTCCCAGCACGATCAGGATGACGCCGAGGACGGCCGCCGCTCCCGCCGCGCCGTCGGAGAGCGCGGGAAGCGCGCGATTCTCCAGCATCGATGCGCGAGCCGTCCGCCGGGGGGACGAGCCTAGACAGCAAATCAAGCAAGCCCACGGCGACGACGGCCAAGCCCAGCACGCGCACCTGTAGCTGTACTCCACGCATGGCTTGCTTTCCCCGTCCTTTGTCTCCACCATGCCTATCCGGTGAAGCCACCTCGGCCACTTCGGTCAGTTTCGGATGGCACCATTCGCCACGGTATTCGACAAGTCAAAGCTGTCCAGTTCGGCTTGGCCATCGGCAAGATAACGTCCAGTATTACTTGTTTAACGCTACCCATCTATGGTGAGGCAAGTATTCCCGGGCGGCTTGATAAAGCGCCAAATAGCGCGGTATCACAGCCTCTTTCGAAAAAGCGCTTACAAAACGCTGCTGAGCAAGCCGCGCTTTTTGTATTCTCGCCTCTTTATCCAAAGCCGCCAGGCGCATGGCTTGCGCCAGTGCTTTGACACCTCCTACGTCTACCAGATAACCACAAGTGTCATCCAGAATTTGCCGTGGTCCCGGCGTGCGGGTGGCGATCACAGGAAGCTGCGCCGCTATCGCTTCCAGTATCGTCAGGCCGAATGACTCTTTAAGAGAGGGCAATACAAAAATATCACCCTGAGCAAGAAACTGCCGTACATCCTTGATCCAGCCATAAAATGAAACCGCATCGGCGATGCCCAAATCTACCGCCAACTGCTCGAGGGCGATACGCTTCGGGCCATCGCCGCCCAGCAACAAACGTGCATCCACGCCCGTTGTCAGTAACTGGGCAAAGGCTTGTAACAAAACCGCGAAGCCCTTCTCTTCAATCATCCGACCAAAACTAACGAACCGCAACGGCTGATGCTCTTCCAAAATAGACGTGGAGCTAGGCTTCAATCGTGAAAAGTTCGGAATGAGGTGAACCTGTTCCGGTGCAACGCCTTGCTTGACGAGATACGCTTGGAGATCGGCAGTAATAGCAATAAAGCCGTCGACTGCCCGGTAGTATTTGAGCTTGACGTAATTATGAGGCTGGGCGATGAGCGGCAGGCTTAAATGCCGGGCCGCTTTGCTCGCCAGATAAACTCCGCGCGTCAAATGGGCATGAATAACCTGTGGCTGAAAATCGCGAATAGCGTTTTCGATCCGCCTGGCGGTCCAGCGGTCCCACGTCCCCAGCGGCTTGATGAAGCTGAGGGTGATGTTCGGCTGATTGCAAAGCTGATCCCGTTCCACAAAATCCCGGTGACAAATCCCTTGGATCTGACAGCCCGCCTCGGCGAGCGATAAACACAGGTCAACGAACATGCGCTCGGCGCCCCCAAAGCCTTGAGTCAGCATGACGTGAGTAACTTTCACGTGTGCAGCAACTCCACGAGTATCAGGTGCGCCAGTCCCCGATCCGCAACCTGGAGAGCCGTCTTTTCGGACCACATTCTCAGATCGCGTGCTTCTTGAGCTTGGTCCAGAGCGTCCGCTCGCCGATGCCGAGGAGCTTCGCCGCAGCGAGCTTGTCGTCTCCCGTCGCCGCGAGCGCGTCGAGGATCATCCGTCGCTCGAGGTCGCCGAGCGCCCGCTCGAGATCCAGGTCCGTGGCTCGCGGCTCGACGTCGGCGGGCAGCAGCGAGCGGACGAACGAAGAGCCGACGATGCCGCCCCGGCAGAGGACCGCCGCACGCTCCGTTAGGTTCCGGAGCTCGCGGATGTTTCCCGGCCAGGCGTAGGCCTCGAGGAGCGCCACGGCCTCGGGCGCGAGGCGGAGACCCGGCTTGCCGAGGTCCCGGGCGAAGCCCGCCAGAAAGGCTTCGGCGAGCTCGGCGACGTCCTCCTTCCGCTCGCGAAGCGGCGGCAGCTTCACGTGGAAGACGTTCAGCCGGAAGTAGAGGTCCTCCCGGAACTTGCCTTCCCGCATCGCGGTCTCGAGATCCCGGTTCGTCGACGATACGATCCGCACGTCGATCGGGATCCGCCGGTTCGTCCCGAGCGGCTCGACCACTTTCTCTTGGAGGACGCGGAGAAGCTTCGCCTGGAGCCGTACGTCCATGTCGCCGATCTCGTCCAAGAAGAGCGTGCCGTCGTCCGCTGCCTGAAACTTCCCCACGCGATCGGTCTGTGCCCCGCTGAACGCGCCGCGCACGTGGCCGAACAGCTCGCTCTCGAGAAGCTCGGAGGGGATCGCCGTGCAGTTGAGCGGCACGAAGAGCTTGTCCTTCCGCGGGCTAAGCTCGTGGATCGCGCGGGCGACCAGCTCCTTGCCGGTGCCGGTCTCCCCCGTGACGAGGACGGCGCTCCGGGTCGGCGCCACCTCTCGGAGGAGCTCGAAGATGAGCAGCATCGCCGGCGAGCCGCCGATCAGCTCCCCTGACCGCGGATGTCCGCCCGCCTGTTCTCGGAGGAAGCGATTCTCGAGGCGGAAGCGAAAGAGATCGAGGGCGCGACGGATCACGAGCTCGAGCGCGTCCACGTCGAAGGGCTTCTGCAGGTAATCTACGGCGCCGAGCTTCATTGCCTCGACCGCCGTCGCCACCGTGCCGTGCGCGGTGAGCACGACCACCGGCACCTCGCCGTCGATCGCACGAAGCTCGCGCAGGAACTCGATCCCGCTCTTGCCGGGCATCTTCAAGTCCGTGACGACGACGTCGCTCCGCTCGGCGTGAAACGAGGCGAGCGCCTCGTCGGCTCCGGACACCGCCGCGCAGTCGAGACCGATCTTGTGAGCGAGGATCTGCAGGACGCGGCGCATGCGAGCGTCGTCGTCGACGACGAGGAGCCGCTTCATGCCGAGGCCCCCGGCACGGGGAGCTCGACGCGGAAGACCGCGCCGGAGCCGGGCGCGCTCTCGACGGAGATGCGGCCACGGTGCTCCTGGACCACCCGCCGGACGAACGTGAGCCCGAGCCCGGCTCCTCCGTTCCGGCGCGTGTAGTAGGGCTCGAAGATCCGCGCGCGAACCTCCTCGCTCATGCCGGGTCCGTCGTCCTTGACCTCGAATCCCACGTAGCCGTCGCGGGGCGGGAGGAGCCCGATGTCCACCGAGCCGCCGTCGGACAGCATCTGCAGGGCATTGACGAGGAGGTTGAGCGCGACCTGGTAGACGAGCTCGGGATCGCAGAGCGCTTCCGGATCCGGCACGACCGGATGGCGGCGGATGAAGACGTGCTTCTCGCGCGCCTGGGCCTCGACGAAGTCGGCGGCACGGAAGACGATCTGGCCGACGGCGGCAGGCTCCGGTCGAAGCTCGCGTGGCCGCCCGAGCTCGAGGAGACCGGACACCACTCGCTCGATCCGGTCGACCTCCACTCGGAGGAGCTCGAGGAGCTCGCGCGCCTCGTCGTCCTTCGCGTCGAGCGAGCGCTCGAGAAGCTGCGTCGCGCTCCGGAGCACGCCGAGCGGCGTTCGCACCTCGTGCGCGACTCCGGCGGCCAGCTCGCCGACGAAGGCGAACTTCGCCGCATCGACCAGCTCGCGCTCGGCGCGGCGAAGATCGATCGCCATGCGGTTGAAGGCCGCGGTGAGCGTGCCGATCTCGTCGCGCGAACGCAGCCGGACGATCGGCGGCGGTCCGCCGCCGGCGCGGCCGACCGCCTCGGCCGCGGCGGTCAGCTCGGCCAGGGGTCGGGTCACCCGCCGCGCCGCGACGAGGGCGATCGCCAGCGCGGCGAGGAGCGTTCCCGCGAGCGCCGTGCCGAGGAGCGTCGCCGTCCGGTAGACGGGAGCGAATGCCTCGGCGAGGGGCTGCGCCACGACCACCCTCCACGGGGGCAGCGTGTCCGGAAGACGGGCGGTGCCGAAGAGCATTCCCGCCGCGGAATCGATGCGGCTGCCCGACGCCGGATCGTCCGCTTCGAGCAGCCGGGGATCGAGCGAGTCACCGAGCCGCCAAGGCCCGCCCGGTCGGCCGGCGCCGCCGATCACGCGCCCGTGCCCATCCACGATCAGTACCTCTCCGTCGAGGCCACCCGATACGAGGTGCTTGCGCACGCGGGAGATGGCTTCCGACGCCCGCTCCCAGTCGAGGAGCGCCGCCAACCAACCGAGTTCCGACTCCGGCGCCTCGGGATCCGGCACGGGCACCGTCAACCGGAGGATCGGCCGCCCTCCGGACGCCGTTCCGAGCGGACCCTCGATCGTCTCTCTCGCGCCGTCCCTTCCGGGCGGGTCGCCCTCGGTCCTGCCGATCCACGCGGGATTGCTCGATGCCACGATCCGGCGCTGCTCGTCGACGACGAACAAATCCACGCAGGCGGGGCAGCTCTTCTTCGCCGATGCGAGCAGCGACGAGATCCGCTTGTCGAAATCGCCGATCCGGACCTCCCGCATGACGTCCTGGGCGGCGAGCGAGTGGATGCGCTCCTGCTCGGAGCGAAACATCGTCGCGAGCTGGTCGGCGGCGTTCCGGGCTCCCTCGACGAACTGCCGGCCGACGACGTGCGCCATCGCCTCGCGGCTCCGCGAGACGGTGATCGCCCCGTAGATCGCGCCGGGGATCACCACGAGCGCCGCCGCGAAGACGACCAGCTTGGTCCGTAGCGAGAAGACATGTGGACCCCGGACGCTCAAACGGTTCTCTCGCCGCTCCTCAGCCGCCGCTCACCGAGCGGAGCTCGACGCGCTCACCCGTCTCGGGCTCGCTGCGGCGGGACCGACGAACGAGACGACGGCTTCGGCAAGCACCCAAGCGGATCCCTTCGTCATGGTCTTCATCTCCCCCTGTGTCAACATAACCGGGTTTGGCGGCAAGCATCGAGCACGTAGGTCACCCATGCCGAAGCTCCTTACGTTGCCACGAGCGATCCGAAGTTGCAAAGCGCCTCCGACCCTGCCGGTTCCGGCAGGCTTCTGCAGGAACCGGCAGTCGCGTGGCAGGAGGAGGCGCGAATCGTCTGGCCGATCTGCGCGCCCGCGGCTCGAACGATTGGCCGGCCATTTGCCCGATCGAATCCCCATGCTGTCTCGCATGCCAGAAGTACCGCGCGGCGTGGGCCTTCACATCTGAATCGAAAAACGATACGTTTCGCGCGCATCGGCTCGACCGTCCGTCGACGTCATCATGAGCGATCCGAAGTCGGAACACGGCGCCCGTAAGGGGCGCCGGCCCTGGGGTCGGGCCGCCGGCGCCTGGCTGCTCGCGGGGCTCCTCGTCGTGGCGCCCCGCTCGGCCGCCGCGTCCGAGGACATGCCCGAGCGAGCCGGGACGGAGGTCTTCCACCTCGACACGCCCCTCGGCCGGATCGACTACCACGCCGGGCGCGGCCTCCGCCTCGGGAATACCGGGCTCACGATCGGCGGCTTCGCCATCGTGAACGCCGAGAGGCTCGAAGGCGGCGAGAGCCGGGGAGACCTCGAGGGGCCGACTTTCCTCATCTCCTTCGAGCCGGTTCCGTTCCTGCGCGGGTTCGCGGAGCTCGAAACGACGGAGCTGGCGCACGTGAGGAGCGGACAGTCGGGCATCCGGTCGACCCCGGGGGTCGACGTCGAACGTCTCTACGGCGAGGCCGGGTTGAACGACGCCCTCAACCTCCGCATCGGAAAGTTCCAGACGCCGATCGGACGGTGGAACGTGGCTCCGGCCGAGCCGTTCGTGTGGACGACCTCGGAGCCGCTCATCATCGAGGATGTGTTCGACGACAAGACGACCGGCGCGATGCTCCGAGGCTCCTTCTTTCCGCGGGACGGAGCGCTCTCCTACTCGCTCTACGGAACGTTCTTCGATCCGATCGATCCGGACCCCGAAGCTCCGCCGGCCAACCACAGCGCGGGCGCCTACCTCGAGTGGGCGAGCCTCGGCGGCTGGTCGGTCGGCGTGTCGTACTTCGCCTCCGAGACGACGACGGGGAAGTGGCACCACCTCGGCGGCGCCGATCTCCTCTGGCGCCCGACGGATCGCGTCGAGCTCACCGTGGAGGGGATCTTCGGACAGGCGCCTCGGGAAAATGGTAGGCTCGCGGGATTCTACGCGCAGGCGGTCGTCGAGACGCTCCCGACGCTCTACGCGGTCGGGCGTTACGAGCATTTCGAGCCGGCCGGGGACGACCCGGCGATCGACCTCTTCGATGTGGGCTTCGCCTGGGTGCCGGCCTACTGGCTGCGACTGAAAGCCGACTATCGCTTCGCCGATCACCTGGACGAGCGCTCGGCGCCGGGACTCCGGGCGTCGTTCTCCATCCTCTTCTGATGACATGGCTCGAGGTCTTCTCGGCCTGGCCGCCGTACTCGCGCTCCTCGCCCCCACGCGCGGCGCCGGCGAGGCGGTCGACGTCGTGGTGATCGTGCATCCACGGCGCACGAGCCAGCTCTCGCTCGAGGACGTGGCGCAGATCTATCTCAAGAGAAGGCGGTTCTGGGACGACGGTTCCCCCGTCGTCCCCTTGAACCTGCGCTCCGGAACGCCGCTCCGAGAGCGCTTTTCACGCGTCGTGCTCCGCGACAGCGAAGCGCGCCTGGCGGAGTACTGGAACCGCCAGTACTTCTACGGGATCTTTCCGCCGCCGACGCTCGCCTCGACCGAGGCGGTGAGACGTTACGTCGCGTCCGATCCGAACGCGATCGGCTATCTGCCCGGCTCGGAAGTCGATGGCTCCGTGCGCGCGGTGTTGCACCTCCGGTGAGACCGGCGCGGAGCTCTCACCGTCTTCATCGCTGGTCTTCACGATTAATGCGTCCGCTCGCGGTCTCCACGGTGATGAGGGAGGAGGGACAGTCGACGCTCGCTATGGCCCCCGAAAGCTCCACTTCGGTCTCGTCATCGTCGAGCGCGTAACCGGCGTTCGACACACTGAGCGCGACAGCGAAGGTCAGGACCGGGACAGTTCTTTTCAAAATGGCGTTACCTCCTGTTTGGTTGGGGACAGTTCTCTTCAACATGGCGTTACCTCTTGGTTCGGTTGGGGTGGCAAGGGTGGTGCCATCCATCGGACACGCCGGCTGCGGGGTTTTTTTTCGGATCAGCGCTGATGGCGGTGCCGGGTCCGGCAGGGAACCTGCCAGATCCGGCAGGAACGCTCGTGACGACCTAGACCACTAGCCCGCGACTCGTCACGGGGATCAGCCGCCGCTCACGGACTCAAGCTCCTGCCGCTCGCCCGTCTCGGGGTTCACGGTGAGGATCGCGCGCGTCGAACTGATCGGCGCATTCCTCTCTCGACTCGCCGAGCGACTCCCTGGCGTCCGCCCTGCACTCGCGGAAAGCGTTCTCGTTGGCGACGTTTCGGCAGATGCCGACGGCGATCCAGCAGTCGCTTCGTGACGGCAGGCGTTCCACGCGGCGCTCCAGGTCAGCGAGGAGGCTCGTTCGCCGTGTCTGGCCGCCGTGGCTGCTCCCGCGAAGAGAGTGTCGGCCGCCGATTCGCAAGTCGACTCGACGAGCTGCGCTCCTGCCAAACCCTGCAGTGTGATCGCCGGTTCCGGCGGACGGGCAGATCGTTTCCTCACAAAAACGCTGGGTTTCGCGCGAATGATCCGCTGGTCCGGCCTTTGCTCTCAATCCGAGGGCACAAACCTTCCGAAGGAGGAACAGACCATGGTGACGTGACACACGCGCACGTTGCCCGGCTTTTTAGGAGCGACAAACCCATGGCTTATTACCGCCGTGCCGGTCGAGAAGCTAATCCAACCACACAGGAGTAATCCAAATGAAGAGACACACACGCAGGTTTCCCGTTTTTGGAATGACGATGGCCACTCTTACGTTGGCGGCTACTGCCCCGGCGGCTTGGGCCGTCAAATTTCCCGAGGCCGAGCTGTTCTTCGAGCTCAATGACACGGAAGGAGACCTGGGCATCCATTCGTCGGTCGATGGACCTGCCTGGGAGGAGCTGACAATCACGGACCCGAAGAAGCGCACAATACTCAGTCTTAGACCCGAAGGACGCTTGCGGAGGCAGGGCCTGACCCAGTTGTTCATTGAGAGTGCCGAACCCACGTTCGATGAACTGGCGCCTGAAAAATTCTTCCGTCGATTCCCGGAGGGACCGTACGTCGTCAGGGCTCGGACTCTGGACGGAGGTCAGTTGCGGAGCACGGTGAGGCCGTCCCACGTCATGCCCGCTCGGCCCGGCAACATTGTGGTTAACGGAGTGCCTTCGGCGGGCTGCGACGTGACTCCCTTCCCTACAGTGAGCGCGCCGGTTCTCGTCGACTGGGATGCGGTCACGACTTCGCACCCTCAGATTGGTAAGTCGGGGCCGGTCGAAATTGTGCGCTACCAGTTCTTCGTCGCCGAGCAGCCGGACGTCTCTGCTTTCAACGTGGCCGTCGAACTGCCGCCCTCGGCGACGCAGTTTGAGATCCCTGCGGAAATCCTCGCTCTTAACACTGCTAGCACTGGCTTCAAGTACGAAATCATCGCCACAACGGCCAGCGGCAACAACACGGCGGTCGAAGCCTGCTTCACGCTCGTCCGGTAGTTCCTCGAGGTAGACCCCGGCCCGGCCCCCGCACGGCGAGACCCATGGCAACCGGCCGCTGGCCAGTCCTATTTCTTGACGACAGGAGAGCAATGATGGCAATCACAAGTAGGCAGGAAGTACGCGAAGCACCGGTAGGTTCTCGGTATGGGATCCGCAAGGTGGTCGCGATCGTGGCCATAGGCTACGTGCTGGGTGCGGGAACCGCACTCGCGGGCGGCGATGGGCGTTTCTGCTCCGCCACGGCCAATGACCAGTTCAAAGCCTGCGGGAAGGAGGTCAAAGACGACTTTTTCGTCGCGCATGCTAAGTGCGTCAACGTCTCGGACCCGGGGGAGCGAGAAGCTTGCTTAGCCGAGGCCCAGGCACAGCGCAGGGAGGGGCGGCAGCTCTGCGGCAAGCAGCGCGTGGCCCGCAAGGCCCTCTGCGCGGCCCTCGCTGAGGATCGGTATGACCCGGACTTCGACCCGGCCAACTTCGACAGCGACTTCAGGAACCTCACGAATCCGAATCGCTACCGTCCCCTGGGGATCGGCAACCAATGGCAATACGCGGGTGGCGATGAGACGATCGTGATAGACGTGCTCGATAAGACCAAGCTGATTGATGACGTGACCTGCATCGTGGTGCAGGACGCGGTCGAGAAGGACGGCGAGCTGATCGAAGACACTTTTGACTGGTTCGCGCAGGCCAAGAATGGCGCTGTCTATTACTGCGGCGAGGAGGTCAAGGATTTCGATAGCTTTGAGGGTGACAACCCCAGGGAGCCGGAGCTCGTTAGCACCGACGGATCCTTCAAGGTCGGACGTGACGGCGACAAGGCGTGCATCCTGTTCCTCGGGACGCCGATCGTGGGCACGGTCTACCGCCAGGAGTTCTCCGCCGGCAACGCCGAAGACGCCGCACGGGTGCTCTCCACGACCTACCGCTTCGGCAACGACCCGCAACTCGACCAGTTTGTGCCCCAGGCGTTGGCAAACCGCTTTTGTCTCGCCAGCAACTGCGTGGTGACCAGCGAGTTCTCGCCGATGTCTCCCGACCCGGCATCGGTCGAGCGCAAATACTTCGCGCCCGGTATCGGGCTGTTCTTCTCGGTCCATGAAGTGACCGGAAATGGTGTTCAGCTGGTGAACTGCACTTCGATGCGCGGTGTACGGCCTTGCCGACGCCGTGACCATCGCCCGCGTCGACTAGAGTGCCGGCCGTGGCCGGTCCCCGCTCGGCGAGCTCGCGCCGGGCGGGGTTGCGGCTTTCTTTGTTACAACAGGTTTCGCAGGATGATAACCGGCAGCTTGATGCGCCGCTGCCGCAGCTCGTCAATGATCGCGAGACCGTCCAACCCGGGCAGCATGATATCGATCGCGGCCGCGTCGTAACGCGGGGGTCCCCGGTCTTGCCCTCGCTTGCATGCTCGACGACAAGACCGGCCTCCTTCAACCCCTTGCTGACGAAAGAGGCGATCGATCGAAGCGCTTAATTTCCAGATAATGGGCGAGTAGTTGCAGACGCACCACGTATTAGGATCGCGCGCCGCATTAGCTAGAGGTCGATCTGACTTCGTACCCGCTGCTCCGCCCGCAACGCTGGCGGGTCAACCGTCGATCCCTAGAAAGGCGTGGTGCCGCCGAGAGCTTTCCTGCTAGACCGCCATGGCGAAACCTGAATCTGTCGCACGCTACGCTTATCTGAGATCGAGATCTGGAGCATAGGCAAGACGATCCGAAAGGATCCCGTCTTGGCGCGCGGCGATTTCCTGCGTCGTACTGCCAAACCCTGCAGTGTGATCGCCGGTTCCGGCGGACGGGCAGATCGTTTCCTCACAAAAACGCTGGGTTTCGCACGAATGATCCGCTGGTCCGGCCTTTGCTCTCATGGCGTTTGCTCTCAATCCGAGGGCACAAACCTTCCGAAGGAGGAACAGACCATGGTGACGGCACACGCGCATGTTGCCCGGCTTTCTAGGAGCGACAAACCCGTGGCTTATTACCGCCGTGGCGATCGAGAAGGTAATCCAACTGACAAACGAACAGGAGTAGTCCAAATGAAGAGACACACACGTAGGTTACCCGTTTTTAGAACAACGATGGTCGTTCTTACGTTAGGGATCGCTGCCCCGGCGGTTTGGGCGGAGGCTTCTAGCGACGAAATAACGTGCGATCGCCCACAAGGTCCGACTGTAAAGTTAGGCCAAGCCAAGTTGTTCTTCGAACACAATAGTACGGATGAAGATACCGGTGTTCATGGCGCCTTTGATACCTCTAGCTTCGCAGAGCTGTGCGTCTACAATCCGAAGGGACGACAGATCCTCGCGGTCAAGCCGCAGGGAAAACTGTTGAAGCTCACGATGGGAGGGATATTCTTCGAGTCGAGGGAGCCGCCCAATGCGGAGGTTTCAATCGAATCCCTTAAGGCCGATTTCCCCGAAGGACTGTATAGGGTCAGGGGCATTTCGCACGATGGAACGGGACTGACAGGCGCCGCAACGTTTACTCACGCTATTCCAGCGGCTCCGATCATCACTTTCCCCGATGATGGGGCAGTGGTCGATTCCGAGGACCTGGTGGTCATGTGGGAACCCGTTACGCAGTCACTAGACGGTGCCCCGATCAAGAGGACGGGTTACGAGGTCATAATCACCAAGGACGTGGCTGACGACCCGCATGGGTTCTCTCGGCCTACGTTCGACGTGCACGTTCTACCCTCGCTGACGGCTCTGGAAGTTCCCAGCGAGTTTCTCGAGCCAAATACGCCCTACGAGCTCGAGGTCTTGGCACTAGAGAAAGGCGGCAACCAAACCATCACCGCAATCCATTTCGAAACAAAACCAAACTGAGGAGAGCAATCATGGCAATCACAATGGCAATCACAGGTAGACGGGAAGTGCGCGAAGCACTTGGGTTTTCTCGAAGCTGGGGCAGCAGAACGCTCGCGATCGCCGTCGCGCTGTGCTGCGTGCTAGGGACAGGGACCGCACTCGCAGGCGGCGGTGTCGCTGCTGACGGCCCCGGCGAGAGGCGCTTCTGCACCACCACGACCCAGGCGCAATTCAGAGCCTGCGGATTTGAAAAGCTGGACGACTTTCACGTCGCCAGGGCGCAGTGCATCAACATCTCTGACCGGAATGCAAAGCAAGAGTGCTTCGACACCGCGCGGCAGGGGCGCGTGGAGGGTAAGCAACTCTGCCGCGCCCAGCGCGCGCAGCGGTTGGAGATCTGCGGCGAGCTCGGCGAGGCGCGCTACGAACCGAGCTTCGACCCCGCCGACTTCGACAGCGACTACCGCCACCTCAGCAACCCCAACCCGTACTTCCCGCTCACCATCGGCTACCGCTGGGACTACGCGGGGAGCTTGGAGACCAACACGATCGTCGCGCTCGACGAGACCAGGCTCATCGAGGGCGTGACCTGCATCGTGCTCAACGACAAGCGCTACGAAGACGGTCTGCTCGTCGAGGACACGGACGACTGGTACGGCCAGCGCAAGAACGGCACGGTGGACTTCTGCGGCGAGGCGGTCAGCAACTTCGAAACCTTCCCCGGGGACAACCCGGTCAGGCCGGAGCGTGTGAGCACCGATGGCCAATGGAAGACGGGGCGTGACGGCGTTCCTACGGGCACCTACATTCTCGGCACACCCCGGGTCGGGGACGTGCACCGTTCGGAGTTCGCGCCAGGCGTCGCGGAGGATACGGTCAGATACCTCTCCACCAGCTACGGCTACGGCAGCGATCCGGTGCTCGACCAGCACGTGCCGCGGGCACTGGTGGAGCTGTTCTGTCGCGACCACGACTGCTGGGTGACTGGCGAGAACACGGGGCTCGAGCCCGGCGCCTTCACGAACAAGTACTACGCGCGCGGGGTGGGGTTCTTCCTCGGAGTGGACCGGGAAACGGGCAAGTCCGTTCAACTGGTGCGCTGCAACTTCGATCCGCGGTGTGCGGCATTGCCGACCGTGACCATCGCCCGCGCCCACTAAGCCGGCCGCGGCCGGTCCCCGCTCGGCGAGCTCGCGCCGGGCGGGGGTTGTGGTTGTTACGATAGGCAACCCCACGATAACCGGGTGCCCCAACGATGAACGACTTGATTGGCCCGCACCCGGATCTGGGCCGTGGGCGCCGTCATTGGAGGCATCGGGTTCTATCTCGGTCTCGATCTGATCGAAGAGAAGGTTCTGGACGAGAAGCGATTTCAGAACGAAGCCGAGCGCTTTTGCACTCCCCTCGAATAACAAAGGAGATTGACCGTGGCTCCACGTGAACGCGACGAGCGACACACCCGATGGCTGCTAGGCGGCGCGGGAATCGGTGCCTTCGCGGTCTTGAAGACCCTCGAGGTGGTCATAGACGAAGACGAGGTCACCTTCGCCAAGGTGCTTCTGGAAATCCTCGAGTTCGCCCTCACGAGCGTCGCTGTCGGCGCCATAGTCCTTCTCTTCCAGCGCTTTCAGCGCAACCAAGATGAAAGGCTCGAATTGATGCGCGATCTCGAGATGGCGAGAGCGGAAGGGGAGGTCTGGCGCAGTCAAGCCCGATCCTACGTCGAAGGTCTCGCGGTGGCGATCGAAACGAAGTTCGAGAGTTGGACCCTGACTGATGCAGAACGCGAAGTGGGGCTTTTGATGCTCAAGGGCTTTAGCCACAAGGAGATCGCCGCTCTCCGCGGCACCACGGAGGCCACCGTTCGGCAGCAGGCGCGCGCGATCTACCAGAAGGCGGGTCTGCCCGGCCGCGCCGCTTTCTCAGCGTATTTTCTGGAAGACTTGCTACCGACAACGAACGAACGCGGCACCAAGGGCCCGCAACAATTCACGTGATGACGGGAATCAAAAACGCCCTGCCACACGTTCGCCCAAGAGTGCCCTTCACGGAAAGCGGCGCGCGGAGGGCGTACCGCTCTCAGGCGGCGCTCTCCGGTCTTCGGGTTGTCCCCAGAGGGCTATCCGGTGTCCGTCCGCGAGCGTGTCCCATAAGGACACATCTCGCGCGACTGCGGGCGCACGCCTTTGGACGGCACCTCGAGGACCTCTTGCGCACTACTCGGCCGCCGTAAAGAAGGCGCTTTCGACGTTCGTGATGTTTCCGGAAGGAGTGCGAACTCCCACCACGACCTGCTGTTTGACCCCGGGCTCGAGCCAGCCCGCGGGCACCGATCGAAGCACCCTTTCGAGTTCCGGGGGCTCCGCCGATTCCAGGGCGAACTCGCGAAGGCCGATGGTTCGTCGATTGCCTCGGAGCTCGGCGACGGTTCGACCGTCGGGACGGACAATGCGGAGTTTCTTCAAGCCGTCGTCCTGCCCCTTCGCGAAGAGAACGACCTCGGTGTCGCCGTCGGTCGCGTTCTGTTCGAGCGTCATCCGTAGATCGGTGAACTCGAGACAGACGCGGCTCCCATTGCCGTGGTCGTCTTCAGCGCGGGCCGTGAATCCGCCCAACAGCACCAGAACGGCAGCGGCGGAAATACCTGCGAGTGGTCGATAGTCCATAGCGAACTCCTTTGTTGGGGTTTGTTGAGGCGCGCCGCAGTGCGGCGGGTCGCCGAGACAATGGCGACATCGCGTCGGTTTGGGAATCCGCTTTATGTGAGACCGATGTTCCGAGGGTTCCGTTCTCCTGTCGTACGACAAAAAGAGGATGGACGATGGCGAGCTGACCTCCGAAGATTCGACGTTCCACGCGAATCCACGCGAAAAACCGAAAGGAGACTTACCCATGATCCATCGAAACATTTTACCGCTGGCGCCGGCATCGTCCTGTTGAGCGTACCCGCGTTCCACGCAGCCGCCTCGAACGAGGTTCTACCCTTTGAGCACGCGACGATGAGCGTCGTGTACAGCGCTAGCGACGACGACGCCGAAATTCTGATCCGCGCAACAGGGGTCGACCCGATCGGCCAGGGGCACATCGTCGGCCCGGGCGGGACGGTTCGGCTCAAGGCGAAGTTCCGAGACGGGGACCGCCTGGGACAAGCGGATATGCAATTCGATACGCCGGAGCCGAGCCTCGAGGACCTGATGCAAGCGTACCCAGAAGGGGAGTACCGTTTTCGGGGTAGAACCACGGCCGGCGAGAAACTCGCGGGCGTGGCGGAGCTATCCTATGAGCTCTTGCCGGCCCCCACGATCCTATTTCCGCCGGCTGGGAAGACCGACGTGCCGACTAAGGACCTAGAAGTGCGGTGGTCCGTGCCCGTCGCACCGGAACGGATCCTGCTCCAGGTGGAGGATGAAAAGGAAAAGGTCGCCCTGAACATCGACCTCCCCGGCGACGCCAAGCGCTTCACGCTGCCGAACGATTGGCTCCAACCCGGGGTCATCTACACCCTTGATATCAAGCTGGTCGCAGAGAACGGCAATCAAACAGTTCGCGACGTGCGCTTCACGACCGCGGATTAGGCGAGCTGTTCACGGTGGCGGCTGGAGAAGGGGGCTAAAGGGGCCGGGCTAAAGGGGCCAGGCTCGGATATTTTCGGATCACCACTTCGCGCTGGCGCTGTTGCACCCGAAACAGAAGCACGACCCCATGCTCGTCAGCGCGATCGGGGCCATTTCGAGGAGCTGCAGCAGGAGATCCTAGCGCCGTCGCGTCCGGCTCTTCGATCAGATCGAAGCTGAGATAGAGCCCGATGCCTCCAATGACGGCGCCCACGGCCCAGATCCGGGTGCGGGGGTCAATCAAGTCGTTCATCGTTGGGGCACCCGGTTATCCCGGGGTTGCCTATTAACATGTTCGGGTTGGCCGGCGGCCGACCGCCAAGGTTGGGTGGTGCCCGTGCTGCTGTGTCCGGGATTTCCACGCGGCCGGCGATGGTCCGTCCATTGGCGGTATGAACTAGGTGCAAGCGCCCCACTTTCATGGGTCCCTTCACCCCTTGGCGATTATGACGTAGGCGGGGTGATCCCGCCCGCACCGGAGCGCGCCGCGAGACGCCGCGGCCGGGATCTCAAACGGCCACAAGCATGGTCAGGAAAACCGCATACCTCCACTCGTCCTGGCCTCCCCGAACGCGCGCCCTGCCCGGAACGCCGAGCCGATGACATCGAGCTCGAAGCGTTCCCATTCCTCGAGGGCGAGCACGGGTCTGATCTCCTCGCCGAGGCCGCGGTGCCGGCCAGTGAGCCGGGTCTCGAGGCAGGCATTGCGCAAAGAGGAGGCCGGCTCGACCAACCGGCAGGTGTGGTAGACGAGGCCCAGAGAGCTGGAGCGCGAGCGCGATGTCCACGGTCGGACCCTCGTAGGCGAGGCGTGACTCCCATCGCCGCCGGGGAGGGTCACGGCACCGGCAGATTCACACACCGGTCGTCGAAGTTGCAGCCGGTGAGCTGGACGACCTCCTCGCTGTCCGGTTTCACCTCGAGGAACACGCCGATCCCCCGCGCGTAGTACTTGCGCTCGATGATGCCGGGCTCGAGCAGCGAGAGGTTCTTGGTCACCACACAGTCGCCGGGGCATAGGCGTTCCGCGAGCGGCCGTGGCACGCCCTCATCGAGCGTGGGATCGGCGCCGAACCGATAGGTCGTGGACAGGACCTCGGCCATGTCTTCGGCATTGCCCAGAGAGAACTCTTCGAGGTACACCTCGCCCGGTACCGGGGCGGCGCGGGAGATGATGCCCGGCTTGTCGCCGTCACGCCCGGCCTTGAAGGAGCCGTCGATGCTGACCAGCTCCGGCAGCCGCGGGCGGTCGCCCGCGAAGCCCTTGGTCTCCTCACCGCAATACCAGACATCCCCGTCTTTGGCAGTGGCGAACCAGTCGTCGGTGTCCTCAATGAGGTCGCCGTCCTCGAACACCTGGTCGCGCACCACGATGCATCGCACGCCGTCGATGGCCTTGGTCTCGTTCAGGACCTTCACGATGATGGTCTCGGCGCCGCCCCGGTATTCCCAGCGATTCCCGACCCTGAGCGGGAAGAAGGCGTTCGGGTTGGTCGGGTTCCTCGGGTCGTCGAAGAGCGCGGGATCGAAGTTAGGATCGTAGCGCCCCTCGCCCAGGGACCGGCAGGCGTCGCGGCGTCCCTGGCGCTGCCGGTGACACAGCTTGTTGGCCTTCTTGCGCGCCGTGCGGGCCTTGCCGGAGCACCCGCGCCGCCCCTGGTCGTCCGAGACGTTGATGCACCTCGCCTGGGCGACGAAGAAATCGTCTTTCACCTCGCTCCGGCAAGCTCGGAACAGGGCCGTGGCCGTGGCCGAGCAGAACCCCTCCTGTGCGAGCGCGGACCCGGCCCCGAGCATCAAACCAATCCCGCATGTGAGCGCGAGCCGGCGGCGGTGATCTTCAGGGCACCGGTGGTCGTCGGACCGGTGCCGCGTATATCCAGTGCTCATATGGTCTCTCCTCTCGTGTCGGTCGTCTCGCGATCGTCGTACCCAGGCCGGGCCGTCGCGTCGGCGCTCGGTCCGGCGCAGAGTTTCGCTCGCCGACGACGGCCCGTCCATTGGCGGTTTGACGTAGGAGGAGCAGCACGGGGCTCTCGCCCGATGTTCTCGGCGAGGCTCGGGGATTCCAGCGGTCCTACGGGCCCCCGCAGGGTCCGCAATGCCTTCTCGTCCATGGTGCCGCCGCACCACCCCGGAACGCGGGTCCACGGAACGCGTCCGCGAGGGAAACACCTACTGCCACGCCCACTGCCGTGGCGCGCCTGGATACTTACGGGTGAGGGCATCGGGGAGATAGACCTCTCTATAACCGGCTTCCAGATCCGCCTCGTGGAGCTACTCGGCCCTGACGAGGTGGTCTCTGAATCGATCCTCACCAAACACACGCCTTCCAGCGCGGCGAAATGTCTCGACCTTGCCTATCGGCAGGTCTTCTGTTCCCGGCGCTGGACGCAGATATCTCCTCCCAATCCGCCGATCAGTCGGTTTTTACCCTTGCCGCCATCGAGCCGGTCGTTGCCGGCCCCGCCGAACAATCGGTCCCGGCCGCCCCCGCCGAACATCGAGTCCTTGCCGCCGCCACACAAGAGGTCGTCCCCACCGCGGCCGCGAACCTCGTCGTTACCGCCCTCCGCGACGATGACGTCGCGTCCCGCGGTGCCGATGATGACCTCGCCCGCGGTCGGCCCGTGATGGTGGCGCTCTCACCGGCGCAGACCGGCGGTGCGGCGGGGGTGACCGCAAGCTCGGCGTTGACGAGGCCGAACCCGGACTCGAAGTCGAAGCCCAGGGGCCCCATGTCATCCGCGGTGGTGCGCAGGCGCTCGTACACGGCTTGCGGGAACAAGGTGCGGTTCGCCTGCAGGATCAGCGCGGCGACCGCGGCGGCATGCGGGGCCGCCGCCGAGGTGCCGAAGAAGTTCGGGAAGCCGTCCTCGTCGTCCATGCGGTCGGCAGAGAAGAACGTGGTGTTGACACCGTCGGGGCCCACACCCCGGGCTTGTGGCGCAGAGCGGGCGTGGCAAGGGGCTGGCCCTCCCGGTCGAAGAGGATGCGTACCCCACCGGCCGAGGAAAACGGCTCGAGCACCGCCGGGGCCCGACCGAAGGTCGGTGTCTCGAGGTAGTCCGCCGCACCCACGGCTTCGGCGCCCGCGGCGTTGGCATGGCCATAGACGGTGCCATCCCGACGAGGGTGCTCTTCCGCGGTCACGTCACCGGAGTAGACATACTTCATGCGATCGGCGCTGTCGCCCGCAAAGCGGGTGATGACCAGATCGAACGCCGTCCCCGCGGTCCCGAGGTCGTTGCAGAACTCCAGGATCTCCACGGGATCGGAGCGCAGGTTATTGTCCACAGACGCGGCGTAGGCGATCGTGTGTTGCGGGTTCAGCAGCAGGATGTCGAAGTCGGTTGCGGAGGCGGGGGCGCCGCTGACGGACCCGAAGGGCTGCGCCCACTGGAGCACGAAGAGACCGCACCCGAGCTCGGGTACCGTGATACGTTGACCGACATCGACCCCCGGCCCCGGATCGAAGTCGTGGGCAGGCGCCGGCCCGAACCCGTAGTCGAACGACCGTCTGCTGTTTCGAAAGCGCCGCTCGTAGGACTGCCGCCCGTCGTTCCCGGCCGCGGAGAAATACGCCGTGCCCCTTGCCGCCACCTGGTCTACGGCCTGTGCGACGATGCCGTCTTGGAACATCGGTTCGGCAAAGTAGATGATGTCATCGACGATGATCTTGGCACCCGCGGCGTGCAACGCCAGGATGCCGCGCGCGAAGTTGGCCTGGCCCCCTTCGGCGGTATGAAAGGCCAGCGCCGCTCCCGGTGCAAGGTCGTGGATGATCTCCAGCATGGCGCGGCCCTCGTCGGTGTCATCGGCGCAGGGCCCTTCCTGGAGGACCGTAATCGCCGCGGGGAGGTCACCACTGCGAATGCCATCGGAAGCCCCGCCCTGGCAATCGAAGCTGTCGGACAGCACCCCCACGGTGACGCCGCTGCCGTCCACACCCCATACCGATCGGGCCACGTCGGCCTGGAGCGCCGCGTCCCCCTCGCTCGTCACCGCACCCGCGCGGCGTTGGAGATAGGCCGGCCGGGCGGCCGTGATGCCCGGTATCGCCTCCAATGCCGAGAGCGCCGCGAGCGGCAAGCGCCCGGAGACGAGATGGCCGGACACGGCCCCGTGCCTCAATCCAAGGGCCGTCAGGTTATCGAGGAGAACGCCGGCGTCGCCCTCGGCCACCGCATCGATGGTGACGTATCCCCCGCCGACGGGCGCGAGGGGGTGCCTGGGCCGAAAATCGGCGGCGGGTGCCTGTTGCGAGCGGGCGGCCTTCCAACCGTCGAACTCGCGTGCGATTGCGCGTAATGCGCCATCGACCCGGACGTCCGGTTTCGCGCCCGGTGGCTTCGATCCCCGCTTCGTCCACAGGGGCATCTGCAGCCGGGTAGTCGTTTCCGCTTGTGCCGGGACCTCTCTCGCTCCGGTACCGATCCCCAGGATCGACAGAACACACAGGGCGACCCTGAACGTCACCCGCGATTTCCTACTGGTCATCTGAGCCTCCATGGCAGTTGATCCTCATGACCTCGGTCGGCCGAGGCTAGGGTCGCCGATGCGCACTGGACACGCCATAGGAGCTCAATCGCTGGTCCAGTGGGCGAAAACACGCCCGCCAGGCATCTAATTGGCGTACTTCGGCGTGGCGCCCAAGCCCGATCAGACGGTTAGAGCGTCGTGGCCTAGGAGCACCCTATCCGTCGGCATAGCCGATGAGCTCCACGTATCCCCTGCGGGTCACGGGCGGCCCACGCGCCGTGCCGCGCGCCTCGACGGTCCCCTCCCAGTAACGGCCAGGAGTCGCCGCCCCGGCGAGCGCCCGCAAGAGGCCCAACTCGCGCGTGCGTTACGCTGGCCCGCGCCGCGGGTGTAGCTTACCTAAGCTTTTGTGAAATATTTCTCTAAGTTTTTGTGAAATATTTCACAACATCTCTCGCCCGGGCATGATAGTCTTGTGGCCTTCAAGCAGCGCCACTCCCCGATGGCGGGAGCAGTGGGAACGCTTGGGCGGGGGCGCCTGTGTGCAACGGCACACGTTTGGCGGCTTGTTTCTTATAGGCTCTCCTCTTTAGACTGAAAGGACCGAAAACTAAGGAACACTGAGCATCTTTCAAAGGGATTGCGAGATCGTAGGGAGCAGGGACGTATCACAACAGCAACACTTTGCCGGAGGTTAAGAATGCACCACAAGAACAGCATCATCTCGATCTTTTTAATGGGCGGTTTTCTAGCGTTATCACTGGCGGGATGCGAGTCACCTCGACCCCCCTACCCCGATAACGCGCAACCGACGCAACCGCCCACGCAGCCGCCGACGCAACCGCCGACGCAGCCGCCGACGCAGCCGCCGACGCAACCGCCGACGCAGCCGCCGACGCAACCGCCGACGCAACCGCCGACGCAGCCGCCGACGCAGCCGTGCGCTACCCATTCGGTGATTTTGAATAATTTCCAATTCATGCCGAGCAGCTTAACGATCAAGCGGTGCGAGACGGTGATTTGGACTCATCAACAACCTAACGTCCAACACTCCGTAACCAGCGGCCAATTCGGAGCGGGCAACGCGGGTCAAGAATTCGATAGCACGGCCGGCCAGGGCTTCGGCTTCTTGCTGAATCAAGGGAATACGTTCTCCCATACTTTTAATAATGCCGGGGCTTTCCCCTACCACTGTATAGTGCACGGTGGTGGTGGCATGGTCGGGACCATAACCGTGAGTCAGTAACGGCAATGGAGCCGAGACACCCCTATCCCTACTACGATACTTCCAAAGGAGCTCCAGGGATGGGGGTGTCTCACTCATTCAATGGGTCTTTGACCGGCGAGCGTCCTTTAGCCTGCCACGGGTTTGATGCCAACCACCGGGCCGAATTGGACATTCTTTGTCTCCTTGCAAATCGTCGAACGCTGAGCCCATCGCGCCCCGCAGCCGGGTTATGGGGCGCTCGTTTTTCGTCGAGTTGGCGTGTCGCTGCGCCAACGACGAGGCGAACGGACGCGCGAATGCGATCATGTCTGAAAACGAAAAGTCGAGCTTCCATGTCGCCCGCAAGCCGCGTGCGTCGGAACGGCTGCTGGCCAGCACGTCGAGCGCTTCCAGCTCGCGACCCGCGGGTTGGCTGTGCTGTATCGCTCAGAGAGACTTCAAGGCCTCAGCGCCAGCCGCCGTCATGCTCGGAGTGAACTCGATCAATTCGAACCTTGCCGCGCCATGCGCGACGAACGGATCCTCCGCCAGCGCAGCCTGGAGCGCAGCGGCGTCGCCCGAGCGGGCGAGGATGACCCCGCCGACCCTAGGGACGCGCCGGCCCGACGCGATGAACAAACCGCTCGCATAGTTGCGCTTGAGCCAGGCAACGTGCCGTCGCATCAGGGCGTCGATTTCGGCGAGCGGACGTTGATAGGTAAGCATCACCACGAACATGTCAGCGGCCCTTTCAGATGAATCGACGTGATGCCGCAATATCGATTTCAGCGCCCACTTTCCGGCACGAGTCGCTCAAGATCGCCGCCATACCTTGCCTACCGCCGACCCACATCCTCACGACAAATGAATCCAGCGCCGCTCAGTTGACCGGTCCAACACGGCCGATGGTTTCCGTGTCGGCTTTCAACGGCTTCAGACCCGTGGCGCGGTTGACGAGTACGGTCACCAGCCACAACAGGACGCCGATGCCGATCAGGATCCCTGCGATCTCGTACTGAACGGGATTGCGCCCGGTCCATGGCCCTGCAAGAAAGGCGCAAGACAGTGCGCCCAGGATCGGCAGGAATGTCGGCGTGCGGAAATGCTCGTGGTCGACGCGATCACGCCGCAACGCCAGCACGGCGATGTTCACCACGGTGAAGACGCAGACCAGCAGCAAGGCCGTGGTGCCGCCAAGCGCCGGAACCTCGCCGACGAAGATGATCAGGCCGAAGGCAAGCAGCGTCGTGAATCCGATCGCGAGATAGGGCGTGCGCCGCGTCGCGTGAACCTTGCCGAGCGCCTGCGGGAGCACGTGCTCGCGGCTCATGCCGTAGACGAGCCGGCTGGCCATCAGCATGTTGATCAGCGCGCTGTTGGCCACTGCGAACATCGTGATGATGCCGAAGATCCATAGCGGGAAGTTCGGAGCGCCCGCCTGCACGACCTTCAGCAGCGGCGTCTCGCCTTCGCCGAGTTGCTCGGGCGGGACGAGGGTGATCGCCGAGATCGACACCAGGACGTAGATCAGCCCGGTGATGAACAGTCCGGCGAGCAGCACCTTCGGGAAATGACGAATCGGATCCTTGCATTCCTCCGCCATGTTGACCGAGTCCTCGAACCCGACCATGGCAAAGAAGGCGAGCGTCGTTGCGGCGATGACCGGCCGGAATGCGCCGCCATCGCCGGCTGTCTTGAACTGGGTGACGCGCGACACATCCCCTTCGCCGGCGCCAATGGCCCACAGCCCGATGAAGATGATGATCAGCAAGCCGGTCAGCTCGACGCAGGTCAGCACAACGTTGAACTTCACGCTCTCGCTGACGCCACGAAAGTTGATCGTTGCAACCAAGGCCATGAACGCCAGCCCGACGAGCGTGATGCCGATGCCGCCCGCGAGGTTGAGCCCGAAAGCATTCGACATGTTGGCGGCGAACGCCCGCGAAGCCGTCGATGCGGAGGTGATGCCCGAACACATCACGGCGAAGGCGACGATGAACGTCACGAAGTGAATGCCGAAGGCCTTGTGCGTGTACAGGGCAGCGCCTGCGGCCTTGGGATACTTGGTCACTAGTTCCAGATAGCTGAAGGCGGTGATCAAAGCCACGACGAACGCCACGACGAACGGCAGCCACACGATACCGCCGACCTGCTTGGCAACCTGGCCGGTGAGCGCATAGATGCCGGTGCCGAGAATGTCACCGACGATAAACAGCAGCAGCAGCCACGGCCCCATCACACGATGAAGGCTCGGCTCGCTTGCCGGGGTGGGCTGACTGCTCGCGCTTGTAGATAGGTTGTTCATCGAGTCTCCTTTCGCGCTCACGCGCAATGGATACGCGCGACAAGAATACCCATAGCCAGACGCCGCATCAACGCCCCGCGTGAGATGGTCCGCTACCACCAGGGTCGGATCCTGGGAACGTCATCGACGAGTAGGCTGGCCTTGACGTGCTCGCCGGTGTCGATGTACTACGACTGGCGCAACCGGCAACGCCGGCGCACGAGCGCGGCAACGTGACGATCGACCCGCGCTTCGCGACGATGATGAAAATGCTCGGGCTGCCGCTGAGAGAGGCGCACGACGCGTTGAACGACGCGGTGATGGCGGGGCTGGCGTTCATCAAGTTACGATGGTTGTTGGGGGAGAGGTGAGCGCAGCTCTTTCGCGCTTCACAATCCAAGCAGTCGCGCGTCGCGATCAACCGACCTCACAGTGGCTGAATGCCAGCTCGGAACCAGGGATGACCAAGATCACAAAGTCGGTGCCAACCAGCGCCTATGCGGCAGTGGATGGGAACATCTATCGATCCAGCGCGCTGACACGCGGCCCTTGGCATCCCGACCACCAGCACGCCGGCCCACCGATCGCACTGGTATGCCGCACCGTCGAACGTGCTGCGCTCGAACATGGATTGACCCACATCTCGCGGCTCACCGCCAACCTGCTGCGCCCCGTGCCGATCGGCGAATTGGCGGTCGAGGTCGCCACCGACTACGCCGGGCGCAATGCCGGGCATTTTTCGGCGCGGCTCATGGCCGATGAGAAGGAAAGGAAGTTGCGCGCTTCACGGCGCTCGTCCAGCGCGAGAACAACGTGAAGTTGCCAAACAATCTGCCCGGCCACCCTGCGCCGTTGGCGCCTCAAGGCCCGGACGAATCGCCAATAGCCTGCTTCTGCTTCGCTGGCAAGCATATGGATACGCCGACCTGGTGGAGACCCGCGTAATGCCTGCAGCTCTGTGGCGGTCGGGGCGTGCACGGTGTGGAATACCGGCAGGCCCTCGGTGGTGCGGTAGACCCCATCGAGGACGAGGCAATGCAGATGGTTGGGTCGGAGGCGTACGTCACCCGGTTGCGGGCCCACCAAGCGGTACCGGTGAGGTCCTGTAGCCTGCCACGGGCTTGATGCCAAAGCGAATCGCGTAGCGGGACGCAAGCTTCATCGTAAGGAGAGATGATATGGACAGGCACCCGCTAACCGTCGGCATAGCCGGTGAGCTCCAGATAACCCCTGCCCGTCACCGGCACCCCGCGCGCCGTGCCGCGCACCTCGACGGCCCCCTCCCAGTAACGGACCGAGACATCCAGCTCCTGGTCGGGGAGCCGGGGCTTGACCTCGAGCTCCAGCTCGGCCTTCTGGATCCGCAACCGGGTGCGGGCCGGGTAGCGGTGTCCGCCGCGCGGGCTCACCCAGGTGGACAGCGTGTCGAACAAGACCTCCCCGGCCGCGAGCGCCTCGGGCGTCCCGTCGCGGAGCACGATCGTCCCGGCGCTGTGCGGATCGGTGCTGCCGTCCCGGCGCCGCAGGCGGTAGAACATGAGCTCTTGTCCGTTCGAGAGTTGGAGTGCGTACCAATCCCACCCGACTTGATCTGGGCCCAGGGCACTCGTGCTCCACTCCCGATCCATCCAGCTCAGGCCCGCGACCGTGAACCGCTGCCGTCCGACGGTGACGATCCCCTCGGTCGGCATGCGCGTCAGCGAATAGTAGTACGAGGCGTTGCCGGGTTCCGCGCCCTTGCGGCTCAGACCGCGATCGCCGTGTGCCACGGGCGGCTTGCCCTGCGCGAGCCGGAGGTCGATGGCCGCCTCGCCCTGGGCGGCGCGTAGCCGCACGGGAAGCCCCTCGGGCGCGGCCGGGGTGGCCGACCAGTCATCCAGCCACAGATGCAGGGTGCCGGGCTCGGCACCCGCAAGCCCCATGGCCCCCCGGCTCAGGCGCTCGTGGTCGTGGAAGGCACCCTCTGCGATGTCCGAGACGGTGAAGTAGGCGGAGGAAGAGCTCGTCAAAGCTGCGGGCAACGTCGGCACGAGGATTTCCCATCCGGTCGCCACGTCCACAATGGCTTGGGATACCGACGCGTCGGCGGTCAGTGACCCGAACCTTCAGCTACGCGGCATCGAGCGGCTGCGAGTGATCGACGCCTCGGCGATGCCAACGATTACGTCCAACAATACGAATTCGCCAACGCTGATGATCGCCTGGGCGGATTGTACCTCGCACGTTCAGGCGCGGGTTGGGCCCGTCAATGATTGCTGTGGGGGGCAGCGTTGACCGTTTTTTGCACTGACTAGTGTACTGTCACAATAATATCTTTACAACAAGGACTGGTTATGGTATGGTGCGTCTTATGTGGAAACCAGCCGACGTTTTGTCGATGACTGCAGAACAGAAAAAGACGTTGGAGGCGTGGATTCGAGCCAGGACGACCCCTCAGAAAATCGTACTACGGTCGCAGATCTGTGTGCTTGCCGGGGAGGGGAAATCCAATAACGCCATTGCCGATCAATTGGGTACCTCGCGTCCGACCGTTCTGCTTTGGAGGAAACGTTTCGATAAAGCAGGCCCATCGGGTCTGTCTGAGGACGCCTCACATGGTCTGAGCGTCCAACGTTTGTCTGCCGAGAAAGTCAATGCGATCGTAGAAGCCACCCTGCACACGAAGCCGGAAGATGCGACCCACTGGAGCACGCGGACGATGGCGAAAGTGCAAGGAGTCAGCCATGCCAGCGTGGCGCGGATCTGGGACGCGCACGGCTTGAAGCCGCATCGGATTGAGGGCTTCAAATTGTCGAAGGACAAGCGGTTTGTTGACAAGTTGACGGACGTGGTCGGCGTCTACCTCAACCCACCGCACAAAGCGCTGGTGCTCTGCGTGGATGAGAAATCGCAGGTACAAGCGTTGGATCGGACGCAACCGGGATTGCCGATGAAGAAGGGTCGATGCGGAACGATGACACACGACTACAAGCGCAACGGAACCACCTGTCTGTTCGCAGCGCTCAACGTGCTCGACGGCACCGTGATCGGCACCTGTTACCCGCGTCATCGAAACGAGGAGTTCCTGAAGTTCCTGCGCAAGATCGACCGAGAAGCGCCACAAGGATTGCCCCTGCACCTGATCCTGGACAACTACGGGACACACAATCATCCGAATGTGAAGAAGTGGCTTCAGAAGCATCCACGATTTCATTTGCACTTTACGCCGACCAGTTCTTCGTGGCTGAACCTTGTAGAGCGATGGTTCGGAGAGATCACGCGCAAGCGAATCCGGCGAGGCGTTTTCAGAAGCGTGCCAGAGCTGATCGCGGCGATCGAAGAATTTATTCTGGTCAACAACAGAAATCCAAAACCATTTGTTTGGACCAAAAAGGTCGAAGACATCTTGGAAAAGATCAGCCATTGTAAAGCCATTATTGAGACACTACACTAG
>JACCXJ010000368.1 GCA_013697045.1 Gammaproteobacteria bacterium | reverse complement strand
CTTGTGCCGGGGTGAGTGGGTGGGTGCGCTCGCCATGTCCGAGGCCGGTGCGGGATCGGACGTCATCGGGGCGATGGGCTGCCGGGCCGAGCGGCGCGGCCGGGGCTTCGTCGCGAACGGCACCAAGCAATGGATCACGAACGGCCCCGAGGCGCGCCTCCTCATCGCCTATATGCGCACCGCGCCTGTCGAGGCCGGCTCCCGCTCCATCACGGCCTTCCTGATCGAGGATGGCACGCCGGGTTTCCGTAAGGGTCAAAAGACCGACAAGCTCGGCATGCGCGGCTCGAACACCTGCGAGCTCGTCTTCGAGGACTGCGAGCTTCCCGAGGCGCACGTGCTCGGCACGGTCGACGAGGGCACGCGGGTCTTGATGCGCGGCTTGGACAGCGAGCGGCTGGTGCTCTCCGGTGGGCCGCTCGGGATCATGCAGGCGGCCCTGGACCTCGTCCTCCCCTATGTGCGCGAGCGGCGGCAGTTCGGCCAGGCCATCGGGAGCTTCGCGCTGATGCAGGGCAAGCTCGCGGACATGTACACCGCGCTCGAAGCCGCCCGCGCCATGACGTATCGGGTGGCCGCGTGCTTCGATCGGGGCGAACAGAGCCGCAAGGACGCTGCCGCCTGCCTCTTGGTCGCCTCCGAGTCGGCGGTGCGCGTGGCACTCGAGGCCATCCAGTGCCTGGGCGCCCGGGGTTACATGAACGACTCGCCCGCCGGACGTCTACTGCGCGACGCCAAGGTCTACGATATCGGCGGTGGCACGAACGAGATCCGGCGCTGGCTTATCGGGCGCGAGCTAGTGGAACGAGGGCTTTAGGAACGAGGGCTTTGGAGATGCCGGACGAAATCGTGATCTGCGCGGCGAGACGGACGCCCATCGGTGCTTTTCTGGGTGCCTTTTCGGCCGTTCCGGCCACCGAGCTCGGCGCGGTGGCCATGCGCGCGGTCTTGGAGGACAGCGGCGTCGATCCGGCCCGCATCGACGAGGTGCTGATGGGCTGTGTCCTGCCCGCCGGGCTTGGCCAGGCACCGGCCCGCCAGGCCGCCTTGAAGGCCGGGATCCCGATCGGCGTGCCCTGCACCACGGTGAACAAGATGTGCGGCTCGGGCATGAAGGCGCTCATGCTGGGTTTCGATCAGATCCGCGCCGGCGCTGCCGAGGTCGTGGTCGCGGGCGGAATGGAGTCCATGAGCCGGGCCCCCTATCTGGTGCCGCGCGCCCAACGCATGGGGCATGCGCGCCTCCTCGACCACATGTACTACGACGGGTTGGAAGACCCGGAGAGCGGTGAGCTGATGGGTTTTTTCGCCGAGCAGTGCGCCGACCGATTCCGTTTCACACGCGAGGAGCAGGACGCCTACGCCGCCGAGTCCGCGCGGCGTAGCCTGGCCGCGATCGCGGACGGGGCCTTCCACGCGGAGATCGTCCCCGTCGAGGTCAAGGGCCATATCGTGTCCGAGGACGAAGGGCCGGGGCGCTGCGATCTGTCCCGTATCGCCAGGCTCAAGCCCGCCTTCCGTAAGGACGGGGGCACGGTGACCGCGGCCAATGCCTCCAGCATCTCGGACGGCGCCGCCGCGCTACTGCTGACGGGCGCAGCCACGGCCCGGAAGCTCGGCCTCCCTCCGCTCGCGCGCATCCTCGCGCATGCCACGGTCGCTCAGGCGCCCGCGGCGTTCACGACGGCACCCATCGGCGCCATCCGGCGGCTCCTCGACCGACTCGGATGGGGCCCGGCGGACGCCGATCTCTACGAGATCAACGAGGCCTTCGCGGCCGTGGCCCTGGCCGCCATCCGGGAGCTCGGTCTCCGGCCCGAGCGGGTCAACGTCCACGGGGGGGCCTGTGCCCTCGGGCATCCCATCGGGGCTACGGGCGCGCGCATCCTCGTGACCCTCCTCCATGCGCTCCGGGCGCGCGGGCAGACGCGCGGGATCGCCTCGCTCTGCATCGGCGGGGGCGAGGCCACCGCCCTGGCGATCGAATGCTAGCTAGTCTACTAGTGGCCATCGAGTGCCTCTGACGATGCCGGCCCTCTCGACGCGCATCGACCCCAACTCGGCCGGGTTCGCCGAGAACGCGTCCCACCTGCGCGGGCTCGTTGCGGACCTGAACGAGCGCCTCGCCAAGGCGATGGCCGGCGGCCCCGAGGCGGCGCGCGAGCGGCACCGGAAGCGCGGCAAGTTCCTGCCGCGCGAGCGCGTCGCGGCCTTGCTCGATCCCGATACCCCATTCCTGGAGCTGTCGCCGCTGGCCGGCCTCGGTCTCTATGGAGACGAGCTACCCGCGGGCGGCATCATCACCGGGATCGGCCAGATCCACGGTCGCGACGTCGTGGTGGTCGCGAACGACGCCACGGTGAAAGGCGGGACGTACTATCCCATCACCGCCAAGAAACACCTGCGGGC
>JACCXJ010000364.1 GCA_013697045.1 Gammaproteobacteria bacterium | reverse complement strand
CGAGCGCGAACGCACGGCTCGCCTGATCAGGCGAGCCGTCTGTTTGCTCGAGCAGAGGTTCCGCGTAGGCCGCAATGGCGTCTGCAATGGCTCCCATAGACTCTCTCCGTGTACGTTGTGCCTAACGTAGGGCATAACCGGATGCCAACGAAGCGTAGCGTAGTTGGCATCCGAGTTGATGCAATAGTTAGGTCGTCTTGGTGGACAAGGTTGTGCTTTTGCCCAAGCTTCTTGGCTTTTTCCTCGATCATCCAGGCAATTTAATCCAGCCAGAACCATGACAACCAGGACAAATACCGTTGCCACCACAGCGATTACAAGTGCTCCACGTCCCGTTGTAATGATTTTCTAGCTTTCCTAATGCCGGAACAACGTGAGCAGTTACCAGTACTTTTGCAACCACCACATTGCACTGCGTGTGGTTTCTCTAAATTTGAGCTCATTTCAGTTCTCAATAGCTCGTCTACTGGCACCAGCGGTAACAAAAGTCCGTAGACCTAACGGCCTGCGGCTAAGTGGCCGCGCCTTTCAGCGGTCCGCTTCAGCCGCTTGTTAGGCTACTCCTCTTTCATGTGGCCTGTGCCCTTCTGGACCGACGACGAAAGCTACACGTAGAGAACGGATGGTTCAGTCAAGCCCGTCCCCAGCGGGTCACCTGGCAAGCGCGGGTCAGGCTGCGTCTCCCGCTTCGGACGGGTGAAACTTCCCCATACTTCGGTCATGCACTCTTACAGCTATGACGGATACGAGGGCGACCAACAGGGATGCACCGAGCCCCGCGCAGTATTTATCTCTGAGGAAGACGAGCCCGGCGATGAGCAAGAGGAGCCAGGTTAAAGCAAACAGAAAAGGGATGTTGATCTCCCAGTAGTGACTGAACTTCCCCTGCAGCTTGGGGCTGCGGAGCCGGGTGTCTTGGTGATGATAGAGCTCCACAATGCCACGTAGAAGAGGATGCTCCTCGATCTGTTTTCCCCATTCGAAGCGGAAACCAAGAAAATCGCGATTGCGCCGTCCAGTTAGAAACCAGATGTAACGTAGAAATAGATTGAGAGTCACCATTCCCAGTAGAAATCCGAACAGAAGCACTGTCATGGCGATCTTCGAAGCAACGACGCGTAATAGTTGACTCATCGTGGCACCGAGAGCAATGCCCTCAAAGCCCAGAAAAAACCCTGACTTCGTCCAAAAAAAAGTATCCCAATGAATTATCTGCAGCGTAATGTCCCGATACTCACTCATGAGAATGTCTGCAACCTTGTCATTGCTCAAACCAGCTCTTCCGTCTGCGCTTTCGCCGCCCGCTTCTTTCTCCCTCATTTGGCAACTCTCCTTTCAGTCAGATGCAGCTCCACCACACTTCGGCTCAAATCGGCCTATCGGGGCTTCATTGTTGGGTCCTTCCCTATCAGATTCTCCTGAGCAGCCCAACGTTTGGCATAACCGGCCCCAAAAAGCAGACCGACGATAGGAGTGACGCTTTTTGGGGTCCGAGTTGATGCCATTGTTAGGTGCTTCTTGTCAAAGCCTCCAAACATCTTCCATCTCTTCTATTGATGGATCATCGTAACGCTTCAGTGTTGCCAACCATTCTGGCATTTCTTCTTTTATTGTTTCTTCTAGTTCGTTTAAGTCTTCTTTATCTATTAAGCCTCTGCCAAATAGAAAGGTATAGAACTTCTTGAGGCTAGTTGCGTTACTCTTTATGCTTGCCTGACTTGCCCACATTGCCTTCTTTATAAACCAATACCCCAGAAACATGCTTACGCTGTGCACACCGTCCTTTGCTTCGATTGCGTCTTCGTAAAGTAGATATTCGTTTACGTAGAAATCGATGTTTGAAAGATGATTGCCTATTGTCTTATCCGAGAGACCTGACGATTTCAACCAAGCCTCAAAGTCGGCCAATAAGCTCTCATTGGCTTTCCTTATCTTTTTGCAATCAGCTTCGTATTTCTCGTACTCATCCATAACTAATACAACATCGTTTGATAATGAATTGTCGCACCTAACGTATAGCTTGAGGGGCCGGCGGAAAGCCAGCGCAGCGCAGCTTGTAGCCGGTCCCCTCGAAGCGTAAGTTAGCCAACGACTGCACCACGGTGCCTATGGTCGGTGGGGACAAGCTCGTAGGACACATACGATACGGCGTCCGTGATGCTGTCTTCGAGCGTGTAGCGGCGCCGGAAGCCGGTAAGCGCTATGAGTTTAGATATTTCCGGGATGCGCTCATGGGGATTCAGGTGACTGGAGCGATACGTCTCCCTGTACGGGATGTGAACTATTCGTGACGTACTTCGCACAGCTCGTTTAATGCGCCCCGCCAACTCCGCGATGCTAACGGAATCGTTGCTACCAATATTGATGACTTCTCCTCTCCCCGCCGTTGTTTGCATGGTCTCAACCATGCTGCTAACGGCATCTCGCACGTCGATAAAGCTACGACGATTGTCCCCTCTACCGAAGATCGTGATGTCACTACCTTGAAGGGCTTGCTTGACGAAGGTCGGTAATACCATGCCATAGCGCCATGTCTGGCGAGCCCCGACAACATTGAACAACCGGACGATGACGACCGACGCTTGCCCTCGTGCATGATAAGCCAAAGCAATTTGCTCGGCCTGCCATTTGCTACGTGCATAGGGTGTCAAAGAACTGGTCTCTTCGGACGCGAGCCCTTCGGACAGCGGCCCGAACGCGTTGCCGTACACTTCCGATGTCGACGCGAGCAAGAAGGGTTTTCGATGCATGGCAGCCAGACTAATCATGACCTCGGTACCCACTACATTGATGGCGATCGTGCGCACACTATTCTTTAGCACATATTCGACGCCAACGCCGCCGGCTAGGTGAAAGACGCAGTCAGCGCTGGCAACGTAGGGATCTATACGAGGCGCGTCGGTCAGGATGTCCAGTGGCCCAGGATAGATTACGCCGCTAGGGAGGTTCCGTAGGGCACCGGTAGAAAGGTCATCGATTACTACAACGTCGTTGCCTTGCGCCACGAGGGCATGAGCAAGGCCCGATCCAATAAAGCCGGCTCCTCCCGTCACCAATGCTCGCATCGAGTTTGCCGTCACGGTGTTCTTATGGGTATGGCGCCGCGAACTTCTACGTCATCGACGCTGTCGATGCTGCCATTTCTAACGCGAACCTTGCAAAGTGCAACGAAGCTACGGTCATTAACCCAAGTATGTTGTGGTAGCAAGCGCTTCATAACGCTAAGTAACTTCTCGTCGGTAATACACATAGCCGCGGCACGTGTTCCATACGCATGGCAACCTGCTAATAGCAGCGTCGATGAGTGTTCCTTTTTCAGTCGTAAGGCGATTGCGTAATCCCATTTCACATGCCGCCCGATCAAGCGTCGTTTCACTTTTATCGGATCGCCATACTTTACGGAGTAAGTTTTCGCGTCGAACGTCATTTGCGATTGCGGATGCTTTCCCGCGCCATCGCCTTGTGACAAAAAACCAAAAGGCAGGGGGTCCGTGTAGTCGTTTAAGAACTCTTTAGATACCTCATTGCGTTGTGGCCCTCCAAGCAAGAGTCGGTTTTTTCGACCATCCATTTTAGAAGATGACGTGTGAACACGGATTGCAACGTGCGGACTACGGTTCTGTGCGCGAAAGAATCGAAACACATCACCCGTGGCGAGAAGCTCCTGCTCGTAAGTCAGGTTGTTAATTATTGGCTCCTTTCCCATGTCCATAGAGCAGACAATCTCTATCTTGTCCTCCATGAAATCCCGCCATAGAGCTTCCGCGACGTTAATGTGCCCATTAAGTACCTTATTAACCTTCCTTTGAAAGCTGCTCCAGGTGTCCGTAGCTGTATGATTCGGGGACGTGGTAAGCGACGCGACGAGTTGGATGAACTTGTCCTTGACGAACGGCGTCGCCTGAAACGGTTTGAGGGCCCAAGACAGCTGCTTTTCAGATACGCCGAAAAGCAATGGGCATACTCTAGACTTTTCAAATTTTGACGCGGCGGCTCCAGCCTCAAAATGTAACCCGAACGACTGTAGGTTGTCCGGGGTTATGCATAGCAGAGCAGTGCTGGTTTCAGAGGCGCGTCAAGAGTGTATCAAACCACCGATCGCCGCTTTGAATATCTGCTTCAGAGGACCAGACATCCGCGTTTGGAATGCTCGTGGTAAGCCATACTTGCAGAGCCTCGGCTATGCGCCGGCTACGTTCCCCGGACCAGGCAATAAATACTTTCACGTGGGATTTGTCCTTCGATAACTGCCGCTCGTTGGCTAACTAGAAGTCGACCTCCTAAACGACGCCTGTGCTTTGCGTCACAGGTGAGGCCTAGTTCCGCAGGGGCCCCCAGCCCGCTTAGCTTTGCGAGTCGAGCGTCGATACTAGGCGTCAGTTCCCGCCCCTTGTTTAGGTCTCACGCCGATGGCTAACCCGCCCCGCCTCTTGGACCAGGTCCGCGAACGCCTGCGCTTCAAGCATTATAGCATCCGCACCGAACAAGCCTATGTGGACTGGATAAAACGATTCATCCTGTTCCATGGCAAACGCCATCCGACGGCGATGGGCAAACCCGAGGTCGAGGCCTTCCTGACGCACCTCGCGGTGGTGAGGAACGTAGCCGCCTCTACGCAGAATCAAGCGCTTAGTGCGATCTTGTTCCTCTACAAAGAGGTTCTGGGGCGGGAGCTCGAATGGCTGGACAACGTCGAACGGGCCAAGCGGCCGGCGCGGGTGCCGGTGGTCTTGACCGAAGCCGAGGTGCGGGCGCTCCTCGGGCAGATGGAGGGCCGCCAGGCCTTCATGGCGCGGATCCTATACGGCGCCGGGCTCAGGCTCATGGAGTGCGTGCGCCTGAGGGTCAAGGATGTGGACTTCGGTTACTCGCAGATCACCGTCCGGGATGGCAAGGGCGATAAGGACCGGGTCACGATCTTGCCCGCTTCGCTACATGCAAATCTCCTAACGCATCTTGAGCAGGTCAAGGCGACGCATCAAAAGGACCTTGAAGCGGGCTTCGGCGAGGTGATATTTGCCGTTCGCGCTCGCCCGCAAGTATCCGCAGGCCGGCCGCGAGTGGGGCTGGCAGTACGGCTTTCCGGCCGCCCAGCGTTCGCCCGATCCGCGCTCGGGGGCCGTGCGGCGCCATCACATCGACGAGCAGACCCTGCAGCGGGCGGTCAAGAAGGCCGTCAGGGCAGCCGGGATAGCCAAGCCCGCGAGCTGCCACACCTTGCGCCATAGCTTCGCGACCCATCTCCTGCAGTCGGGTTACGATATCCGGACGGTGCAGGAGCTATTGGGCCACAAGGACGTGTCGACCACGATGATCTACACGCACGTCCTGAACAAGGGCGGCCTCGGGGTGGTGAGCCCGTTGGACGGCGTCGGGAGTTAGCCTGCATGCTTCACCAGCCCCTTGGTGCCAGCAAGGGGCGGGTTAACGGCGGTATCGCGTAACGCGCCTTCTGCTAGGCGCATAATTGCGCCGGAGTTCCTCTTGCGTGTGTTCGGTGGGTGCTGAAGGGTTGAAAACCGGGTAGAGATCGATCCGATCATCAGCATTTGACCGTCCCTACAGCATCAATGACCGTTCGACCAACCATGGTCGCGCTCAGCCACCTGCGCCAGCGCTGTACCGTTCAACCTTAGTCCGACAGGCTGCTAGCCCGCATTTCTCACCACTGCCCGTCGCGAGACTGCCGAGGCGCCAGTCTCTGGGGCCGCACGCACGGAGAGACGGTGAAGGCATAGCTGACACTACGTCGAGCCGGCTTGAAGGGCGAGGCGGATGAGCCTGTAGTCGGGTGGACGACAGCCCGCCGAGCCGGCAGCAGGGATGGCCGCACGGGGCTTTGTGCGGAGCAGGATTGCGCAGCACAAAGACATCGCCAGACCGTGCGGATCGGCGGTCGCAGCAGGGTGGTGGTGAGAAATGCGGGCTAGACTATCTGGAGGGGACCGGTATCCCTAAGCGGGGAGGGTTGGCATGAGACTGCGAGGGGCACGGGCGGTGGTGACGGGGGGTGCGTCGGGTCTCGGGCTCGCGGTGGCCGAGAGGCTCGCGGAGCTGGGGGCGCGGGTGGTGGTGCTGGCCTCCGTCCCCCGGTCGCGTTGCCGCCCGGAGCCGCCTATGTCGAGGCCGACGTGGGTTCCGAGGCCGCGACCGACCGTGCCATGGCCGAGGCGGTCGACGTGCTCGGGGGGCTCACGCTCGCCGTATGCTGTGCCGGGATCTCCCATCGCGGGC
>JACCXJ010000325.1 GCA_013697045.1 Gammaproteobacteria bacterium | reverse complement strand
TGGTGGGCCCGGTAGGACTCGAACCTACGACCAAGGGATTATGAGTCCCCTGCTCTAACCGACTGAGCTACAGGCCCCCAGTGACCGGCGGCGCTCAATCCAGGAACGTGCGTAGTTGCTCGGACCGGGATGGGTGCCGCAGTTTGCGCAGCGCCTTCGCTTCGATCTGCCGGATGCGTTCGCGCGTGACGTCGAACTGCTTCCCCACCTCTTCGAGGGTGTGGTCGGTGTTCATGTCGATCCCGAAGCGCATCTGCAGGACTTTGGTCTCCCGTGGCGTCAGGCCGGCCAGAACCTCGCGCGTGGTGCGGCACAGCCCCTCGAAGGTCGCGGAATCGACGGGCATCAAAGTACTCTGATCCTCGATGAAGTCGCCCAGGTGAGAGTCTTCGTCGTCGCCGATCGGGGTCTCCATGGAAATCGGCTCCTTGGCGATCTTCAGCACCTTGCGGATCTTGTCCTCGGGCATGTCCATGCGCTTCGAGAGCTCCTCGGGCGTGGGCTCCCGCCCCAACTCCTGCACGATCTGGCGCGACACGCGATTCAGCTTGTTGATGGTCTCGATCATATGGACCGGGATCCGGATGGTGCGGGCCTGATCGGCGATGGAACGGGTGATGGCCTGGCGGATCCACCACGTCGCATAGGTCGAAAACTTGTAGCCGCGTCGATATTCGAACTTATCGACCGCCTTCATGAGCCCGATATTGCCTTCCTGGATCAGATCGAGGAACAGGAGGCCGCGATTGGTGTATTTCTTGGCGATCGAAATTACGAGGCGCAGGTTGGCCTCGACCATCTCCTTTTTCGCGCGCCGCGCCTTCGCCTCGCCGATCGACATGCGCCGGTTGATCTCTTTGATCTCGGAGATCGTCATCCCCGTGCCCTTCTCGATGGCGACGAGCCGCTTCTGGGCCTGGGCGATATGTTGCTCATGTTCCCCGACGGCGGCGGCCCAGGGCCTCTGAGACCCCGCCAGGGACCTGACCCATTCGAGGTTCGTTTCGTTGTTTTGAAGCGCGCTGATGACGTCCTTGCGCGGGATCCCGACGCGCTGCGTGCAGACGTCCAGGATGACGCGCTCCTGGTTGCGGATCCGGTCGACTATCTGCCGAACCTCGCCGCTCAGCCGCTCGGTCAGTTTCGGAACGAATCGAAATTCCAGGACCACGGCGCACAACTGTTCACGGAGCTTGACCGTCCGGGGCTCACTGCGTCCATGGCGTTTGATGGTGGCACCGAGCTTCGCGTGTAACCGGCGCAGGTGCTCGAACTTCTCGCGCACATCGTCGGGATTCAACTGACCGATCAAGGGATCGGCATCCTCTGTGTCCGCGCGGCCGTCGACCTCCTCTTCCTCTTGCGCATTCGCCTGACGGACACGCGTACGCTGCTCGATCGGACCGGGCTCGGCGGGCTTCCCCTCGTCACCGGCGGCGAACCCGCTCAAGACCTCGCTCAACTTGATCTCCCCCGCCACGACCCGGTCGAACTCGCCGAGGACCGTATCGACGACGCTCGGGAAGTCGGCGAGCGCCGAGAGCACCTGGTTCAGGCCCTCCTCGATACGCTTGGCGATGGCGATCTCACCTTCGCGCGTCAAGAGGTCCACGGTCCCCATCTCACGCATGTACATGCGCACCGGGTCGGTGGTGCGCCCGAACTCCTCGTCCACGGTCGCGAGCGCCGCGGCCGCCTCGTCGGCGGCGTCTTCGTCGGTAGCGATCGCGGCCTCTCCGCCCAGAAGGAGCGACTCGATGTCTGGGGCCGTCTCGTGGACAGAGATCCCCATGTCGTTGATCATGCTGATAATATCTTCGATCTGCTCGGGATCGACGATGCCCTCCGGGAGGTGGTCGTTGACCTCGTGGTAAGTCAAGAACCCCTGTTCCTTCCCTTTGGCTATCAATCGCTTGAGCTGTGAGCGCTCGTCGCCGGTATCAATGTCGTCGAGGGTTTCCATGGTGGCCATAATTTAATATCAGTTAGTTAAGACCATCAACCGAAGTATAGTTTTGGCCCGCCACCCCTGCCAGGTGCCGCGTGACCAACCAAGCCTGGAGACACTCAAACCTTTAAGTCTATTTGATCTGGCACATCCTCGCCAGTCACGGCGCCTGATCACCTGCCCCCTGTGTCAGCTCCTCCACGGTGGCCTGATGTCGGCGCGCTTGGGCGGCCTGATCCTTTAGCCGCTCGAGGGCGCCCAAGAGCTCGCTCGACAGGCCTGCCGCAGGGACCAGGACCTCCTGAGACGCCAGCTTGCTCAGATAGGTTCCCTGCTCGCTGTCACGGTACCGTTCCAGGATGGCCGCGCAACCGATGCCGGGGTTGGCATGCACCAAGCCCAGGATCTCCACCAGGAGATCGACCCCCGGGCGGGACACGCCGGCCAGGTCCTGGACGCTGTCCGCCGGCACGGCCAACGCCAGGCTGGGCTCATGCAACAGGGTCGCGATGGCCTTACGCACCAGCGAGGGCACCGCGTGTTTCGGCTCGCCCCTGCTCGAAGTGGAGCGTGGACGGCTACCGGGTGCCAGCCAGCGAGTCGCATCCATGCGTGCCCGGTCCGACAGGTGCTGCGTCAGGAGGTCGCGCAGGGGGCCGCGAGGCACGGTCGCGACGAGCGGTAAGGCGATCTCCAGGAGGCGCGCCTGTCCCTCGACGCTGCGCGGGTCGGTGCGTGCCGACAGGGTATCGAATAAGAACGTGGACAGGGGTGTGATGGCCTCGGCCCGCTCGAACAGACCCGGGCCCTCTGCACGCACCAGGGAGTCCGGGTCCTCGCCGTTCGGCAGGATCAGGAACCCGACCGAGCGTCCCTCGCTGAGGTAGGCCAGGGCGGTCTCGAGCGCCCGCCAGGCGGCCCGGAGGCCGGCTTCGTCGCCGTCGAAACAGAAGACCAGATCGGGCACCACGCGGAACAGGCGACCGAGGTGCTCGCGGGTCAGCGCGGTCCCGAGCGTTGCCACCGCGTTCGTGATGCCGTGCTGTGCCAGCGCCAGGACGTCCATATAGCCCTCGACCACGAACAAGCGCTTGGGCTTGTCGTGACCCTGTAGCGCCTGACGCAGTCCGTAGACCTCGCCACCCTTGTGGAAGATCGGGGTCTCGGGGGAGTTCAGGTACTTGGGTGAGCCCTCGCCGATCACGCGGCCGCCGAAGCCGATGACGTGGCCGCGCGGGTCCTCAATGGGGAACATGACCCGATCGCGGAAGCGGTCGTAGCAGGCCCCGCCGTCCTTGCGGGCGAGTATGCCGCCCCGCACCAGGGCATCGACGCGGTCCGGATCGGTGCCGAGGCCGCACAGCAAGTGGTCCCAGCCGGGTGGCGCGTAGCCGATCCGATAGGCGGCCGCGATGCGGCCACTCAGCCCGCGCTGCTTCAGATAGGCGACGGCCGGGCCCGCCGCGGGGTGCTGCCCGAGTTGCGCCACGAACCACTGGGCTGCTTCATCCAGGACCGCGTATAGCTCTGCATGTCCCTGCCGGCGTACGGCGCCGGTGTCCGTGGGGATCTCCAGGCCCACCCGATCGGCGAGCTGGGTCACGGCCTCGACGAAGCCGAGGCGGGCGTGCTCCATGAGGAAACGGATGGCGGAGCCGCTGGCGCCGCAGCCGAAGCAGTGATAGAACTGCTTATCGGGATTGACGTTGAAAGAAGGGGTCTTCTCGCGATGAAAGGGACACAGGGCCTGGTAGCTGCGACCGACCTTCCTGAGCGGCAGGTGGGCGTCGATCACCTCGACGATGTCCACCCGCGCCAGCAACTCGTCGATGAAGGATTGGGGGATACGCCCGGCCGCCATCTGGACTCCTCCCGGGGGAGTATAGAGGAGTTGCAAATATGTATAGATGCACCCCCGCCCGAAAGCGGTGGGCGGGTATCGTCGAGGTGGCGGGCCGTGTCTAGCCGGCCAGCCGCTCTTTGACGAGCCGGCTCACCTCACTCAGATCGGCCCGACCCTGCAACCGTGGCTTCAGCACCCCCATGACCCTGCCGACGTCGCGCAAGGACTGCGCCGCGACCTCCTGGATGGCCTCCCCCACCAGCGCTGCGATCCGCGCCGCATCCAGGGGCGCCGGCAGGTAGCTCTGCACGATCTGGATCTCGAACGCCTCCTGTCCGGCCAAATCCGCGCGCTTCGCCTGCGTGTAGATGGCGAGCGACTCCTTGCGCTGTTTGACCATCTTGTCGAGGACCTGCAGGACACAAGCATCGTCCAGCCTCACGCGCTCATCTACCTCGCGCTGCTTGATGGCCGCGAGGATCAGACGCAGGGTGCCCAGGCGCCGCTTGTCGCCCGCCCGCAACGCGGTTTTGGTGTCGTCGTCAACCCGACGCTTCAGCGTGTCCATCGGAGGTGGGCCGCCTGCCGCCACGCATGAAGCGGCGCGGGGGCTTGCGCTTCTGACCGAAGGCCGGGGTGAACCGGGCCTGGCTACGGGCCAGCTTGCGCTGCCAGCGCTTCACGGCCGCGGCCGCCTTGCGCTTGCGGATCTGGGTGGGCTTTTCGTAGAACTCCCGGCGGTGGACCTCGGAGAGGACGCCAGCCTTCTCGCAGGCCCGCTTGAACCGCCGCAAGGCGACGTCGAAGGGTTCGTTGTCTCGTACTCTGACCGACGGCATGGACGTTCTACTCCTCCACGGGATGACAAAAGAACGCATTATAATCCGATCCGAGCGAAGAGACGAAAGGGCAGGCGATGCGCGTCCTGGGGATCGAGACCTCGTGCGACGAGACCGGCGTGGCCGTCTACGACTCGGCGCGCGGGCTCCTGGGCCACACCGTATTCAGCCAGGCCGCGCTGCACGAGGCCTACGGCGGGGTGGTCCCGGAGCTGGCGTCCCGAGACCACGTGCGCCGTCTGGTCCCCCTGGTGCGGGAGGTCATGCGGCAGGCGGGGGTCTCGGGCGCGGACATCGATGGGGTCGCCTACACCGCGGGCCCCGGCCTGGTCGGGGCCTTGCTGGTCGGGGCCTCGGTGGCCAGGGCCCTGGCGTGGGGGTGGGGTGTGGGGGCGATCGGCGTGCATCATATGGAGGCGCATCTCCTCGCCCCCATGCTCGAAACCTCGGCACCGGAGTTCCCGTTCCTGGCGCTGCTGGTGTCGGGGGGCCATACCCAGCTGGTGGCGGTCAGCGATCTGGGGCGCTACCGGGTACTGGGAGAGTCTCTGGACGACGCCGCCGGGGAGGCCTTCGACAAGACCGCCAAGCTGCTCGGCCTCGGCTATCCCGGCGGGCCGCCCCTGGAGCGGCTGGCACAGTCCGGTCGCGCCGGGCGTTACCGTTTCCCGCGCCCCATGACGGACCGGCCCGGCCTCGATTTCAGCTTCAGCGGGCTCAAGACCCACATGCTTATGACCCTGAACCAAGCCGGCTCCGATCCGGACACCCGCGCCGACATCGCGCGCGCCTTCCTGGAGGCCGTCGTCGACACTCTCTATATCAAGTGTCGCCGCGCCTTGCGCGAGACGGGCTTCGAGCGGCTCGTGGCCGCGGGCGGGGTGAGCGCCAACCGCGCGTTGCGCGCCCGCCTCGCCGGGCTCGCTGAGGAGCTGGGCGTGACCGTCTACTACCCGCGCCCGGAGCTCTGCACGGACAACGGGGCCATGGTGGCGTATGCGGGCTACCGCCGCTTGTCGCGAGGTGAGCGCTCCCCCCTCGCCTTTGAGGTGCGGCCACGCTGGCCGCTCGAGGACCTGACCTCCGGCTAGCCCGCTACTCGTGCAGGGCGCCGATCTTCCTTTCGGTGCCGGCCAAGAGATTCCGGATATTGGAACGGTGCCGCCACAGGATCACGGCGGCCATGGCCGTCACCGCCACGAGGTAAGAGGGGCTCGGGTGCACCAGGGCCACGGCGACGGGGCTCAGTCCCGCGGCCACGAGGGCTGCCAGCGACGAATACCGGAACAGGCCCGCGACCGCGAGCCACAGGCCCATGAACGCCAAGCCGGCCTGCCAGGCGAGCCCGCACAGGACCCCGATGAAAGTCGCCACACCCTTGCCACCCTGAAAGCCGAAGAACACCGGATAGAGGTGCCCGAGGAAGGCGGCCACCCCCATCGCCGCCAGGGTCGAGTCGGCGACGTCCAACCAGTGGCCGAAGGCGAGCGGCAGGAGGCCCTTCAGGAGATCTCCGGCGAGGGTGAGCGCCGCCGAGGCACGGCCGGCGATGCGCAGCACATTGGTGGCGCCGGGATTGCGGGACCCGAGGCTGCGGGGGTCCGGGTAGCCCCCTAACCGGCACACGATGATGGCCGAGGACAGCGAGCCCAGGAGGTAGGAGAAGCCGATCAAAAAGACCCGCAGCAGCATGGCGTTATTGGAGATCGGGGGAGCTTGACAGGTCAAGGGGCCATCGGGTTAAGTGGGCAGCCGCTATGGATATCATCTACCTCCGTGATCTCCGCATCGACACCGTCATCGGCGTGTATCGCTGGGAGCGGGAGATGAAGCAGACGTTGGTGATCGACTTGGAGCTCGGCACCGATATCCGCCCCGCGGCGAAGAGCGACGCCATCGCCGACACGCTGAACTACAAAGACATCGCCAAGCGCGTGACGGCCTTCGTCGAGCAGAGCCGTTATCAGCTCGTCGAGGCGCTGGCGGAGGCCGTGGCCAAGCTGGTCCTCGACGAGTTCGCAGTGCCGTGGTTGCGCCTGTCGGTCAACAAGCAGGGGGCGGTACGCGGGGTGCGCGACGTGGGTGTGGTCATCGTCCGGCACCGGTTGGAGGACGGGGATGCCGAGGGTCTACCTCGGGATCGGTAGCAACGTCGCGCGCGAGGCCAACATCGCGGGCGCCCTAGAGTCGCTCCGCGAGCGCTTCGCCCCGCTCACGGTGTCGCCCGTCTACGAGAGCAAGGCGGTGGGCTTCGACGGTCCGAGTTTCCATAACCTGGTCGTGGGCTTCGATACCGATCTGGACCTCCTCGCCCTGCGCGGCGCGCTTTCCGAGGTTGAGCACCGACATGGGCGCTGCCTCGAGGCGCCGCGCTACGCGCCACGCCCCCTCGACCTCGATATCCTTTTGTATGGAAACCGGGTGTTCCGCACCAACGGGATCGAGGTGCCGCGCCGGGATATCCTGCAGTATGCTTTCGTGCTCCGGCCGCTCGCCGACATCGCCCCCGATCTGCGCCACCCCGCGAACGGCCGGCGCATCGCGGACCTCTGGCGGGCCTTCGACCAGACGGCCCAGCCCTTATGGCCGCTCCCGCGCGCCCGTCGCTAAAGCGAGGCCCCCGCCCCGACGCCGCCGTTGACTGGCGGAGGCGATAGCATAGGATGATGCCTTGCCCCGATGCGGGTGTAGTTCAATGGTAGAACATCAGCTTCCCAAGCTGAGAGCGTGGGTTCGATTCCCATCACCGGCTCCATATAACACATTGATATAACCGTAGTTTCTTGAGTGGTGATAAGGGGTGTCCACAAGGGTGAGTCCTGGGTGGGTACGATTTTGGATACGCTCGGGATATTCAGAGTGGATATGCGAGCCGATGAAGATCATCGCCTCTGTCACCGATGGCGATGTGACTTCCGAGGCATAGGAATTTTGGCATCATTCGTAGGATGTGGTAAGGGTCATCTCTAGTACATCGTCAAGATCCTTTATCCAAGATGCCCCTTTTACCCCTTGGAATCAGGGCTGCGCCGAAAGCGTTGACCACCTCTTCCGAGTCCCGACCTGCAATCGGTTTGCCGGTTGATTCCTCAATTGGGTCGAGTAGATAGCTGGCTCTGCCGACAACGAAAGCATCAAAGCTTTCGAGTCGCAGCGATGCAGGATCGATAAGATGGGTGCGCAAGATTGTGTCCAGGCGATCAGCAGGTACGCCATAGTTTCGCTCGATACTGCTGAGATACATACTGGGCTGCCTCCCGCCGAGGACGCGATTTGTACGCGCTGACAGAGGCGTCTTGTTGATCACACTGTTCCATTTCTGGCGAGGTAGACCAATGCTCTCGCAGTACGCCCGTGGGAAGATATGATGGATGTCCACCGCCGTTTCATAGTACGTGTTAAGCTCGATCGCGTCGCCACTAATAAAGTCCGCACTACCGGCTTGCATGAGTTGGGCGGCAAGTCCTTTATAGGCTGCACTTAGGCGGCTCTGTAGAGTCAGCAGTCGGATAGGGGCGAAATTCGAATCTTTGATGGTCCGAGGATCGGGGCCGCCATTAAGCCAGGGTAACACCTCCTGAATATCGTTGGCGAAGCGAGCTTCATTCGCGCCTCCATATAACTCGCCGAAGACGCCACACCAGTACCAGCGTGCGAGAGATTTTTTGACTACATCCGATTCGAAAGCGCTGTCCAAGAACGCGCATATAGCGGACAAAGGTATCAGTTGAGTCTGGTACGGAAGGCTGCCCGTATCGTAAATCTTGGCTCGTGTCAGCAGCTTAGCAGCGTTGACCAAACCGTTCTCGATAGGAACGGCGAACCTGCGGTATTCGTCCAGCCGAAGTTTAAGTATATCACGACGTTTGGCGCTGACTGCGCCTTGCCCAGAAAGGTTGCGATGGTAGGTGGCCAAGAGAGTGATGGCGGTCAAGAACTCGCTCGCGGCGACGTTTCTGAGCTGGCTATGCTTATGCAGTCAGGCGGAACGCTCCTCCCAATCTTTTCTCAGTTCGAAGTTATCAGCGGCGAACGTGGCTGTAACCAGCTCAAAGACGGTGAGCGCGACGCCGCCGGTGTTCACCTTTTCAAAGACATGGCAGACCGCTTCCTTAGCCGTATTATTGAAAAGTACGATGACAGGTAGCTTGTATCCTGAGAACTGCCTGACAACCTGGGCCTCAAAATGGTTCATCTGCCTAACCTTGACTTCGCCGTATTCGAAGTGCCTCATGAAGGCCTGCCGCCAATCCATCAAACCGTCCTGGTCATAGATAATCGCCAGAGGGAAGTAACCCATTTCAAACCCTTCTCAGGTGTACTTAGATCGAGTTCTATTTTCCGCCCAAAGTCCGACCTTACTATGCGGTCGGCGGGAATAGAAACGACGGCATCGAGGCGCTCAGCATCAGGATCGAGGCATTGAGCCATATCAAGGTAATAGACCCGGTCAATTTCCTGCCCCTTCTCGGTGCGAGTCTTGACTACCCTACCGCTCCTCAAGGACTGGTAAAGTGAAGTGAGTCTTTGCTGTCCATCCAGAACGAGCAGCTTAGGCATTGGGGAACCCTGAATCACAACACCTTCGATTAGTCGAGGCTTGAAGTTAGCTCCCTCGCCTCCAGTTTCCAGGAACATGACAGCACCAATGGGGTACGACAGTGAAACACTGGCGATCAAATCTCGGATGTGGTTATCGTCCCAGACCCAGCCGCGTTGGAAATCGGGCAGCTGGATACGCCCTTTATGAATATCGTCCAACAATTCTTCCAGGGTAGGCTCGTTGGTTTCGAAAGTGCTTGGCATAGCAAACTCCTCTATTGAGTTGTGCCGCAATGCCCGGATAGGACGGCTTGCGTAATTGTAGGAGATCTAATAACAACCATAGATTAGATCGGCTCAGAGGACCGCGCGATCAGCAGCAATGTCATAGTTTACACTAATGGCCGCGGACGACGAACGTAGAGCGGAGTACGGGCCGCACCGTCTTCCATTGAGACGATGCGAGGATGAAGTCGTCGCGCTTGCTGAGGTACCTGCTTGGCCGCCCTTCCTTTTACCTCAATTAAGCATACTTTGTTTGTGCCGGGCACGGGGAACTCGACGTCTTAAACGGATGTTGCGGTCGCTCACGAGGGTGTCCCACACTTAGTTGGAATTTGAACGGCTCTGCCGCCTGTGGTGTGATGATCTGTGTTTCACATCGACCGCAACAGAAGGAGGAGCCGTAGATAGGCAGTGTGCAACGTTCGATAGGCAGGCGCAAGAAGGCGCAGCGTTTGGGCGAAGCGGAGACCGTGATAGGGCGAGCTACCAGGGCCTTGAGCTGGAAACGAATCTCGAATCGCAGCTCCACGAGTCGTTACCGGACGACCGTCCTTTACGACCGGCGCGGCGATAATGGCGTCGAGCCAATCATCGTAAGGGCCCCGCGACGGCCTTATCCAGCGTCTCAATGTGGATAGGTGTCGGGGAGCCGCCTTTCATCTTCCAAACAGTGTAGCCACCTTTGATGACTTTGCCGCGCAGTTCTGATTGCTTGCCTTCCGTGATAAAACGCACCTGTACTTTGGTCTTTCCGTTTTCTTTGATGTCGAAGAGCTTCCGGGCCACGGCGTCGGACAGCAAATGCCCACCCTTCGTATCTAGGCAGAGAATGTTGCCCTTTTCCCAGACAATGAAATCCGGGTAGAACGACGCGGTATCGCCCTCGCGCAGCAACGGGATGTAGAAACCACCGCTCGACGGGTTGCGGTGCCAAACCAGTCCGGCGCCGTCGAGCGCCTTTGCGAAGGCCGCTCGAACTTGTTGAAACCGGTGTATCGCTCATACAAGCCGTTGGTGAACGCCGGAGCATTCTTCGGCACACGCAACGTGCCGAATTTGAACGGCTTGATGCTCTCGTAAACCAAATCAGAGTTCTGGTAGAACGCCTCTACAATCTCGCGCGCCAGCTTCTGCGTCAGCTTGTCCGCCTTGCTCTGGACCTGAACCCGAACGTCAAACTTCGCGTCCTTGAGGTCTACGACCGCTAGGGCGCGTGACGAATGTAACTTGATCGCTGTATTGGTCAGCCAGCGAAGACGCACTGGATTGGTGTGCCCGTCGCTTTTCCATTCGGCGGCCACGGCATCTTTCCCAAGCTCTTCGATATCTACCACTTCGGTGGTTGTGTGAGCATTTCCCAGGGTGTTCACGTCGCCTTCGCCGAAATGGGGGAATTCGTCGATAATTTCGACGATACGTTGGCGGGCCGCCTCTGAATCGACAAAAATGTGGTGCAGCTCCACGCTCACGTGCTTGGGCTGCCAATCATCGGTACCGCCACTCCCTCCCCCGAAGTTCTGGGTAATCTCGATCGGCGCGCCTACCAACTTCAAGTTTGCCTTCACTTTCTCTATGGCTTCGGTGAAGACTCTTCTTTATCAAACGCAGCGGTTTAACTGTTTTGAACTCGTGTCCCCTCCCAACGATAGCATCCAGCTCATTGATGCCGGCTTGGCTATGACCAGACTCTGCGTGATCCCACGATTGGCTATCGATCTTAAGAGGTGTTTCGTAGTCCTCGTCGGCCCAATAAGTCATGGGCACTTTGCCCTTCTTTACGTCTTTCAGATAACGCTTCGTTTGAGGACCCGTCTCTCCAGTCAGTCCGAAAAACAGCGGCGGCCATGGCTCTTTCATCTTTTGGTGAGCGACCCTTCTGGCCGCGGCTACTGCTTTCCGGCCCTCACCCATTTCGCCTTTAACAAATTGTGTTCCTTTGAGAACCAAAGCTTTCACACGAACGCTGGTGCCTTTTTCATCGAACTCGTTGCCATCCTCGATCCACTGCTCGTCATACTCACTTCCCCATGCCTTCAGCCATTGCTTCATTGACTGTTTGTCGTTGGTCCAGCATCGCCCCTCAGGGGGGTAATAAAGCGTCCCTGTAAATGGACTTTGAATCGCGTAAACCATCTTTCGATGTGTAGCGGCGTTCGGCCCGGATGCGTCGCCCGAACGCCATTCATCACTGTCCCCGTCGATGTTCTTGTACTTCGAATCCATGCTTTCTGTACGCTCGGTCAAACTGGTCTTAGACCGACTTTGATCCTTTGCATAGACCAGCACATATTCCGTCGCTGTCGAGACACCTTTGTTGTCATTTCGGGGAGCATAGCTTTTCTGCCAATTGATTACGCCTAGACGATTCTCTTCTCTGAAGATTTCATCCATCAGCATACCTAGCCGGAACAGTTCCCGGTGGTCGATGCAGACGGCGATGACGCCGCCTGGCTTTAGCATCTCTCGGATCATCCGGACGCGGGGTGTCATGAAGCGGAGCCACTTGCTGTGGCGAGATCCGTCGTCCTTTGGCACCAGCTCTCCTAGATCTGGGTCATTGGGGTTTCTGTCCCATTTGTCGTTGTAGCGGAAGTCTTCGCCGGTGTTGTAGGGAGGATCGGTAATGATTAGATCGACTTGGCCGCGGTGCTTATAAAGCGTGACCATGGCGGACAGGTTTTCTCCATCCCAAATCTCATTTTCTGACTGGGCCTTTTCCTCACCCACGGAGAACTTTTTTAGGATCCGGCTTAGCTTGGGTTTGACCAGGCGTATGATCTGCCACGGGGCGGTGCGCCCCGTGTAATTCATGACGATGCCATCCCTGCCTGCGTCAAGCAGGGCCGCGTCATGCTCTTGTAGCAACCGAATCAGAGCAGATCGAGGTAGCTGTTCGTAGCCTACATCTGCGTCGCGGTCTGTGTCGAGCGTGACAAAGCCGTGGGGCGGGTTGTTGACCCGCTTGTTCTCACGGTGGGTGTAGTACTCGATCTTCCGTTTGGTGTTGTTCGGATACCGCATAAAGCGCTTGGCTACGGAGGCGCCCGCGACGCCAGCAAGAAACGGGCTACACATTGTTTCAGGCGTCAAATCAGGTGGTTAACCGGCCCGCTTCAAGTATCCGCTCGCCTCATTGCGCCAGGTGATTGGCGCCTGAGGCACGCGGATGTGATGACCTCGCCGTGATAGAGACGGCCGTGCACCCGGCGAAAGCATTGCGGCCGGCGCGGCCCCTTGCGACTTAAGGGGCTAATACGTCGCCGGCGCGGTCCTTAGAAGCTTATCGAGCAGCCCTGCGGCCGATGCCGCGCTTGCCTGATGGCGCGGACGACTCGGACCACACCTCGGGCCGTTCCACGGCTCGATCGTCGAGTCTGCGGGACCCGCGCTCGCCCGGCTTCCAGTCGTCGGTGGCATAGCCCGCGCCAGGACCGGAGCCCCATTCGGTCTAGGGCGATTGTGGGCCTCGGTATTGGGCCTTCCCCGGGGGCGGCCACGCTGTAGCGAAGGTTCCCCGGCGGTTAGTAAATGATTCAGTAAATGATAGGGGGTTAAAGGGGCCAGGTTCGCGAAATACTTTTCACAAGCCCAAGTCTTCCTGTCCCTCGAGTGCTTCCCCGGCAACATCACTCTCTCACCGCGACGGACCCCGTGGCTTCGCCTCGCGCTGCTGCCCCGTCATGTCCTGAATCTCGGCATAGAAGCGCTCGCTGCCCAAGACTGCCTTTGGTTCAGCACGAGTCAGATGTCGCTGATGATCTCGTCATCAAGCGGGCGCCGGAACGAACCACGGTAGGCCATTCGCCGTGCGTTGTCGGCTGTGGACTTGTAGCGGCTGTCCCACAGCGTACCCGTGTGGCGGTAGCGCGTGTTGATTTATACCCATCGGGAATAGGTATTCGGAGGGAAGGGGATGTGAATCGGTAGGTTAGTGTGCTAGCCTAAGATCATGGATGAAGTCTTGCTGCCCCCCAGCTCTATCCAAACCCAAGTGCCGGCGCGGCTGGACCGGTTGCCCTGGTCGCGCTGGCATTGGCTCGTCGTCATCGGTCTCGGAACGGTGTGGATCCTCGACGGGCTGGAGATCACAATCGTCAGTGCTGTCGCGGGGCGCATCACCGAGCCTGGCAGCGGGCTTGTGCTTTCTGCGTCTCAGATCGGTTTTGCGGCTGCGGTCTACGTTGCCGGCGCAGTCACCGGGGCATTGGTCTTTGGCTATTTGAGTGACCGTTACGGGCGCAAAAACCTCTTTCTCATCACGCTCGCGGTTTATCTTGCAGCGACCACGCTCACCGCGTTCGCATTCGACGCCTGGTGGTTTTACCTCTTTCGCTTTCTCACCGGCGCCGGAATCGGCGGCGAGTATGCGGCGATCAACTCCGCCATTGACGAGCTAATTCCCGCACGAGTGCGCGGGCGGGTGGACCTCATGATTAACGGGTCATACTGGGTCGGCACCGGTTTCGGCGCCGCGCTTTCAGTGGTCTTGCTCGACACGACTATCTTTCCCGCCGATGTCGGTTGGCGGTTCGCCTTCGGTCTGGGCGCCATACTCGGGCTCGGCATCCTGCTCGTGCGCCGCAACGTCCCGGAGAGCCCGCGCTGGCTATTTATCCACGGTCGCAAACAAGAGGCCGAAGAGCTGGTCACTACAATCGAAAAAAGGATCGAGGCGGAATCGGGCAGGTGGCTTCCCAAACCGCAAACGACGATCACGATTTGCCCGCGCAAGACGATCGGTTTCGTCGCGATCGCGCGAACGCTGTTCACGCTCTACCCGAAACGTTCGCTGTTGTGCTTTTCACTGTTTACCGGCCAGGCTTTTTTGTACAACGCCATCTTTTTCACTTACGTCCTGGTGCTGACAACATTTTATGGTGTTCCCTCGGGCGACGCGCCGCTCTATCTGATTCCGTTCGCGATCGCCAATTTCCTCGGACCCGTGCTGCTCGGACCACTGTTCGACACGGTGGGAAGGCGCGTGATGATCTCCGGATCTTATATTCTTTCCGGAGTATTGCTGACCATCACGGGTTATCTCTTTACTGAAGGCGCGCTGACTCCGTTGACTCAAACTGCGGCGTGGATGGTCGTGTTCTTTTTTGCATCGTCCGGAGCGAGCGCGGCTTATCTGACCGCCAGCGAAATCTTTCCGATAGAGATGCGAGCGCTCGCGATCGCTTTTTTTTACGCGATCGGGACTGGCGTGGGCGGGATCGCCGGGCCGCTTGTATTCGGGAATCTCATTGAATCCGCAGAAGCGGCAAACGTACTCATCGGCTACCTGATTGGCGCCATTCTCATGATCGCCGCAGGACTGATCGAAGCGTGGATCGGGGTGGATGCCGAGCGCAAAAGCCTCGAAGATATTGCCCGACCGCTCACTGAGGTGCAGGAATGAGAGCGGCGCGGCCGAAGACTCAGGGCCTCACGTTTGAGATGGAGGATCGGCCGTTGCGCTCAAATGCCGTTCCATCTGCGCATCCATTTGCTGGCGCATTCGGCGAGCCGCGGCGCATAGCTTTCGAAAGCGTGCTCCGTGCTTGTGGAGGTTGGCACGTCGGCACGACGAAGGGCGTCCCTTCAGCATCCACCGCGACGAACAAGATTACGCGGGCGCCGGTTCCGGCAACCGCTTGACACCGAGCTTTTCCAGGCTCTTTCGGTAGTGGTCCTCCAACGCCGCTCCGTCGAGCGATAGCAGCGCCTTCCAGCCCAGATCAGGCGGCACGAGCGGCACGCGGTTGTGGGGATTCTCGGTGAGCTGGTCCGCCATCTTGAGAAACAGCAGCAGGATCAACTGCTCCATATACTCGAAGCAGGAAAGCCCGGCGTCCTGCAACACGCCGGCGTAGCGCCAGGCCCGCTTGCCAATTTGAGAGGCATCCATGCGGATCAGGTGGCGGCGTGCTTGAGGAAGGCCGCGGGTGAAAGCGCTCGCACCGGCGAGCGACGGTAGTCCGTAACGTTACGCGTCACGATTACGTCCGCGTGCCAGGCCAGCGCGGCGGCCGCCTGAAAGGCGTCCTCGACGTCGGGCAGGGGCAGATTCAGGGCGCGACGGGCATCGGCGGTCGCCCCGGGCGCCACCTCGACGAGGCGAAGCAGGCGTTCTAGAAAAGGCCGCCCGCCACCCTTGAGCAGGTACGCGCAGTTGTCAGCGAGTGCCAAGCCACGGCCGCCGCGCCACGCGATTCGGCCCAGCACAGCACGTCCGCGCTGTCTGCGACAAACGGCTCACGTGCCAGCGCCACGTCCAGTAGGATGTCGGTATCCAGCAGGATTCTCACCGGCGGCGGGCGATGTGGCGGGAGTGCAGGGCGTCGTAGAGCGGATCGCGACCGGGCTCCACGCTGCGCAGCTCGGCGCACCCGAGCATCTCATCGACCAGCGAACCGCCCGACCCGGCCGCGTCCGGCGAGCGGAGAAACGCCTCGATCAAACCGGAGACGGTGGTGCGCCGCGCCCGCGCCACCGCCTTGGCGCGGGCATGCACCTCGGGATCGAGGGTGATGGTGACACGGGTTTTCATACGTATGTATCGTAAGGATGCTCCATGCATACTGTCAACTGGAGCCTGCCGCTGCGACGCGTCGCGTGTCCGCTTACCGGCTCCGTGCGGTTTCCTTGCGGTATTGCGAGCGCGCGCCTCGCGCTCGGCGGCGATGCGTTTTCGCCAAGGACCAGCGCCTCGGTGGCCTCGCAACGGGCAGTGATGAGAAATGCGGGCTAGCCACGCGCGTGCTTCTTGTCGTGCCCCGGTTTGGGCACCACCGCCAGTCCCGCCGGTACCTCGTCACGTGCAGCAAGGTTGCCGACCTCAGCCAGGGCCTCGATCTTGGCCTCGGAAACACCGGCTCGCTTGAGCCCCTCTATGAGCTCCAGGAGCGGGCTTTCGTAGTGCTCCAGATCGGTACGCAATCCCTGGCCGATATAGGCGCGCATCAGGGTTGGTAACCGGAGAAGCCACGCAAGGGCGCGATGTACCTGAGGTCTTCGACGACGTCTTCGGGGATGCGCAACGTCACGCTGATCATCGGGCGGTCGCGCCGTAACCGCCGCTTGAGTCGCTCAATCTTCATAGTCTCTCCGCTCTTGTCGCGTCGCTTTGCGGGCCGAGATGATGCGGATTGGGGTCCTGCTGGATTTCGATGTGGACCACGAATAGCGTGACGCCCCGGTTATCGAAACCGATCAGGGCCTCACGGGCCTGCTCCTCGGTGCTTGCATCCACGAGCTTTGCGAATGGATCGAAGAACGCCTCCGCCGCCCGCTCGAACGACACTCCGTGCTTGGCTTGGTTGCTCTGCGCTTTTTGCTGCCGCCACACGAAGGTGATCCCATTCAGGTCCAAGCGCTAGTCCACCGGACATAGCGTAACGGGAGATATGTACATTAGCAATACGGCCAAGCCGCCCGATGGGCTAGCGGCGCAGGCCGATCCTCGAAGCAACCCGAGGACGGCTCGCGAGCATCGCGGGGTGGGCTTCTAGCTGGCTAGCGGTCAACGAGGCCCTGCGCTACACTGATGCAGTCCGTAAGAGCACTGGAGTGACTATGTCAACCGATGTCGCCGAAATCGAAACGAAGATTCGCGCATTGAGCCTCGAGGACAAGACCGAGCTCATCCGCGCTCTCATTGCCGAGTTGGATGGTCCGGCTGACAGTGACGTCGAGCGCGCCTGGCTGCAAGAAGCACAACGACGCTATCGCGAGGTCGTCGAAGGGAAAGTGTGGCCGGTCCCCGGCGAACGCGTCTTTGAGAACCTGCGTGCCCGCTTGAAGCGATGAAGCTTGAGTTCCACCCCGAGGCGGAGTTGGAACTCATCAAGGCAGCCGCGTATTACGAGCTACAGGTCCCCGGGCTCGGCGATCGTTTCGAGGCTGAAGTCCGACGCGCGACCGATCTTCTGCTTGAGCACCCCGAGATCGGCGCTCCTGCGGACCCCGTTCTTCGTAAGTTGGTCCTGAATCGTTTCCCCTTTACGCTGTTCTACAGCGTGACTTCCGATGTCCTGCGCATCGAAGTTGTCGCACACCAAAGCCGCCGCCCCGGCTACTGGCGGTCGAGGGTCGACCGCTAACCACCCGCTTGCTGCGCACGGCGGCCCCGACCTTGCCTCGCAGCTGGTGATCGGCGCGTCGCAAGAACGCGACGCGAATGCTTCGCGCGCTCCAGTGTATCGATCCGCTCGCTTAGCCTATTTGCCTCAAGCTCTCGGTAGGCGCCGGTACACCGTGACAAATCGACGGATCTTGATGCCTTCTACCTTTCCTACGACGGCGTCTTCGTTGTGCTCCTCGAAACGCCCCAAACCCGGGTCAATTCCGCTTCGAGCCGCGACTTGTAGTCGATCGGCGCAACGCCGAGTAACCACGGGAAGTAGTCGCTCATGCGAAACCACGGTTCGAAAGTGGGGATAATGACCAACTCGTCGGACAGCTTAAATGCGGACCGGAACCGGCCGCCGCCAACGTCGTCATACTCCGCGTGTGACACGTAACCCAGGTGAACGCGCAATTCGCCGCTGGCAACGATACGCGTACCCAGATCATTCAGCGTCACAGGGGGCCCGCCGTACGACCGCACCGGAAGGTCGCGATCGGGGAGCAAGGCGTGAAGCATAAAGAGCGCGTCTAGGTTGAGATTTGGTTCTTGAGACAGTACCTGCTCGGCCCACCGCGACCAAGCGGCCCTAGAGCCCGCGACTGATGCCTGGGTTCGGCGCGCATCCCGGTTGTTCTCGCGGACTAGCACCAAGCCGACTAATCCTGGCATTTCCCCGCAACGAACGCCGTGCAGCACCAAGGCTGCACCACCATAAGAGCGGAACTGGTCCCCCCCTACCCGGCCCAACCAAGCGCCGGACTCGTCTGTCAAGGGAACCAGGCGGCGGCCATCTTCGTTCAGCACACGGCGCATGAGGTCTTCTGGTTCGAGCCGCATCCAGTCGTTTGGAGCAACCACGGTGCTCTTCGGCGCATCCGCGACTTGGACGCGCAGCGACACTTCGCTCGCAGGACAAAGCCAGCCTACCAGCGCAGCGAGGACCTCGCTTATCCGCTCATCAGACAGTGCTTCCTCATCAGACAGTGCCTCGTAATGTGGAGACTTTATCACGGGCTTAAACATGCTCGTGAGTCGGTCGTCGCTGAGCTTAACCGAAACTTGGGTTCCAGGACGCTGGAGCCGATCCCTTCCGACCGCTTGCATTAGGAGCGGCCGTCCCTGCACCCCGTCTTCAAAATTCAGCAACCAGTGATCGGCGGCGTCGCGCCCGAACCGCCAAGTCGTCACGCGCACCTGCGAACCCAGCATGAACACCGAATAGAAACCGATGCCAAACTGGCCCACGGCCTCGAAGCCGGACTTGGCAAGACCGGGCAGTTCGTCACGCAAGGCATCGCTGCGCCATAACGAATTGCCGAAATCGAGCAGGACGTTCGTGAGCACGTGGCGGCTCATGCCGATCCCGGTGTCGGTCACATGCAGCCACCAATCGTCCCCGTCCGCACACTCGGCTCTGACCTCGACTTCGCCTTCGGTCTCTGCGATGTATCTCAAAGCGCGCAGGGCTCGCACGGCGTCTAGAGCGTTCTGCAGCAGTTCGCGCAAGGCGATCCACGGCTCGTCACCGTACAGCTTGCTGCCGCCGAGCGCCGCGATCACCTTCGGCACATCCGAGATCTTCGGCGCCGCGTTCACCGGCTCCCAGTCTCGGACGCGCACTTGCCGCGCGAACGCTTCAGGCGTTTCCACACCAAGAACGCAGGTCGCCGCGAAGCACGGCCGTCCCTCATCACGCATCACCGCATGCGCGTCCCGCAGCTCGCGATCGATCATGCAGGCGGTGTCGTACGCCAGCCACCAGCTTTTGCGCTCGTCGTGCGAGAACTGGCTGCCCGACGTGATCCTTAGTTCACCCCGATCAGTCCTCGTCGGCTGGCCGAGCTTCGCCTGGAATTTCCAGTGATCCTCGGAGATGCCTTCGGGTCGGCGTAGGGCGAACAGAAACCAGGGCGCGCGCAGGTCGTCGATATGCGCGGCATCCGCGGTGCGCAATAGAAACGCGAGCTTGAGCGGATCGGCCTCCCAATTGCCGGGGTGCATGAACCCGGGTGCCGACACTTTTCGATCGGCGAACACGTCGGCCACGAGGCGCACCGGCCAATGATGGCTCGCGGCGATCTCGCCGATCAGGTCTGCGTAGTACTCGCGCAGTTCCAGATGCTCCAGCAGATATGGGTTCGGGCCGGCATACGGCACGCCCCATTTCAGCCTAGCGAGCCCGCGCGCTTGTTCGGCATGCAGGTGGCGAAGTACCTGGAACAACGCCGATCGTTCCTCGTTACTGCGGCCTTCTGGGTCTCGACCACCGTAACGCTGGGCAATCAGGTCTTTCCATTGATCGGTTTCCTTGATCGAGGAAATGCCGCCCGGATACGCCGCCATCACATGCGCGGCATCGTGCAGCAAAAAGGCGCCTCCGAGCACGAATGCCTCGGCGGGATTGATCAGGTATCCTGGCCCGGCGATCTGGTCGGCGACCCGCCACAGCGCGTCGAGGTGGGTGATGTCGTGTACGGTCAGGTTGGGCAGCTCGGCACCGAGCGTCTGCACGAGCTTGTCGACGCGCTCGCGAAAGCCCAGCAAGGCCTGTCGCAACACCTCGCGGGGGGCATCGAGCGGATCTCCTTGCGGCGCCAGCGTGCGCTGCCACAGTGCCATCGAATCCAACGTCACAGGCGACTCTCTATCTCGTTTGTCCTTCCGGCACGACGCTTCAAGCGAGCCAGCCCTCGATGGTCAGGCCTTCCACGCGCTGAAACTCACACATGATAAACATAACAGAAAAGGACGATCTTAAACACTGTTGTGGGGGATTAACGTCGGCGCACCGTCATCGCTTCCGCCCGCGTCCCCTACGTGAGTCCCGAAGCCATAGAGCAGATCGTGCTCGACCGGCTGCCGATGCATAAAGCCTCGGGTGGTATATGTGCCAGCTTGCGGATCAGCAGCCGGCAGGGAGGCGTCAGGCCGGTCAAGCGCGGGGCTCAACCGGCTCCGAGCCTCTCCCGCAACAGCGCGTTCAGCCGCTGCGGGTTGGCCTTGCCGCGCGACTTCTTCATGACGTGGCCGACGAAGAAGGCGAGCACCTGCTCCTTGCCCTGGCGGTACTGTGCGACCTGGGTCGGGTTGTCGCGCAGAACCTCGTCGATGAGCGCGGCGATCGCACCCTCATCGGAGATCTGCTTGAGGCCGCGTGCCTCGATCACGGCGTCGGCATCGCCTTCACCCTGCCACATGGCCTCGAAGACCTCTTTGGCGATCTTGCCCGAGATGGTGCCATCGGTGATCCGGCGCACGAGCCCCCCGAGCATGGTCGGACTGATCGGGCACTGGCCGATCTCCTTTGCCTCACGGTTCAGCGCGCCCAGGACCTCGACCATGACCCAGTTGGCGCAGGGTTTGGCCTGTCCGCCGCTCGCCGCGACGGCCCCCTCGTAGAAGTCAGCGAGCTCGCGGCTCGCGCACAGCACCGCGGCGTCATAGGCCGGCAACCCGTATTGGGCGATGAAGCGCTGCCGCTTGGCATCGGGAAGCTCGGGGAGGTCTGCCCGCTGCGCTTCGATAAAATCCTCCGAGAGCACCAGGGGGAGCAGATCGGGATCGGGGAAATAGCGGTAATCGTTGGCTTCTTCCTTCTCGCGCATCGGGCGAGTCTCATCGCGATCGGGGTCGTAGAGGCGCGTCTCCAATACCACGGTGCCGCCCGCTTCGAGCAGAGCGATTTGGCGTTCGATCTCGTGGCAGATGGCGCGCTCGACGAAGCGGAAGGAGTTGAGGTTCTTGACCTCCGCGCGCGTCCCGAGGCGCGCCTCGCCCGTCTTTCGAACCGAGACGTTGGCGTCGCAGCGGAACGAGCCTTCCTGCATGTTGCCGTCGCAGATCCCGAGGTAGCGGACCAGCGTGTGGATCTTGCGCATATAGGTCACCGCCTCCTTGGCCGAGCGCAGATCGGGCTCGGAGACGATCTCGAGGAGCGGGGTCCCGGCGCGGTTGAGATCGATCCCGGACATGCCGTGGAAGTCCTCGTGCAGCGACTTGCCGGCGTCCTCCTCGAGGTGGGCGCGGGTAATGCCGACGCGCTTGGTCCCCCCGTCCTCCAGCGTGATCTCGGTGTGGCCCGCGGCCACGATGGGCAGCTCGTATTGACTGATCTGGTAGCCCTTTGGGAGGTCCGGGTAGAAATAGTTCTTGCGCGCGAACACCGAGCGGCGGCTCACCCGGGCTTCGATCGCGAGCCCGAACCGGACCGCCATACGCACCGCTTCCCGGTTCAGGACCGGCAGGACCCCGGGCAGACCGAGGTCGACGGCGCAGGCCTGGGTGTTGGGCGGCGCGCCGTAGGCGGTCGGCGCGCCTGAAAAGATCTTGCTCTGGGTCGCGAGCTGGGCATGGATCTCCAGCCCGATGACCGGTTCCCAGCCTTTGTCAGTCACGCGCGCCTCCACGGGTACTGGCCCCGGTTGTCAGTCCCTTGAAACCGCGGCGATCCGTCACCCCGACAGGGATTGCCGGGGTCCAGTGGCCAAGGATGGCCATGCCGCGGGGTTCCTGTATTATACACCACTTGGCGAGGGCCTTATCCACTTGTCTTTCTTAAAGTTATTTATGCTCACCCAAAAACGTGCTACCTGGTTCTAAGCTCGATCACATTGTTGGGTTGTGGGATCATGTTAGGACGTTGGTACTCTTGATCATTATCGGATACACAACGAAGAATTCATCGGACGGCAAAACGCGCAGCTTTTTGAAGGTCCGCTCCAATGATTTGTCAGGCGCTCTCGGAAGCATTGCTCGAATTGTGAATGGAGGCGCCCTGAGTTACCGCTGAGTTACCGCTGATGTAATTGCACGGAGACGACCAGAACAAGGAGGAAGATTGCCACCAGCCACATTCCGATGAAGAAAACAGGTGTCCAAAGTGACAAAATGATTCCGTATCTGCTTGCCCGGGAGTTTCCCCCTCCGGTGATATCCGGTAGGTAGCGGAAGTTCTGCCCAACCAGTTGTTGTCGCCAGTTTGCTTCTACTGCACGAGTTGCCATGACTGCGGCGTAAATCGATACGAAGGCAAACGCCCCGATTAAAAAGCCGACGATGGCCAAGATGAGCAAGAAAAGGTTGTACTCAGTGGTTACTGCGCCAAGCGAGTCCAGTGGAGGAATGTGGGCTGAAAGCTTCTCAGCTACCTCGTACTTCTTTTGGTAAGAGAATCCGAATGTGGCGAGAAGAAACGATTGGATCGTTACCAACCATGTCGTGCGTTGATTCACCAAGCCGTCCTCGTGCGTGATGTATGCGCGATAGAGCGTGTAGATCTCCTCAAGTTCTTTGTCGCGATTCTTAATTGGCATAGTAGTGACTCCCTTAGCTGGTACGGTGAATGGATCGGGCAGGCAATATGCAGGCGCCTAATGCTTGCGGTAACCGGCGCCGGCTAGGAGAGCTACCGCGCAGCGTCGCCACGTTTCCCCCGGCGTCCGGTTGACCGCATTGTTGGGCGTGATGAACGACTCTCGAACCACCGTTTAAGCGATTCTTGGCTTTCGCCGGAACTCCGTCCAGCCAGAAGACCTTCGATGCTGACGTCTTCGTCGATATCCTCCCAGTGAATGCCACGCCCCTTCCCAATCAACCGCCAGTTCTTTCGTTCCTC
>JACCXJ010000315.1 GCA_013697045.1 Gammaproteobacteria bacterium | reverse complement strand
GGTCTGACCTTCCCTCGTTCCTCCGCCAAGGCCGTGTAGTCAGGACGCCCCTCCGGCCTCCGCGTCACTTACCCTCCCATACTCAATGGGTTATTGCACGATCTCGAGGGCAGCGGTAGAGGAAGATCCGTCAGAAAAACTTTTGGCTAAATAGCGAGGGCATTCTGAATGACAAGCCATCGAGGAGCCCCACCCAAACCCCATCGGCTCAAGTCAGCGCCCGGGCGCCCTTCCGCGCGGCCCGCGGGGACTGTTGCGCCGACTCCGAGCCCCGATCTGCCGCAGCCGGCCGAGTGGTTGCCGGCAGGTGCCGTGCCTTTGTTCCAGCAACTCGTGACCACGCTGGTGGCCATGCATTACGCGTCAAGCTCGTACGAAATGGTGCTCAACCTGACCGCCGTGATGTTGTGGCAGGTCGCGGAAGCGGCACGGGCTCTGGAGGACATCGGCCATCATGAGAGCCTGAAATCGGGGCGTATCCGAAGCGGCCTCAATGTCGCGACGAGGATTGCAGAAAGTCTGCTGGTCGAGCTCGGTTTGACCCCGGCGTCCGCTACCCGGGTCGCGGTGCCTGACCGGTACCAAGGCAACCGTTTCGCCATCTTCGGGCAAGATGACGGGGCCGACCGATGATCGGCTCGGGACCGGGCGGCCGCCGACTACATCACGTGTGGCTGGGGCCCCGATCTCGGGTGGCACGTGCGAGAACGGCTCCCCGTGTTAAACCAGGGATCCGTCGAGACGGCGAGCCAAGGGGATAAATGTGATGCCCGAAGAGAAGGCCGCCGGGCTCAGGACCGCGGCGGCTTCGAGAAGCGACTACACCCGCAACTATACCATCCCCGTCGCCACCCTGCTCACGCGGCTGTCCGCCGAGTTCCCGGTAATCGCGGAATGTCGTCCTCTGGCGATCGGCATCCACCTGGCGATGCGCGCGGCCACGCGTGGCACAAGCAACAAGCTCTGCCGCCGAGCCCTTGCCCTTCACTGTGGGAGCCGACGTTATCTTGAGGCCTTGGCGGCCGGCGGCTCGCGGTACGCGCTGGACGGCTCGGCGTGCGGCGAGGTCACCGAGCCACAGCGAGAGGCCGCCAGGGTGAAGCTGGGCCGAGCCCCGGCGCCAAAGGTAGCGCTGCCGACCCTGAGCTTGACCAAGCCACGGAGAGGGTCATGAGCGACATAGAACGGATCCGAGACGCTCTTTCGTTCATCCCACCCGACAGCCCCGAGACCCTGCTGCGCATGGGCATGGCCATCAAGGACGGGCTGGGCGACGAGGGTTTCTGGATTTGGAATGAATGGGTGCAGCAAGCCGATCCGAGCGTGCGGGCCGCCGCCGGGATCTTTGCCGATCGCCAGCCTTGGAACAGCGGTGCCGACGTCGTCCCTCTGTCGCCCGTGCGCAAGGGAGAGGACGGAGGGCCGCCCGCATGAACGCCCGCGACTACGAGCGCGTCCGCAGCGCCTTGGCTTTCATCCCACCCGACGATCGCGACATGTGGGTCAACATGGGCATGGCCATCAAGGACGGATTCGGCGACGAGGGGTTCGACCTGTGGGACGCGTGGTCCAGGCAGTCCGACCGCTACAACGAACGCGATGCCCGGGACGTATGGAGGAGCCTCAAGGCCGGCGGCGGGATCACGTTGGGGGACCCTATTCCACGAGGCCAAGGCGCGCGGCTGGCGCGACGACGGGACGCACCGCGAGCCTACCCCGAACGCGCTTGAAGCACGGCGGCGCCAAGCTGCCGAGCGGGCCGCGAAGGAAGAAACCGGGAAGGCCCGCGAACACACCGAGGCCGCGAAGAAGGCGCGCGCACTGTGGGCGGACGCAACCTCGGTGCGTGAGGCCCACCCCTACCTGGCCCGCAAGGGCGTTCCCTCTGTTCCATCGCTCCGAGAAATCAACGCAGCCGAGGCGGCGGCGATCCTGGGTTATGCGTCGAAGTCTCGAGACGAGCCCCTCACCGGGCGGCTTCTGGTTGTGCCGCTCAAGATCGGCGGCGAGCTTTCCACCGTGGAGCTCATTGATGAGGCCGGGCGCCAGTCGGCGCTTTACGGTGGCGCGAAGGCGGGCGGGCATTGGGCGGCGCAACCGCTCCCCGATAGCGAGGGGGCGGGACTTACCCTGCTGATCGGAGAGGGCGTGGCAACCGTCTTGTCCGCGATAGAGGCGACCGGGTATCCCGGCATCGCGGCTCTGTCCTGCAGCAACCTGCCGGCGGTGGCCCGCGAGATGCGCGAACGCTTCCCGGCGGCGGTGCTGGTGATTCTGGCCGATCTGGTGAGAGCGACCGGTGAGCCGGATCCACATGCTATCGAGGCGGCGCGCGCTATCGGCGGCCGGCTGGCCGTCCCCGACTTCGGCGAGAACGGACCAGATGGGAGCGACTTCAACGATTTACACCGGGCGCGCGGCGCCGAGTCCGTACGTGGCTGTGTTGAGCGAGCAACGTCACCAGGCGGGGGCGAGGATCCTCAAGACGCAGTTGCACGCCTAGCCACGCTCTCGCCGATCGAATACGACCGCGTACGGCAAACGGAATCTGATGCACTCGGGGTGCGCGTCACCACCCTGGACGCTGAGGTCGAGAAAGCGCGCCGCAAAATGGTTGGCGACGGCAATGACAGCCAAGGCGAGGCTGTCCTGTTCCCTGAGATCGAGCCCTGGCCCGAGCCGGTCGACGGCGCTGAGCTGCTCACCGACTTGGCGGCCAAGTATCGACGCCATGTCGTACTGCCAGAGCACGCGCCGGCCGCGCTGGCGTTGTGGACCTTGTTCACGCACGCCATCCCTGCCGTGAATGTAGCACCGATTCTCGCGATCACATCGCCGGAGAAACGGTGCGGCAAGAGCGCGGTGATCGCGCTATTGCGCCATTTGGCGCGCCGGCCCTTGCCGTCCGCGAACATCAGCGCCCCGGCCTTGTTCCGTTCGGTCGAGGCGTGGTCGCCGACGTTGCTGATCGATGAGGGGGACACCTTCTTGCGCAACAACGACGAGCTGCGCGGGGTGCTCAATTCCGGCCATACGCGAGATTCGGCATTTGTGATCCGCACTGTGGGCGAAGATCACGAACCGCGGCGGTTTTCGACGTGGGGCGCGAAGACGATCGCGTTGATCGGGAAGTTACCAGACACGCTCGCGGACCGCTCCATCGAAGTGCGGCTGAAGCGCAAATTGGCCAGTGAGTCGGTTGAGAAGGTACGCCACGCGGATCCCGACCTATTTTCCAGCTTGGTGCGGCGCTGCGCTCGGTGGACGGCAGACCATATCGACGAGATCCGAGCGGCTCGGCCTTCGATGCCGGACGGTCTGCATGATCGCGCCGAGGACAATTGGGAACCGCTGCTCGCGATCGCCGACCTGGCGGGGGGCCCTTGCCCCGAGCAGGCGCGCGGGGCGGCCTTGGCGCTGTCGGGCGGCGACGACGCCGAGAATCACAACATCCGCGTGCAGTTGCTCGCCGACATTCGGGACGTGTTCGCATCCACGCAGCGCGACCGACTGCCGACCGTCGAGCTTATCGCTGAACTAAGCGCCATGGAGGAGCGGCCGTGGTGCGAGGCGAACCGGGGCAGGCCAATAAGTGCGCGCTGGCTGGCGGCGAGGCTGCGGGCGTTTGGGATCACTGTAGGCGCCAAGCGATCAGGCGAGACGGTGTTCAAAGGTTACAAGCGTGACCAGTTCAACGACGCCTTCAAGCGCTACTTGCCCCCCTTGCCTCCGGGGGAGCCCGCTTCGGATTCCGCCCCTTCGGATCGGTCACAAGATACCCCTTCTCCCACAGACCCCCTTGCGGAGCGGTTACGCGGTTACAACGTAGGCGGGGCGCGGGTCGCAGCCGATTTTGGAAAGGTAACATCGCAAGAGCGTAACCGATCCGAAAATGCCACGGAACCCAGCTGTGGTGCGGGTTGTAACCGTGTAACCGCTGGGAAACCTCCCCAGCGGGGGGAGGGGTATGAGCCCGACGGCGACCGAGAGTCGTTCGAGCTATGACGGCCCGTCAGCTACTCGCCGAGGTCCAAGCCCTGGGGTGCCGGCTGTCGATGCGAGATAAACGGCTGCAGGTAGACGCCCCCAAGGGCGCCATGAGCGAGGATCTGATCCGGCGCCTGAATGACCACAAGCCCGAGATCTTGGCGGCGCTCGCGGAGCCCGGCCCGGCCGCCTACCCCCCGCTGTCCCCCGCGGCCGAGGCCCGCCGGCACCCGTTTGAGGTCTTGGCGATCCTGGAGGAGCGGGAGCGCGAGCCCGAGGTCCTATGGTGGCGCGTGGCCATCCTCGAGCCCGGCGGCCGGAAGGTCGAGGTCGATACCCCGAGCGGTTGGACTCTCGCCGACTGGCAAGCCTACGCCGAGCGCTATCACGGCCCCGGGTGCGCCGTGACTGCGATCGCCGGGCTTCCCAACCCTCGGGCAGCGGCCAACCTTGATGAGGCCCTGGCGGGCGCCTGCGAGGGGGTGGCGGGCATCACTCCGCCGCAGTTCCGGGCGCTGCTGTCCCCTGAGGACATCACGGACCTAGAGGCGGGCGCTATTCACCCCAAGGCCGTCCGCGGCTACGCCCTGTCATTCGCCGAGGGCGGCCCGCTCGGGGCGGATCGCGGCATTTCGGGAGAGGACCCTATGACGACCGAAACGACCAAAGCCCCCAAGCTCGACCCGCGCTACGAGCACAGCCACTTCGTCCCCGGGGTGCCGCACTTGCTCTTCGATAACGGCACCGGTTATCCCCGTCGGCAAGGCTAGGCGGCAGCGCTGGCAAGCTCGAGCTATGAGCTACATCGAATTGCGCCCGGCCCGCTTCTCCCTCCGCCGCGAGGCTGAGTACCCACCAGGCTGCGCGTGGCTCGCCGGCTCAGGCCAGCACGTCGCCTGCGGCCAGTCGGTCCAGGAACTCCCGAACCGGAAGCACGAGCACCGGTCCGTCCCGGAGTGCCTGCCCGCCCGTGTAGACCCCGAATGCGTGTCCGATCCGCTTCTCCCCAGCGAGCTCCGCGAGCGCCGCGCCGTCCCCCCGTCGCCACCGCGACGACGCCTTTACCTCAATCCCCACGGAGCGGGTACTACCCCGCGTCCATACGAAGTCGACCTCCGAGCCACTCGGGGTGCGCCAGTAGCTGAGGTCACCGCCGCAGCCGGAGCGGTTGATCCAGGCGCGCAGCTCATGCAGCGTCCAGGTCTCAAGAAGGCGCCCGCGCTCTTCGTCGCCGACGGGTTCGTGCAGACGTCGCGCGAGTGCGCGCACGGCGCCCGGATCGAAGAAGTAGAACTTCGGATGGGCGACCTCCTTCACCTTCGCGCGCGGCCGCCAGGCCGGCAGCCAGACGCCGATCAGGGTGTCGACCAGGATCTCGAAGTAACCCTGTACCGTCGGCCTGGCGACGGCCGCGTCTCGCGCTATCCCTGCGACGTTCACGACCTGTGCGTTCATGAGCGCTGCCACCTCGAGGAAGCGCGCGAACGAGTCGAGGTTCTTGACCAGCGCCTCCTGGCGGATCTCCTGCGCCAGATAGTTCTCGGCATAGGCCTCAAGGAGGTCGATGCGAGCGGTGTAGCTGCGTTCGGCGCACACGGCCGGCAGGGCCCCAAAACGCAACGATTCCTTGAGGCGGAAAGCGCCGCCCAGCTCCGAGGCCGTGAGTGGGAAGAAGCGGCGGTTGATCACTCGCCCCGGCAGGAGATTCGCGCCACCCCGCTTGAGCTTTCGTGCGCTGGAGCCCGTGAGGGCGAAGCGATAGCGGGTGCCGCGCCGCGCGATCAGGTCCTGCACTTCGTCGAGGAGCGCAGGGAGCCTCTGCACCTCATCGATCACAACCCAGCTTCGCGCCGGCAGCGCTTCCACCTCCTGCGTGAAGCGCCCGGGGTCGCGCAGAAGCCGCACCATCTCGCGCTCCACGACCAGGTCGACCCGGTGCGCAGCAGGCAGGCGCAGCCGGAGCCAGGTGGTCTTTCCCGTACCGCGCGGCCCGAACAGGAAGAAAGACCGATGGGGCAGCGCGAGGTCTCGTGTATATATTGCCATCATAATGACGGTAAAAATGATGTCAGTATATACATCGGGCGTCATGGAGCGCCAAAAGCGCGCGCCACCCCCGGATCTTCATGGCTGCGCCCCGAGCTCCAATCGCGCCCGGGGTGCAGCGCCCCGGCTCATAGAGGGATCCGCCGGGTGAGCGTTGGAATTACCGAGGCTACCTGACATGAACGGCATCCACGCCGCCTTCACCGGGCGCATCGGCAAGGATGCCGAAGTGCGCACCGCCCGAGACGGCAAACCCTGGGCATCCTTCCCCGTGGCGGTGGATACCAAGGCCGACGGCGAAGCCCCGCCGACCTGGGTGCGGGTGGCGTTCTTTGGCGATACCGTGGGCACCGCAGCCCCAAGGCTTACCGGCACCCAGATTTACTGCGAGGGGCGCTTGAGCCTCGGGACGTGGACAGGCCGAGACGGCGAGGCGAAGTCGGGGCTCAACCTTACGGCGTGGGAGGTCCAGCCCATGGGGCAGATCGGAAGGCGGAAACCCAAGGCTCGGCTGCGCGGTGAACAGGGCGGGATGCCGTTTGATGACGAGCTGAGGTTCTGAGGTCATGAGGTGACGACATGATGAAACAAATCAACCTTGACCATTGGCCGCGGTGCGCGGCCTACGGCGGTCCTGCGCGCGCCCAGGGGGGAGCAGGACCGGCCGGGTATGGGGAAGGCATAGGGCTTTCGCCATGAGCGGCCTTGATCCACGTCCCTGGAAGCGCGGTGACAAGATCACGGCTGCCCGGCTCAACGAGCAGGTTAACCGACTGACTGCGCTCGCCGGCGGGGCGGGGCTTCCAGCCGATGTCAGGCCAGGACAGAAAGCCGGAGTCACGTTTCAACAGTTCGCCGTTCAGGAGGTGAAAGGGGACTATCTGATTTGCCACGCGATCACCTTGGACACGAACGGGGAACTCTCGGAAGGTACGCAAGACATCAAAGTCGCGAAGCCGTATTTACTGAGAACCTCGATCACGGAGCGCACGACGACCGCCGGGCTCGTGCATTACACCTACCAGTCCGATACGGAGAGGACAGCGACCCTGGGCGCACAATCGGAGACGGAGAAGATCACCCCGGACTACGCTTTAGGCGACGTGATCTTGGCCGTGCGCGGGATCGTGGGGGGAACGCTGGTGAAGGTCGACGACGTCCCGCTTCAGTTCATGGACATCACGCCGCGCGCGTGGGCGCTGGTCTAGACAATGGACTCCTTCGCTCGATCGGCGCTCGGCGATATGACGCGGTCGGCTTTAACGGAGTTTGGACAGAAGGTCCTAGGGGCGTTTTTTCAATATGACGCAACCACAGGGATACGACACGGGACCTTAAGCACTATCAAGCTGGACGAAGGTGGCGAAGAGGTGTTCGCCACAGACGGGGTGACACGCCTCGGAGCCACGCTACGGTTATCCGGGTTTCGTGGCTACGATCGATTCGATCCGCTGCCGCGGGAGGCGCGGACATTCATTACGAAAAGTGAGTATGGGCGTATTCAGAGCGCACTTACATTAGGACCTTCCGCCACGAGCGTCCCTAATGTAGTCGCGATCGGTGAGAGCCTGGTGCCAGCCTATCAGCAAATCGGCGCGCAGCTCTTTGGCGGGCGGACCTCTCTACTGCGCTACCTGTCAGGGACTCTTCAGCCTGCCGTGGCAGCGATCGATCCGGACGATGCGGAGCGCATCTATGAGGGGACCGACATGGAGTACCAGGTCTCTATCCGCCCGGAACGGATAGCGTAGAGATCGCGTTCGGGAGTTATGCGTATTCCTTTACGCCTTCCTTGACTCGTACTCCCGGAACCTACCCGATTGACCAAACCATCTCAGATGCCCCGGAGGCAGAGTTGCCCCTCTTTGGTTCCATCGAGAGCCTACAACTGACACGGATCATGGGGACGCTGGTAGTGGGGGAGAGTGGCGAGATCACTGGAACCATCGTTCCTCATTTCTTATATAGCACCGAGTTCTTCACTGCAGCAGCAACGACGAGGCGGGCTAGCAATTCAACGCTGGTCACCATCGATGAGCTTCTGGAGCCAGAAGTGCTGGAGACCGAGCCCCCCTCCTAGGCGGCAAAACGCGTGCCTCCGCTACCACGCTCTCGCGGCGGGTCATCCGCTAGACCTGCCGGCGACACATGGCTCCGACGCGTCGTCGCTTCGGGCCCGACCCGACAGAAGATGCGTTCCTCGGGCCTGGCGACGCTCGGACATCCCCGACTCGGGCCGCCGTCGTCGAGGGTTACCTCAACGACAGTTCCTCCCCAGGCTCGCCCCGACGATGCCCGGGAACAGATCCACGAGTTCGTCGCCGGGCTGCACCCCCCCAAGGCGTTGAAGAGGGAGGCGCAGAAGGCGAGGGGCTTGCGTCCGGGGAGATCTCCGCCGCCTCGCGCCGGCTGCGCGCGGAGCCAGTCGCGCACTCCAGGTCGACGCGGACGGCCGCCGACGACGATTAGTGGCTCCCAGGTCGAATGAGGGCCGTAGGTGGCTGCCGGCACACCGATGGGCTTCACCCACGCGCAGACCCGCGCACCGGCTGGGCAGAGGGGTAGTACGTTGCTCAAGGCCGACGTGAGAGTGCACATGCCGCGTAGCCGGCCGCGGAGAGCGACGCTCCCAGCCCGAACCCCCCGTTAAGAAGATTGTCGCCGCGGGCGATCGCGTGGATGGCGCGCAACTGCGGGCCGCCTTGCATCCGGCTTCTGGGTTTTGCTATGCTTCTTACTACGGCGCCTGAAAACGCCCCTACAGCGGTCACCGCACCCGTCAGACTCGCGGTTTTTTTGTGCCCTCCGGTCCCCTGCCGGGTGCGTGGTGGAATACAAGACCCCTTCGGGGGAAATACGTCACGCCGTCTGTATGCGGTTTCAGGCACCCGGCGCCCATTATCTGATGCGCGCCAACTAGAGCACTACCGCGAGGTCACATCCATGTGTAACGGTACCCTTGTCGCCATCCGCCCAGTCGAACGTGAGCCCCATAGCTTCTACTCGCTGCGGGAGCGGCTCATCTCGGTAATGTATCGTTTGCAGCTTGCCGCTGACAACTTCGGTGATTTAACCGACGTGTCCCAAAAGAACGTCCCCGGCGCCTACGTCGTCGCAGAGGTGCCGCGGGAGCTGGAGAATCTTTACGACGATTTCGGCGAGTGGTACGAGGCCTACGAGCACAGCCCGAAGCTCCCGAAGGCGGCGCAATCATGAGCAACGCCATGGCTAGTGCGGATTCTACGCCAGCAAGCTCTGACGAACAGCCATCAAGAGCGTGGAACTTGACCAACGAGATCGGCAAAAAGCTCGCGCAGGCTAATGGTATTCTGCAATTAATCGGCGAGGGCCAGAACGGTTTAGATAGGCCAATAGCGAATTCCGTGTGGGCCGCATGTGATCTTATCGACGAAGCGGAAAAAGCGTTCGGGGAACTCCAAACAGTCATCAACGAGCGCAATCGTGCCGCAGGAGTTGGCGCCAGCTAATATCAGGGACCGGTTATCCCAAGGGACCGGTCCACGCAATAGGCCGAAGCTGGAGCTCGTACGCTGATGGCGGGGGCGGACCCTCTCAGGAGGTCAAGATGATGAAACACATCAACACCCGAGGCCAGCGTACCATGCGCGCCGTATCCGTCAACCGGCCGGATCCCGAGGTTGCCGCGGCCCTCGCCGTACCCTTCCTTCTGGCTTGGCTGCAGTCGTCGGAGAGAACGGGGAGAAGGGAACCACTGGAGGAGAGGGAAAGGATGGGAAGCAGTTCAACGGCAAGGCCCCGGGGCCAAGATGAAACCTATCACATAAGGCTGAGGGCGCCCCAAAGGGCCCGACCGAGAGATGATACTGTTCGGGACGGTCGCTTGGACATCATCCCCCGACTCGGCCGGTGTCGTCGAGGACCTGGACGATAGAGGCTCGCCCCGGTCGGCCCGGCTCTCGGGCACAAAAAACTGCGGTTCCTGCACGGAAGCTTGCTCCCGAGGCCGGGCTGGAACATCACCAAACTGGGCGCGCTCCTTTGGCTTGGGCTCCTTTTTCGGGAGCCGGCGCCGGGCGGGGTGTTTCCGTGCGGATGATTCAGTACCGGGGCACCGGCCGCACCGAGACGCTGAAGGAGCAGGAAGACATCAAGGGCTACGCCTGCGGCTTCGAAGGTCTGATCGGCTATGTCAACGGGCTCCTGCCCGCCAACGAGGTGATCGAGCAGGCCCTGCGCAAAACGGTTTCCATGTTCCCCGAACTGGCGGTCCGCGAGCTGGTGGCCAATGCGATCATCCACCAGGACTTCTTCGTCACCGGCGCCGGGCCAATGGTTGAAATCTTCGACGACCGGATCGGGATCACCAACCCTGGTGAATCGTTGGTGGACACCGAGCGCTTCGTGGACACGCCGCCGAGGTCACGCAACGAGTCGCTCGCCTCGCTGATGCGCCGCTTTCGGATCTGCGAGGAGCGCGGCAGCGGGATCGACAAGGTGGTCTTCGAGGTGGAGCTGTTCCAGCTCCCGGCCCCACTCTTCGAGAAGCCGGACGGGTTCACGAGGACGGTCCTGTTCGCCCACAAGCCCTTCTCTGCGATGGATAAGGCGGACCGGGTGCGGGCATGCTATCTGCACGCGTGCCTGCGCTATGTGACTCGCAAGCCCATGACCAACACGTCGGTCCGGGAGCGATTCGGGATCGCCGAGAAGAACGCATCAATGGCTTCACGCCTGCTCAGCGAGGCGGTGAAGGCGGGCCTCATCGTTGTGGAGGACCCAGAGGCCGGAACTCGGATCCGCAGCTACCTGCCATTCTGGGCGGCTCCGCGGCCGAGCCCGCGCGGATCGTCGACCCCGGCGCATGGGGCGCCGGTCGCGCGCGAGCTCGGTGACGATCCCGTGGAACGCCTTGCCGGTGTAGACCGGATCGAGGATGACGCCGTCGCGGCGCGCGAGGTCACGGATCGTCGCGAGCTCCTCGGGGCGCCTCTTCGCGTAGCCGCGGCCGACGTGGCCGTCGACGATCTCGATGTCGTCGGGCGCGACCGTCGCGCCGACCGGCCAGCGCTCGAGGAAGTCGGCGCAGATGCGGCCGATCACGCGCAGGGAAATAGTCGCGGTCGTTGACGCCGGCGACGCGGATGCCGCGCGGGGCGAGGCCGGCCAGCTTGGCGCCGAGCACGAGCCCGGCGCCGGTGCCGCCCCGAGCCGCAGGCCGTATACGATCGTCGTCGGGCGCTCCGGCGGCGTCGCGAGATCGTCGGCGAGTTCCTGTGCGGCCATCACGTAGCCCCACGAGCCGAGCGCGTTCGAGCCGCCCTCGGGGATCACGTACGGATGGCGGCCGGCGGCGCGCAGCCGGTCGGCCCGCAGCGGCGAGCAGTTCGCCGCGCCGCGCCCAGTCACCGCGCGAGATTCATCGGCACCGGCCAGGCGGTCAAGGAACGACCGGCAAGGTCCTCGACCTGCTCGCCGCGCGGTGCCAGCTTACGGGCGGTCCTGGCGGAACTACCCCGTGTTCTTGTCCCGGATGCCGGACAGGCCTGGCCCGTAGATTCCCTACCCTTCGGCACGGCCAAGGGGCGCCGCGCGGTGCGGCAGGGGGGCGTTTACCGGCCCTTCGGGGGGCGGCTCTCTCAGGTGAGATCGGGGTAATGGATTGCGGGGAAGACGCTGCCGGAGAGCTGGCGATGGGTGAAGCTGAAGGGGGGTAGCACCATTAGAATGACGGTAGCTTTGACGGTAACTGCAAAACGAGGTGCGCAAGAATTATAGGCACATCATGCTGTTACTAATATTATTCGAGAGACCCCGGCTCCACCAAATAATTATCCGAGGGAATCCAACACCGTCCGCAAACCCGCGTAACTGCGGTTTTTTTTGCGCCTGCCTCATCCGCAGTAGTCCTCCAAGGTCCATGGGAGGCCCGCGACCGTTGCGACGAGGCCCGTAGGCTCCTAGCAGGGGGCATCGACCCTTAGCGCAGTCCTCAGTAAGGCTCAGAAGGCCGCCGAGGCCGACGCTGCCTCCGCGGCCACCACCACCGATGGCTCCCGTGGCCGAAGGAAGGCGCGTGATGAGCGACATAGAAAGGATCCGCTGTGCACAAAGCTCATTCGCTTATTTTTTCTTCCTTCCCTCCGGCCGACGCTGCGGAAGCCGTTCGCACCCTCGGTTCCAGTTTTCCTTCCGGCCGCCGGTACGGATACGTGAGCAAAGACAGCTCCGCCATCTCGTGCATTCTGTCATGGAGGAAAATGCCCGGATCCTGGTGTTTGTCGTAGTACGCCGTTTTTCCGATTCGGATGAAGACATGCGTTCTGATGAAGCCTTTCTTATAACGAAAACCCAGAGAGTTCACGGCAAGCGGCTGAGAAGGTCTTCCGGCAATGAAGCGAAAACCGGGGGTGCGTCCCTTCCCCATTTTGGCGGGAACGTACGTCTGTTCCGGAAACATGACGACCGCATTGCCGTCATACAGAACACGACGGGCAAGCATCAGAAATTTCTTGCTCTTTTCCGGATTCTTTCTGTTGATCGGAATCCCGCCGCATTTGATAAAAAAACCAAAGAAATACCACTCTGCCAGAGAATCTTTCATCACACACCAGATATCGTTTCGACAGCGGCCGTGGACCACGGCAAGCCCCAGCGGGATATCGTCGTATCTCTGGTGTTTCGCGAGCAGAAGGACCGGACCCATTTTGTTCATGTGATCCGCGCCTTCATAATGAATTTTATAAAAAAGCCTCATGAAATAATTGCCGAACAAATACAGAAGAGAGGAACTGAATCGGCTCTTTCCAGGATGGCCGTCGTACTTCTTTCGGCTCATGAAGTCATGCCCGCGCCGGCGTAAATCGCAGCTAAGCCCGCAGAACTCATCGCTTATTCTCCGTCCTTCCCTCCGGCCGAAGCTGCGGAATCCGCCCGCACCCTCGGTTCCAGCCTCCCTTCCGGCCGCCGGTACGGATACGCGAGCAAAGACAGGTCCGCCATCTCGTGCATTCTGTCGTGTAGGAAAAGGTCCGGATCCTGGTGTTTGTCGTAGTACGCCGTTTTTCCGATTCGGATGAAGACATGCGTTCTGATGAAGCCTTTCTTGTAACGAAAACCCAGAGAGTTCACGGCAAGAGGCTGAGAAGGTTTGCCGGCAATGAAGCGAAAACCGGGGGTGCGTGCCTCCCCCATTCTGACGGGAACGCGCGTCTGTTCCGGAAACATGACGACGGCATTGCCGTCATACAGAACATGACGGGCAAGCATCAGAAATTTCCTGCTCTTTTCCGGGTTCTCTCTGTTGATCGGAATCCCGCCGCATTTGAGAAAAAAACCAAAGAAATACCACTCTGCCAGAGAATCTTTCATCACACACCAGACATCGTTTCGGCAGCGGCCATGGATCACGGCAAGTCCCAGCGGGATATCGTCGTATCTCTGGTGTTTCACGAGCAGAAGGACCGGACCCATTTTGTTCATGCGATCCGCGCCTTCATAATGAATTTTATAAAAAAGCCTCATGAAATAATTGCCGAACAAATACAGAAGAGAGGAATTGAATCGGCTCTTTCCAGGATGATCGTGGTACTTCTTTCGGCTCATGAAGTCATGCCTGGAGACTTGCGTCGAACGATCAAGCGGCAATTGAAGCGGTCGAATAGGTTACATGTGACAGGAGAGCGGCCCGGCCTGAAATGTCGACCGCGTGAGGTCCGGCGTGTAGAAAAAACCCTGGGGCGTTGTAAAGCCCAACGGAGGCTGCCGCCGTGCCGAACAGGAATCCGGCGGCTTCCGAGGTCCGCAGGAATTCTGCGCACCCAGGCAGGACAGATAAGATGGCTGCGAAGACCATGGAAACAGTAGAATTGGATACAGTCATGACACCCTCACGTGTTATGGCTAGGACTCGGACCGCACCGAGTGCGCCATTATACCATCATAGGAACCCCGTGTGGCTGACGAAAATATTGTCATCCCCGGCCCGCTTGGCCTAGCCGATCGCCATCGCCTCTTCGGCGGTCGTGGCCTGGTGAGCTTCGAGGCGCTCCGGCCCGCGCTGAAGATCGGATCCCTGCCCACCCGCGACCAAGCCACCGTCAGGCGGTTGTTGATTCGTTTGTTAAATCGGCCCCACCCCCGGGGGCTTCGAGCTGACATTGAACGCCGCGACACCTAGCCCTACGGGGCGAAAACGCCGGTCACCCATTGATCACGGTTCCTGTGTCGTTTGACGATATATAGCTGCATCTTATGGCACCCATGCATCTTTTACAAAAAAGAAGACCGCCAGGCACAACGCCATAGAATAGATGAGATACAGGGCCCATGGCACGTTCGAAGTTCCGACGCTCGGAGGCAGGTCCCTCGTCGGGATGTCCGGAAGTTCTCTATTAAGGAAAGTAACCCAGTTATGCGTCATGTGCCCCGTCTCGAAGTACTCGCTGTGAGAATACAGGAACCGCTTCTGCTCCAGTCTCTCGTGAGCGCAGGTGAATCCATGGATTCCCGACGGGCCCGCCCCTCGAACGAACCAACTTACGATACCCGTCCAAAGATCACGCGTCCCGTACTCGTTTCGTACCGCCGGTACCTGGCCCCGATCGATCAACTCGTGCCACGGAAAGTTGGTTGGTAGGATAGATCCACAAAGAATGATCTTGTCGAAGCGCAAGTAGTCATACGAAAGCAGCGCATTGCCGAGGATATAGGTGCCAAACTATGCGCAACGATGCATGGCCGGTTGTTGTCGTCAAGCTGCAGGTCCCTGTCTTTGACCTCATCGCGGTCGGAGAAACCCCATGAACGGCTAGACACCGGAACGCCGGGCGCGGCAGTCGACGCTGATACACACCTGGCGGCCGTGGGGAAAACGACCGGACCGAAGACGCCGCAAGGTAAGGCCAAGGCCAGCCGGAACGCATACAAGGGCGCACGCGGGCAATACTGCGGGAACTGGCGCGACTGCTGCGGGAGCAAGGCGAAGCATTGAAGCGCATCGGGTGAGGCCAGGAAGATGCCAGGCTTTTGGGCGATGCCATTCTGGGCGGCCCCGCGGCCGAGCCCGGAGGAGATTGCTTGATGCGCTACCCCTGACCTTGGGCCGGCGGCAGTGAGGGCGGACACTCGCTGAAAATCAGAAGGGTATGGCACTGGAGGTTGCTTGACGGGTGCATAGAGGTCGTGCCATGGATCCGGCAGCGCCCATTGTACGGCGCTCTCCCAGCCCACGCCGCCCTAGCCCGGCACGCATGCCCGTCGCGGCAGCGGGCGCTACATAGAGGGCAGCTCCCTCTTGAGCACCGGGCTACTGGGGTGTAGCAGCAGCTCCCGCAGTGTCGGAATCTGACGGGTCGTAGGACCCGTGCCGCGCGCGCGTAATGTGTCGGAACCCATTCGTCGTCACTGAGCCCGAGGCCCCCTTTGGCCTGCATTCGCGTGAGAGGCCAAAACGCCCCGGATCCGGGTGCCTCGGACCGGTGAATCGCCCTAAAAATCCCTGATCCTGGACCGACGGCTCGCGTACTTGACAACCCACAGGTCCTTCCGTACTCTTCCTCTCGCCGAAAACAGGGCCTTTGAAATTCTTATACCCCCTCCACTTGCTCCGCCCACTCCTCCTCAACAGATTATGGGACCGCCACCATCATCGACCACCGTAATCAGCGAAACTCCTACCGTGCCTTTTGTTGAACCACCAGTTACGGGAGAAACCCTGCGTCAAAGAGTCAAAGGTTTAGGCAATCGGCTGACCGTGCTTTATCGCTTCCTGTTTCCGGCTGGGGTCGTCTCCAAAGTGCGCTCGCCTTTTGCTAGCGGACACACATATGAAGCCGCGGTGCCCTTGACAAAGAAATTCCGCTTCGTTCACGAACCAGTTGACGGCACCACGTCGACGCGCTTCGTCGGAAGAGAGATCGAGATGCAATCGTTGGCCCAGCGGATACTGTTTTCCAAAGGAGGTTCTTTTCTAGTTACCGGGTATAGAGGCGTGGGCAAGACTTCATTCGTGAACCAGGTTGTGAGAACACTTGAACTAGCGTTGCCCTGGGCGGAAGGAGCGCTTGGCAAAACGGAAATTGTGGACATCTATCTCAACGTCGCGCGCCCGGTTGAGCCAAGCGAGATTATGCATCATATCATTCGCAGACTTCGCGAGCGGCTTATTGAAAAGGACTTCTACCGGTTACTCGATAAGAAACTGCGAGAGGATCTGACACTGCCCTATGATCGAACTTCAGTAAACATGGCTCGCAAGCTGGCGGAATCGTCTGAGCGAACCTTTGGTTTCGACGAAGCCAGCATCGGCTCGGATTGGATGAAAGCTGCTGTCAAACTGGGATGGTCATCGAAACGCAGCAAAACCCAGAACTATGAGATGTCTTACCTGGGCTGCGACGACAAAGCCGCGGAGCACGACATCATCAGAATCTCCCGTCAATTGGCCGATGGAGGTTACTCTCAACCGACGCCCGGATGGCGAAGACACGGACTAATCTTCTGGCCGAGAGAGCCGCAAATGGTCCGTCTGAAAATAGTATTCGTGTTTGATGAACTGGATAAGTTGGAGGAGTTTAATCCAAAAGGTGGCAAAGGAAAGAAGCCCGTTATCGATGAGATTTTGGGTGCACTAAAGAACCTGTTCACCACATCGGGTGTCACCTTTGTTTTCGTTGCAGGCAAAGATTTGCAGGAGCGCTGGCTTGATGACGTTGGCAAAGGTGACAGCGTGTATGAAAGCGTTTTCTCATATGACAAGTATCTGCCCTGCTTGTGGAGCGATGTCGATCCAATCTGCAATGCTCTCCTGGCAGATTCCGTCACACTGCCCTCATACGACAAGCAAGTTTATGAAGAGTTCAAGAAGTATCTTGTATTTAAAGGTCGTGGTATTCCTCGCCGTATTATCAGGACGTTTAATGACTTTGTAGGTTGGAATGGCGAACAGCCGGTACTGGCGTTTACACGGCAGGCAGTGCGACAGATCCGTTTCTTTGCGGGCTTGCAAGAGGTTCTAACTACGAATGAAAAGCTCTTGTTTGGAGAATCTCACGAGGAGGTTCCAGGCGCTCAAAGCGACAAGAGACGTTTACTACCTCATCGACTGGATCCTGCGCCAGTCGACGTCAGAGTTCACGTTGAAAGACGTTTTGAACGCTTCCAAACGACTAAGTGCCAGGATTGCGCTGGCTGAAGAGATTGCGCCCCATGTCGCCGAGGAGATTATTAGAATTCTGGTCCATGCAGAATATCTACAGGAGATTGGGAAGGCGCTCCATCGAGTCCGAATCGAAGGACCCGATCCCATTGCCCGCGCAAATATCGTCGCGGAGAAGCGGTATAAGATCGCGCCGCGGCGTTTGGGGGAAATGGTGGCGGTGGCAGCCGAGCTGGAAGCAGATTTGCCAAGCGGCCCAGGATCGGGTTCGACTCTTGTCGGCGGCAAACCTACCAGCATCGGGAAATTCAAAATTATTCGCGTTATTGGACGCGGAGGAATGGGAACGGCTTATGAGGCCACCGACGAGCACACAGGGCTCAAGGTCGCCGTAAAAGTATCTCTTGATAGTGCGAATGATGAACTGTTGGGAAGGTTCGAGCGCGAGGCGCTGATTATGAAGAAACTGAATCATCCCAACATCGTTCGCTTGTTGGATTTTGGGAGAGACAACGGACGCCTCTATATCGCGATGGAATATCTCGACGGCATCACTCTCGAAGGCATACTTAATCAGCGAGGAAGGCTCCGCGTCGAATTGGCAGTCGCAATCGCGAAGCCTGTGGCCGAGGCTGCAGACTACGTTCACGGTCAAGGCATCGTTCGCAACGACATTAAACCCGGCAACATCATACTGACTACGGCTGGAAGAGTATGTCTGTTGGATTTCGGAATTAGCCGGCCCATGAATCCAGACACTTATCTCCTGTCCAAGTTTGATACTAAGGCCGACATCATCATAGGCACCCCGCAGTTTATGGCTCCGGAGCAACTGGAGCACCATACGGCCGACGTCCGTTCGGATATCTATTCGCTGGGAGTCATGTTGTACAAGATGCTCACGGGAGTCTTTCCTTTCGAAGGTCCAAACATTGTTGCCGTCGTGCGAGCGCAGATTCAGGATGTTCCCGTACCACCCTCGCGACATGTCAAATCGTTGCCACATTCGATCGATGACGTAGTGATGAAGTGTTTGGAGAAAGATCCGAACAATCGTTTTCAAAAAATGGAAGAGTTGAGCGTTGAGCTAAGCAACATCGTAAAGGGCTTTCCGCAGGTGGATCTGAAGTCTGAGGTCAATGTAGTTGCTAAAAAAGCAATAGCGGTTGCGAAAATGGACGAGGTCGTCACACTGGAGCCCAGCCTGATCGTCCCTGTGAGTCCACCTACGATGGGAAGCGCGATTCCGAGCCCTATTGCAGCGAAGGGCCCGCCGTCGTGGGTCTCTGCTCCAAGTCGAGCAGCAGCTTCAATGCCAGCGGCGCCAATCGACGCATCAGGGCCACTTTTCTACAGTCTCGACGACTTCAAGCCGATCGATAATCAGCCGCGGCTCACGTTACTTAGGGGGGATCCGAATGCCGTAATGTCCAACATCACTCACATTAGCAGCGAACATCCCACCTACGTCTTGGACCCGGAGGCCACAATAGGACGGGGTAGCGATAATTCCATCAGCCTGCATGACGCCAGGGTCTCCCGCTACCAAGCCGCGCTCAAGCTTCAGAATGGGCTCTGGTTTATCGAGGACTTCAATGCGAATCTTGGCACGCGGGTGAATGGTGAAAGAATCATTGTTCCGCGTCTGCTCCGGGATCGCCGACCGAATTACGATTAGTGAATTTGTCTTTATCTTCACCCACCAGGTCGCGCCGTCCCCAGTCGGCTGAGTCCCCTTAAATAGTTGTTACCGTCGTAGATGAAGTTGTAGAGGGTCGCGATATTCGAATGGTTGAGCTTGGCCAGGACGACCGCTTCCTTGCGGAAACGCTGGAGGATCTCGGGCCGGCGCGCGAGCTCGGTACGCATGACCTTGATGGCGACATCGCGATCGAGGTTGATGTCCACGCCCCGGAACACCTCCCGAATGGTGTCGAGGGCGCGGAAACAAGCCTTGACCGCCGCCGATCCGCGCAGCGGAAAGCCCGCAAGGGGTTTCCGTCCTACGCGGGTCTATTCCGGCGTCAAGGGATGAACGCTGAGCCGCGATGCCTGGATGGCGCGCCACAAGTCCCATTGCAGCTGATTTCCGGTCAGCGTCCCGACCCGGATCGCCATCTCTGCCGTCATCGCGGCGCGGCCATTCAGGAGCCGGGACAGTTCAACGCGCGAGACTTAAGTCGTCGGACTGCTTCCGTAACGGTCATGTCCGCCGGCAAGAACTCCCGTAATACTTCCCCCGGATGGGCCGGATCAAACATGCGCTTCATAAAATCTCCTCAGTGATAGTCGTGGTAGGGTCCACAAGCACTGCGTCCTGTCCCTCGAAAGCAAACTCAATCGCCCGTTCGCGTTCACGCGGATTGCCCAGTGGCCGGCGAGGGCACCGCTGAGCGGATGCAGTGCCGAGCCCGGTGCGTTCATGTCCTGTGGCCCACGGGCAGTGTCGAGACGCGTCAACTGGAGCCGGAGACGCGCTACGTGGCTCGCTTGGATCGCCGACTTGGAACCTGTCTCGAAGAACCGTTGCACGCCCTTGTGCCGGAAGCTCCTGATCACGGTTCGCCATTGTCTCGCTTGACGATACAGTAGGCAACGTAGTCTACCGGGGTTGCCGGCCCCGCTCATCTGGGTGGGGTATTGGATTCCGCGGCGCTTTCTTTGGCCCGCGGGCGCTTCGCAGGTCTGCGATGTAGCGGCACCGTGATCGAGCTTCGATGAGGCGTAGAGTGCTGCGGTACGCATAGTTTAGAATCAGCTCCGTGGTTGTCTCGCGCCTTGCGATGTCTGTAGGCTTTAAGCCCTTCGGCCGTGTGCCCGCCGGCTATCTCTGTCTGTCGCTCATGACCCTCTTCGCCTATGGCAATGATCTGGCCGCAGAAGGTCCGATCGGGGGACAGGCGCAAGAGATTTCGGGGTCGCCGACCTTGATCGCGGCGGCCGTCCGCCCGTCGCGCGTTGGTCCTGGGGCGGACGACCGGGCGGACAGTCGGCGCGACGCCGCTGCCGCGGCAGATCCGGCCTCAGCCGCGCCCGCGGACCAGGAAACGGGCAGTCTCGGTAACGCGCCACCGACGCTGACCTTCCGTGGTCACACGGATGGGGTCTGGGGGCTGACCTATAGCGGCGATGCACAGTGGCTCGCGACGGCCGGTCTCGACGGGACCGCGCGCGTGTGGGAAGCGGGGACGGGCCGGGAGACCCTGAAGATCACGCTCCCCGGCGGGGCGCTCTATGGGGTCGCTTTCAATCCCGATCGCTCACGTATCGCCGTCGCGGGTGAGGACGGCACGGCGCGGATCTACGACGTCGCGACGGGGCGCGAGACCCTGACGCTCGACGGTCCGGACGCGCCACTCTTCGGCATCGCCTACAGCCCGGATGGACGGCGCCTGGCCACCGCCGGCGACGGCGGCGTGCGGTTGTGGGACGCCGTCTCGGGTGCCTCTCTGCTGCGTATCGAGGGCCACAGCGGCCGCGTCTATGGCATCGCCGTGAGCCCGGATGGGCAGCGGCTCGCGTCCGCCGGCGAGGACGGCAGCGTGCGGTTATGGGAAGTGGCGTCGGGCACCCCGCTCTGGAAGCGCGCAGGGCAGGAGGGCCGCATTTTCGGTATCGCCTACAGTCGGGATGGGTCACGCCTCGCAACGGCCGGCGAGGATGGTACGGTGCGACTATTCGACACTGTATCGGGCCAGATGCTGGGTACGCTGAAAGGCCACGACGCCGCGGTCTACGGCGTCACGTTCGCCCGTGACGGATCGCTGATCACTACCGGTGGCGACCGGACCGTACGCCGATGGGCAGCGGATGCCGGGAAGGCCCTCTGGAAGGCCAAGGGCCATACGGCCGCGGTCTTTGGCGTCGCGATGGATGCGGCCGGGACCGTCGTGGCCACGGGCGGGGAGGACCGCATGGTGCGGCTATGGGAGGCGGGTACCGGGACCGCGCTCGCAAAGCTCCGGGGCCACGGCGCGGCGGTCTATGGCGTGGCCATGGACCCCGACGGTGCGAGGCTCGTCGCGACCGGCTGGGATGGCAGGACGACGTTGTGGGAACGCGCCTCCGGGCAGGCGCTCGCGGTCCTGGAGAAAGGCGACGCACCACGCTACGGCGTCGCCATGAGCCCCGACGGGGCGCGCATCGCAACGGTGGGGGCGGATGGCAAGACACGCGTATTCGACGGCGCCTCCGGCAAGGCGGTGCTCACCATCGAGGGACATGTGGGCGCGGTGTACGGCGTTGCATTCGCGCCCGATGGCTCGTGGCTCGCGACCGCGGGGGCGGACGGCACGGTCAGGCGCTGGGATGCCGTGACGGGCCAGGTGCTTTGGAGCCGGGAAGGCCATCCCGGACGGGTCTATGGCCTCGCTTTCAGCCCCGATGGGTCGCGGCTCGCCACTGCCGGACGGGACGGGACGGTGCGCGTGTGGGAGATCGCCACCGGCAAGCGACTCACCACCCTCACCGCTCATGCGGGCCGGGTCTACAAAGCCGCCTTCAGCCCCGACGGCGCACGCCTCGCGACGGCGAGCTGGGACGGCACGGTCCGAACCTGGGATCTCGCCACTCCTGATCCCGCTGCGGGCGGCAAAGGGACCGCATGCACCGGGCACAGTGGCGCGGTATACGACGTGGCCGTGAGCCCGGATGGCGCCTTGCTCTACTCGGGCAGCGCGGATGGCAGCGTGCGGGTATGGGATGCGGCCACCTGCAGGGCCGTTGCTCGGTTCGAGGGCGAGAGTGGGGCGGTCTACCGCGTGGCCGTGAGCCCCGATGGCTTGCGGTTGGCCTCGGCAGGCGCCGATGGGGCTGTCCGCGTCCGCCCGCTCGCACCCGCCGAGCGCGCCAGTGTCGATGCCCCAGCGGCCGATCGCCCAGCGGTCGATCCCCTAGCGGTCGAGCCCCTAGCGGTCGAGCCCCTAGCGGTCGATCCCCCAGCGGTCGATCCAAGCTCGGGTCCCTCCGCGGGGAGCGAAATGTCCGTGCTAAGGCGGATCCCCGGCCGTCCGCCGGTGTCCGCCGCCCCGGTGATCGAGTTACCGGCCCCTTGAGCAGGCGGACCGGCATGCGCGGCTCACCGGCCGAGCGGGGCGGTCGCAAGGACATCTCAGCCCCGCACCCGGTTTCCGTGACGGAGCCCGGGCAGCGGATGGGGACGATGTCGCATGCCGAGGCGTTGCGGCTCGCCGTCCAGATCCTCGACAACCTGCACGCCCAGATCCGCGCCACGGACGAAAAGATCCGCGCGCTCTTCGCGGGCTGCGCGATCTTCGTCGCCGCACTGACCTTGACCGGCCAGCAGGCGCTCTCCCAGCTCAAGTCTGAAGAGCAAGGCACCCTGATCTTGATCGCCTATGCGGTGCTCCTGGCCACGCTCGCGTTCTCCTTGATCTCGGCGGTCCTGGCGCTGCGCCCGCGCCTGACGCATCGCCCGGTCGCCGAGCGCTCACTCTTTTATTTTGGCGACATCCAAGGACTGGAGCCGGCCGATTACGTGCGAGCGTTCATGGGCTCTCGGTAGAGGCCGCGCTCGACCAGGTTTTGACCAGGTGCACGTCAACGCCAAGATCGTGCAGAAGAAGTACCTGTGGACCCGGCGCGCTGCCACCGGTTTCGTCGCTGCCACCGTGGTGTGGCTGGCCGTACAGCTTGGGTTCTGGTTCCCCTGACGCGCAAGCCCGAGCCTTCGGGAGTGGGAAGTGAAGGCGGGCCCCGGCATTCCTCGGCTCGGCGGTACGCGAGTTGACTCGATATCGGCACTTACACTAGCATGGCGCGCTGCCGCATCGCGGGGTAGGTTGGACAGGGTCATCCAGAGGCTCCTCGTCCTCCAGATCGGCGTGACGGCGGCGGTGGCGCTGGTTTGTGTGATCTACCAGCTCCGCTTCGCGCTCTCGGCGCTCTGCGGTGGCGGCATCGGGATCACGGCGACCGCAGCCGCAGCCTTGTGTGTCGCGAGAACAAAAGGGCTGTCGCCGGGCGGGCTGCTCGGCGCGCAAGTCCTGGCGGAGCTGGTCAAGTTCGGGGTTACCCTCGGTCTTTTCGTCGTGACGTTCCTCGCGTACGAGGCCGTGGCGGTCGGGCCGCTTTTTATCGCCTATGCCGCGACGCTCGGAGCTTATGGCCTGGCGATGTTGGGGAAGCATTAGAAGATGTTGGGGAAGCATTAGAACTAGAAGCACAAGAGTCGTTGGGGAAATTAGAACACCCGTCATGGCAGTCGAAGCCCCGCAATCGGCCTCGCAGTACATCCTGCATCACCTGACCAATAATGCGCAGGGTTCGGGCTTTTGGACCGTCCACATCGATACGCTCGCGGTGTCGGGACTGGTCGGGGCACTGGCCTTCGGTCTCCTGTATCTCGTCGCCCGGGGCGCGACCTCGGGTGTCCCTGCGGGGCTGCAGAACTTCGTCGAGATGGTGGTCGAGCTGGTGGACACCTCGGTCAAGGGGGTCTTCCACGGCCACAACCCGCTCGTGGCGCCGCTGGCGCTCACCATCTTCGTGTGGGTGTTCCTCATGAACGCCATGGACCTCCTGCCCGTCGATCTCCTCCCCAAGCTCCTCGGCGACCAGGGCGTGCATTATTTCAAGTCCGTTCCGACCACCGATCCGAACTTGACGTTCGCGATGTCGCTGTCGGTCTTCGGGCTCATGATCTATTACAGCTTCAAGGTCAAGGGCACGCGCGGGTACGTCCACGAGGTGATGTCCGCACCCTTCGGGCCGAAGCTCGCGCCCGTCAACGTCGTGTTTCGGATCATCGAGGACGCGGCCAAACCCCTATCGCTCGCCTTGCGACTCTTCGGCAATATGTACGCGGGCGAGATGGTGTTTATTTTAATTGCGCTTCTGCCCTACCCGGTGCAATGGTTGCTCGGGGCGCCGTGGGCGATCTTCCACATCCTCATCATCACGCTACAGGCCTATATCTTCATGATGTTGACGATCGTGTACCTCAGCATGGCGCACGAGAGTCATTAGTTGCAGACACCGCTAGGAGAAAAATATGGAACTCGTCAGTGCATTGAGTAACGTCCAGGGGCTCGCAGTCGTCGCCGTGGCCCTGATGCTGGGGCTGGGCGCCCTGGGTGCCGCCATCGGCGTCGGGCTTTTGGGGGGCAAATTCCTCGAAGGGGTGGCGCGCCAGCCGGAGCTCGCGAACCTCCTCATCGGGCGTTTCTTCCTGGTCGCCGGTCTGGTCGACGCCGTGCCCATGATCAGCGCCGCCATGGGCCTGTACGTGCTGTTCGCCGATCCCTTCGGCTTCGGCGCTGCGGTCGCGAAGCTCGCCGGGGGCTAGCCCGGGGATCGCGCCCCCCCGGTAGGAATATAGTTGGGATATCGCCATGGATATCAACGCCACGCTTTTAGGCCAGGCCATCACCTTCGCGATCCTCGTGTGGTTCACCATGCGTTTTGTGTGGCCGCCGCTCACCCGGGCCATGGCAGAACGCGCCAAGAAGATCGCCGACGGCTTGGCTGCGGCGGAGAAGGGCCGGCATGATCTGGAGCTGGCCGAGAACCGCGTCAAGGCGGTCCTGCGCGAAGGCCACCAGAAGGCCCAGGAGGCGGTCGCCTATGCCCAGAAACGCGCCGACGAGATGGTCGAGGAGGCCAAGGCCAGCGCCCGCGTCGAGGCCGAGCGCCTCATTGCCTCCGCGCACGACCAGATCGCCCAGGAGATCCAGCAGGCGCGCGAGGCATTACAGCGCGAGGTGGGCCGCCTCGCGCTCGCCGGGGCCGAGCAGGTCCTCTTACGCGAGGTCGATGCCGTAGCCCACAAGGCCTTCCTCGACAAGCTCGCGGCGCGGCTCTGAAACCATGCTGGAAACCGCGACCCTCGCGCGTCCCTATGCCCAGGCCGCCTTCGAGCACGCCCGCGGCAGCGGCCAGGTGTCACCCTGGTCCGAAGGCCTGGCCTTCCTCGCCGCCCTGTTCTCGGATCCGACCCTGCGCGGGCTCGTGCATGACCCACGGATCGGTCGTCCGCGCCTGACCCAGTTGATCTTCGACCTCGCCGGAGAACGCCTCACCCCGGATCTGCGCAACTTCGTCCGCGTGCTCCTGGATGCCGATCGGATCCTGATCCTCCCGGAGATCGCGCGCCTGTACAGGTTGCTTGACGCCGAGGCGGCGGGCGTGGTCGAGGTCGAGGTGATCTCGGCCTTCGTGTTGGAAGAGGGTCAGCGGCTGGCGATCGAGCGTGCGGTGAGGCGGCGGGCCGGAAAGGAGATCGAGGTGCAGCACCGCATCGACCCGGCACTCATCGGCGGGGCGGTGATCCGCATGGGCGATCTCGTGATCGACGCCTCGGTGCGTGGTCGCTTGCAGCAGCTCGCTAGCCAGTTTGCGTGAGGCTTCGCCGCAAATGAATGTGGCGCGCCGCGCGCCGGGCTGGTGGGTTACGGCGCAAACGGCGCGCCTAACCCACCCTACATTAGATTACATTGGATTGAGAGAGACCGATGACGATCAGCGCGATAGAGATCAGTGATCTGATCAAGAAGAAGATCCAGGAATACGAGCTGCCGACGGAGGCCCGCACGGAGGGTACGGTGGTGAGCCTGACCGACGGTATCGCCCGCATCCATGGGCTCTCGGACGTGATGCAGGGCGAGATGATCGAGTTCCCCGGCAATGTCTACGGCCTGGCCCTGAACCTGGAGCGCGACTCGGTGGGCTCGGTCATCATGGGCGCCTACGAGCATATCAAGGAAGGCGACGTCGTGCGCTGCACCAAGCGCATCCTGGAGGTCCCGGTGGGCGACGCCTTGCTAGGCCGCGTGGTCGATGCCCTCGGCAACCCCGTGGACGGCAAGGGACCGGTCGAGGCCACCGCGACCTCGCCCATCGAGAAGATCGCCCCTGGTGTCATCACCCGTCAGTCCGTGAGCCAGCCGGTGCAGACCGGGCTCAAGGCCATCGACTCCATGGTGCCGATCGGCCGCGGCCAGCGCGAGCTGATCATCGGCGACCGTCAGACCGGCAAGTCCGCGCTCACCATCGACACCATCATCAACCAGCGCGGCACGGGTGTGAAGTGCATCTACGTCGCCATCGGCCAGAAGGCGTCTTCGATCGTCACCGTGGTGCGTAAGCTCCAGGAGCACGGCGCGCTCGATCACACCATCGTGGTCGCCGCGAGCGCCTCGGAATCGGCGGCCATGCAGTACATCGCGCCCTACGCCGGTTGCGCCATGGGCGAGTTCTTCCGGGACTCGGGTCAGGACGCCCTCATCATCTACGACGACCTCACCAAGCAGGCCTGGGCCTATCGCCAGGTGTCGCTGTTGCTGCGCCGCCCGCCGGGGCGCGAGGCCTATCCGGGCGACATCTTCTATCTCCACTCTCGTCTTTTGGAACGTGCCTCGCGCTTGAACGCCGCCGAGGTCGAGAAGCGTAGCGGGGGCAGGGTGAAGGGCAAGACCGGCTCGCTCACCGCGCTGCCGATCATCGAGACCCAGGCCGGCGACGTCTCGGCCTTCGTGCCGACCAACGTCATCTCCATCACCGACGGTCAGATCTATCTGGAGACCGATCTCTTCAACGCCGGTATCCGCCCCGCCATCAACGCCGGGCTGTCGGTGTCGCGCGTCGGTGGCGCCGCGCAGACCAAGGTGATCAAGAAGCTCGGCGGGGGTATCCGGCTCGCGCTCGCGCAATACCGCGAGCTCGCGGCCTTCGCGCAGTTCGCCTCCGACCTCGACGAGGCGACCCGCAAGCAGCTCGAGCGCGGCCAGCGCGTCACCGAACTCATGAAGCAGAAGCAATACGCGCCCATGAGCGTCGCCGAGATGGCCGTCAGCCTCTACGCGGCCGACCGCGGTTATCTCGACGATGTAGAGCTCGACGAGATCGGGCCCTTCGAGTCGGCGCTCCTGTCCTTCATGGACACCGAGCGGCAGGACCTCATGAAACGCATCGACGAGACCGGTGATTACAACGACGAGATCGAGTCGGGGCTCAGATCCGCGATCGAAGAGTTCAAGACCAAGCATGCCTGGTAGGACGGTACGCTGACATGGCCGCCGGCAAGGAGATCCGAACCAAGATCAAGAGCGTGCAGGGCACGCAGAAGATCACCAAGGCCATGGAGATGGTCGCGGCCAGCAAGATGCGCAAGGCCCAGGACCGCATGCGCGCGGCGCGGCCCTATGCCGAGAAGATCCGCATGGTGATCGCGCACCTCGCGCATGCCCACAGCGAGTACCACCACCCCTACCTCATTCCGCGCGAGGCACGGCGGGTGGGCGCCATCGTGGTATCGACCGATCGCGGCCTGTGCGGCGGGCTCAACGCCAACCTGTTCCGGGCCATGATCCAAAGGCTCAAGGAGTGGGAGGGCCAGGGGCTCGGGATCGAGGTGTGTCCGATCGGGAACAAGGCCATCGGGTTCTTCGGCCGCATCGGTGCCAGGATCGTCGCCCAGGCGAGCCATCTCGGGGATAGGCCGAAGTTGGAGGACCTGATCGGGACCGTCAAGGTGATGCTCGACGGCTACAGCGAGAAACGCATCGACCAGCTGTACCTCGTGTCCAACACCTTCATCAACTCGATGACCCAACGCCCGCGTTTCGAACGGCTCGTCCCGCTCGAGCCGGATCCCGCGGTAGAGCTGAAACACCATTGGGATTATCTCTACGAGCCCGAGGCCAAGGAAGTCCTGGACCATCTGCTCCAACGCTTTATCGAGTCGTTGGTGTATCAGGGCGTGGTCGAGAACATCGCCTGCGAGCAGGCGGCGCGCATGGTGGCGATGAAGAGCGCTTCGGACAATGCCGGCAAGCTCATCGACGAATTGCGGCTGGTTTACAACAAGGCGCGCCAGGCCTCGATCACCCGCGAGCTCTCGGAGATCGTGGCCGGCGCCGCCGCGGTATGAAATCTAATCTGCGAGTCTCCCCCTTCACAAGGGGGAGATTTAGAGGGGGTCAGCGCCGGTGCATGCGCCCAGACCCCCTCCTCACCTCCCCCTTCACAAGGGGGAGGAAAACAGGGAGTCTCCCCCTTCACGGGGGAGATTTAGAGGGGGTCAGCGCCGGTTTCCCGGTTTGCTGAAGTCGGGCTGTATAGCCTGGCTAACGTGAGAATCTATATCAGTCCGCTCTCCTCCTAGGAGAGGGTGAGGGTCGTTCAGGGGATCAAGTCATGTTGAGCAACGGAAAGGTGGTACAGATTATCGGCACCGTCGTGGACGCGGAGTTTCCGAGCAAGGCCGTGCCCAAGATCTACGACGCGCTCCTCGTGGAGGAGAGCGGCACGACCCTCGAGGTCCAGCAGCAGCTCGGCGGGGGGGTGGTGCGCACCATCGCGTTGGGCTCGACCGACGGCTTGAAGCGCGGCCTCAAGGCCACCAACACCGGCGCGCCGATCTCCGTCCCCGTGGGGCAAAAGACGCTCGGCCGGATCATCGACGTGCTGGGCATGCCCATCGACGAGAAGGGACCGATCGGTGAGGAAGAGAGGTGGTCGATCCACCGCGCCGCGCCGAAGTTCGTCGATCTGTCGCCGACCACCGAGCTCCTCGAGACCGGCATCAAGGTCATCGATCTCATCTGCCCCTTCGCAAAGGGCGGCAAGATCGGGCTCTTCGGCGGCGCCGGGGTCGGCAAGACCGTCAACATGCTGGAGCTCATCCGCAACATCGCCATCGAGCACAGCGGCTACTCGGTGTTCGCGGGCGTCGGCGAGCGCACCCGGGAGGGCAACGATTTCTATCGCGAGATGACCGAGTCCAAGGTGCTGGACAAGGTGTCTCTGGTCTATGGCCAGATGAACGAGCCGCCCGGCAACCGCTTGCGGGTAGGCCTCACGGGCTTGACGCTCGCGGAGTACTTCCGCGACGAAGGGCGCGACGTGCTGCTCTTCATCGACAACATCTACCGCTTCACCTTGGCGGGTGTCGAGTGCTCGGCGCTCTTGGGGCGCATGCCCTCAGCAGTCGGTTACCAACCGACCCTGGCCGAGGAGATGGGCAGGCTCCAGGAGCGCATCACCTCGACGCGCACGGGCTCCATCACCTCTGTACAGGCCGTGTACGTCCCGGCCGACGACCTGACCGATCCCTCACCGGCTACGACCTTCGCGCACCTGGACGCGACCGTGGTGCTGTCGCGCCAGATCGCGGAACTGGGGATCTATCCGGCCGTGGACCCGCTCGACTCGACCAGCCGCCAGCTCGACCCCCTGGTCGTAGGCCAGGAGCATTACGACACGGCGCGCGCGGTGCAGAAGACCCTGCAGCGCTACAAGGAGCTCCGCGACATCATCGCCATCCTGGGCATGGACGAGCTGTCGGAGACCGACAAGCTGACGGTCTCCCGTGCACGGAAGATTCAGCGCTTCCTCTCCCAGCCGTTCTTCGTGGCCGAGGTCTTCACCGGCAGCGCCGGCAAGTACGTGCCCCTCAAGGATACCATCAAGGGTTTCAAGGGGATCGTGGAGGGGGAGTACGACAGCCTCCCCGAGCAGGCCTTCTATATGCTCGGCTCCATCGAGGAGGCGGTGGAGAAGGCGGAGCGGCTGTAGCCGGCTATACTGATACGGGTACCCCATCGCCATGACCATCCACGTCGACATCGTGAGCGCCGAGGCATCGATTTTTTCGGGGCAGGCCGAGATGGTGTTCGCGCCCGCAGAGATGGGCGAGGTCGGGATCGCCCCGGGCCATACCCCGCTCTTGACCCGGCTCAAGCCGGGCGAGGTCCGACTCAAGCTCTCGAGCGGCGAGGAGGAGGCGTTCTACGTCTCGGGCGGGATCCTGGAGGTCCAGCCGCGCGTGGTGACGGTCCTCTCGGACACCGCGGTGCGCGCCCACGACATCGACGAGGCCTCCGCGCTCGAGGCCAGGGCCCGCGCCGAGCAAACGCTCTCCGACAAGAGCGGGCAGATCGACTACGCCAAGGCGCTGGCCGAGTACGCCGAGGCCGCCGCCCAGCTCCAGGCGATCCAACGCTTGCGCCGGCTGGCAGGGCGGTCGTAGTCGCTTCGCGGCCGTTGCCGCCGTCGACGCTACGGCATACGTCGCTGTCTCTTGAAATGCACGAGCTATTTCGTCTCGCTGCGTGCCCGGCCTGATAGGGCCATCATCCGAGACGAATGGATCGAGCGGGCGGTCGTGGCGCCCATTCGCGAGCACGTGCAAGCCGATGGGCGCATTCGGCGCTGGACGCAGGTTACGGAGATGGGTGGGCGATATCTTCGGGTCGCACTGCTTGCCGATGGGGAGACGGTGCATAACGCCTTCCTAGATAGAGACTTCATGCCATGAAGATCAAGTATTTCTGCGATACCGACACACTCTATATCGAGCTCCGGGACCTACCCATCGCCGAGACACGCGACCTCGATGAGAATACCGTGCTCGACCTGGATGCGGAGGGAAATGTCGGCGCCATCACTATTGAGCATGCCTCGTCGCGGGCGGGCATCCCTCAGTTTTCCTACGAGCAGATCGCGGCCTAGTCGCAGATCCACGCTGTGGTTCGTGGCACAGTGGTCAGCCCGCGTTTGCCGTACCCGCAACCCACGATTGCAGTACCACCCCGGATCGATCCAAGATCATCATCCGATCCGGACCTAGGTGGCGAACGCGCCATGCGATCCCTGGCTCAGCCGAGCTGCACACCCGAAGAGTACCTGGCGCTCGAGCGCAAGGCCACGCGCAAGAGCGAGTACGTCAACGGCCATGTCTTTGCCATGGCCGGGGCGAGCCTGGAGCACAACCAGATCACGTTCAACATTGCGGTGGAGCTGGGTGTACAGCTCCGGGGCCGGCCGTGCGCGGCGTATGTCAGCGATCTGCGGGTCAAGGTCGCCGCAACGGGCCTGTACACCTACCCCGACGTGGTGGCGCTCTGTGGCGAGGCGATCTTTGAAGACAGTGCGATGGACACCCTGGTGAACCCGCAGGTGATCATCGAGGTGCTGTCGGCGTCCACGGAGGCCTATGACCGCGGCGAGAAGTTCGCGCATTACCGGCGGTTCCCTACGCTGACGGACTACGTGCTGATCGCCCAGGATAAAGTGCCCGTCGAGCACTATGTCAGGCAGGATCGGCAATGGGTCCTTTCCGAGGCCGACGAGTGGAACGACACGATCCACCTGAGCTCCATCGATTGCAGATTGGCGCTGCGCGACATCTACGACAAAGTAGAGTTTTCCGATACGGATAGCTTAGAAACCGTCCCGCCCGCCGACACGCCGGCGGCCAACGCGCCTGTTCCGCGTGGTGCATGATAGGCCATCGGGTCCTGCAACAGCGCCGTATTCGGCACGCGGCGATAACGGCCCGGGATGGGGGCACGACTTCGCGATGCGCTTGAGCGTCGTGATCCTGGCCGCCGGGCAGGGCAAGCGCATGCGCTCGGCCCTGCCCAAGGTCTTGCACCGCCTCGGTGGCAAGCCGCTCTTGGAGCACGCCTATCGCGCCGCGCGTGATCTCCGACCCGAGCAGGTTTACGTCGTTTATGGCCACGGCGGTGAGCAGGTCCGCGATGCATTAGGCTACCTCGGCGCCCAATGGATCGAGCAGGACCCGCAACTCGGGACCGGCCATGCGGTGGCCCAGGCACTCCCCTTCATCGAATCGGGTATGGACGCGGGCGACACGGTCCTCGTTCTCTACGGCGACGTCCCGCTCATGACTCCGGAAACCCTCGAGCGCGTGGTCATGGCATCCGGGGGAGGGTGCCTGTCACTGTTGACGGTCGAGCTTCCCGATCCCTCGGGCTACGGGCGCATCGTCCGGAATGCCGCCGGCCATGTGCAACGGATCGTCGAAGACCGGGACGCGAGCCAGGTGGAGCGTGCGATCGGCGAGGTCAATACCGGCATGATGGCCGTGTCGGCCTCGCACCTGAAACGATGGGTGGCGCGTCTCGAGAACCAGAACGCGCAGGGGGAGTATTACCTGACCGACGTGATCGCGATGGCGGTCGCGGACGGGATCGCGGTCGAGCCCGTGAGTCCGGCCTCTGTTTTCGAGGTCATGGGCGTCAACGATCGGGTCCAGCTCGCCGAGCTGGAGCGTCGCTATCAGCGGTGCCAGGCCGAGCAGTTGATGCGGCAGGGAGTCACGCTCCTCGACCCCGCTCGCTTCGATCTTCGCGGAGAGCTGCAAACGGGGCAGGACGTGGTCATCGATGTCAACGTGGTCCTGGAGGGCCGCGTGCGCCTGGGCGATCGCGTGACCATCGGCCCCAACAACTGGATCCGGGACGCCGATATCGGCGATGACGCGTCGATCCTCCCGAACTGCGTGATCGAGGGCGCCGAGATTGGCCGGGGCGCGCGCGTCGGTCCGTTTTCGCGCCTCCGGCCCGAGACCCGGCTCGCCGAGGAAGTCCACATCGGCAACTTCGTCGAGGTCAAGAAATCCGGCGTCATGTCCGGCACCAAGATCAACCACCTGAGCTATATCGGGGACACCGAGGTGGGCCGCGACACCAACATCGGGGCCGGCACCATCACCTGCAACTACGACGGCGCGAACAAGCACAAGACCGTCATCGGCGATCGGGTCTTCATCGGCTCCGATACCCAGCTCATCGCCCCGGTCAAGATCGGCGACGGGGCTACGATCGGCGCCGGTACGACCCTGACCCGGGACGCACCGCCCGGACAGCTCACCGTCGGCCGCGCACGTCAGACGACGATCGCCGGCTGGGAACGGCCGAAGAAGAAAAGATAGCGCTGCCGAGTCGTCTCGGCGGCACCCACGACGATGCGCGTCGGCTACTACCAGTTCCGGCCCCTGTTCGGCCAGCCCGGGCGCAACGTCGCCAAGGTCCTCGCCGCCCTCGCCGACACGACGGCCGATCTCATCGTCCTCCCCGAGCTGGCGTTCAGCGGGTATCACTTCCGAGATCGCGAAGAGGCCCTGGCCTTGGCCGAAGACCCCGCCAGCTCCGAGACCGTGGAGTCGCTGACCGCCCTTTGCCTGAAACGGGATCTTTATCTGGTCACGGGATTCTGCGAGCGGTCCGGCGAGCGCGTCTACAACAGCGCCCTGTTGATCGGACCGCGGGGCGTCGAGCATGTGTACCGCAAGCTCCACCTCTTCGCCGATGAAAAGCGCTGCTTCGATCCCGGTGATGTCCCGCTCTCAGTCCAGGAGGTGAGAGGCGCGCGGATCGGTATCATGGTGTGCTTCGACTGGGCCTTCCCGGAGGTCGCGAGGGTCCTCGCGATCCAAGGTGCCGAGGTACTCTGCCACCCCTCCAATCTGGTCCTGGGATATTGCCAAGAGGCCATGCGGACCCGCTGCCTCGAGAACCGTGTCTACGCCATCACCGCCAACCGCTTCGGCAGCGACAAACGACCCCACGGCGAGCTGCGCTTCACGGGCAAGAGCCAGGTGGTGGCACCCGGCGGGCGCTTGATCCACCGCGCGCCGTCCCAGCGCGAACAGCTTTACGTCACCGAGATCGACCTCGCCGAGGCCCGCAACAAGCGCATCACACCCTGGAACGACCTCCTGTCCGACCGGCGGCCGGAGTGGTATACGCGTTACGATCAGGCTTTCGGCGCGCTCTGTTGAAGGAGACGATGATTTTCGATTGCCCACCCCTCAATCCCCTCCCGTGGGGAGGGGAAGAAATATCGGCGGGCCAATGACTTATTCCCCCTCCCCACGGGCTGTGGCTTGCCCATAACATGTGCTGGACACCGCGCCCGCCGTGTCGTAGACTCGCGGCATGGTTACGATGGGCGGACGCGCGTTCTCGCAGGAGATCCTGACTCGGATCGCCGGGGCCGTGTC
>JACCXJ010000314.1 GCA_013697045.1 Gammaproteobacteria bacterium | reverse complement strand
TACCCGCGGGCGGCATCATCACCGGGATCGGCCAGATCCACGGTCGCGACGTCGTGGTGGTCGCGAACGACGCCACGGTGAAAGGCGGGACGTACTATCCCATCACCGCCAAGAAACACCTGCGGGCGCAGGCGATCGCCCAGGAAAACCGGCTGCCGTGCGTTTATCTGGTCGATTCGGGCGGGGCCTTTCTTCCGCTCCAGGCAGAGGTGTTTCCCGATCGCGAGCACTTCGGGCGGATCTTCTATCACCAGGCCCGGCTGTCGGCGCTGGGGATCCCCCAGATCGCGGTGGTCATGGGCAATTGCGTTGCGGGTGGTGCCTATGTGCCGGCGATGTCGGACGAGGCGGTCATCGTGCGCAACCAGGGGATGATCTATCTCGGCGGGCCGCAGCTCGTGCAGGCCGCGACCGGCGAGGTCGTGGATGCCGAAACCCTGGGCGGCGGGGATTTGCACTGCCGCACCTCGGGGGTCGCGGATCACCTCGCCGACGACGACGCCCATGCCCTTCGCATCGCCCGCGACATTGTGTCCCATCTCCCCTCGCGCCCGACACCAAAAGCAATAAAGGACTACGAGCCCAAGACGTGTCTCGACCCGCGCTATCCGGCCGAGGAGATCTACGGGATCGTCCCCAGGGACCCGCGTTTCCAGTACGACGTGCGCGAGGTCATCGCGCGCATCGTGGACGGCTCGGAGTGGCACGAGTTCAAGGCCCTCTATGGCAAGACGCTCGTCACCGGCTTCGCCCGGATCGCGGGTCATCCGGTCGGGATCCTCGCCAACAACGGGATCCTGTTCTCCGAATCCGCACTGAAAGGCGCGCATTTCATCGAGATCGCCTGCCAGCGCGGCACGCCGCTCGTGTTCCTCCAGAACGTCACGGGGTTCATGGTCGGCAAGAGATACGAGTCGGGCGGGATCGCCAAGGACGGCGCCAAGATGGTCGCGGCGGTCGCCTGTGCCGAGGTCCCCAAGCTCACCGTCGTCATCGGCGGCTCGTTCGGCGCCGGCAACTATGCGATGTGCGGCCGGGCCTACGACCCGCGTTTCCTGTGGATGTGGCCGAACGCCCGCATCTCGGTCATGGGCGGCGAGGTCGCGGCCTCGGTGCTGTCGGTGGTCCGGCGCGAGGCCATGAAAGCACGCGGGGGCGAATGGAGCGCGGAGGACGAGGCCGCCTACCGCGCCGAGATCCGAGATCAATACGAGACCCAGGGCCACCCCTACTACGCCACCGCCCGGCTCTGGGACGACGGCATCATCGACCCCGCACACACCCGCGAGGTGCTGGCGCAGGCGCTCCGTATTTGCGCCGGCGCGCCGAGCCGGCGGACGCGGTTCGGCGTGTTCCGGATGTAGTCGTGAGGATGAGTACCGCAGTCTTTATAATCCTTGTATGGACAAGCTCACGGCCTTCTACCAGCTCATCGATCCCCTGAAACCCCTGGAGGCGACCGAGCAGGACCTCTACGTCGACTGGCAGAAGGCGCTCGGGGCTGATGACGTCAAGGGCAGGCTCATCCGCGGCCTGGCGCGCAGCGGGGATCTGCCCTACACGCGGCTCTTCACGGGCCACCGTGGGTGCGGCAAGACCACCGAGCTGTACCGGGTGAAGCATGGGCTGGAAACGGGTGCCGCGCCCCGCAAGCTGTTCGTATCGTTCGTGGAGGCGGAGCGCTGGCTGGACCTCGCGGACGTCCAGCCCCAGGACGTGGTCTATCACATGGTGTGGCAATTACTGGCCGATCTCGACGCCCGCGCGGGGATCGGCTTCGGCCTCACGAAATTCAAGCAGTTCCTGGGTGGCCTGCTGGATCGCATCAAGACCTTGGGGCTCGAAGGCGTGGAGATCTCGGCTGACCCGGTGAGCCTGAGTATCGCCCTCAAGGACGTACCCGGCGCGCGGGCCGAGCTGCGCAAGCTCCTTGAAGAGCGTTTGCCGCGCATCTACGATCTGGTCAACCAAGAGGTCTTGAAGCCCGCCCGCGAGGAGCTGAGAAAAAAGGGCTACGACGATGTCCTCATCATCGTCGATCAGCTCGACCGCGTTCCGCAGAAGGTCCTGCACGAGGATCTGACCAACCACGAGAGTCTGTTCCTGGACCAGGCCGGGATCCTGCGGGCGCTCGATTGCGGGGTCCTCTATACGATCCCAATCGAGCTGGCCTACAGCCGGTGCCGGATCCGCCTTCGCAACACTTATGGATCCGAGGTCTTGTCCCTGCCCGTGCTGCCGGTCTTGCGCCGCGACGGGAATCCAAACAAAGAAGGGGTAAGAGCGCTCTGCGAGATCGTGAGCCGCCGCGCCGCCAGGGCCGGGCTGGAGCCGGGGGACCTCATGGACGAACCATCGCTCGAGCGGCTCTGCCGGCTGTCCGGGGGACATGTTCGCAGCCTCTTCGTGATGCTGCGCGAGGCCCTGGATCGCTGCGACACGCTGCCAGTGCCCCCGGAGGTGCTGGAGCGGGCCATCCGCGCCGGCGCCCAGAACCTCTCCCTGCCCCTGCGCGGGGCCGAGTGGGCGCTCCTCGACGAGATCAGGAAAACGCAGGCACCGGTCGAGGGCGAAGGCGAGGCGCTCTGGTACGCCTTGCAGCGCGATCTCTTCGTCTTCTGCTACCAGGACGAGCAGGGCCTCTGGTATGCCCCTAACCCGCTCCTGGACGAGCTGCCGAGGTAAAGGCGGTGGCCGCCGTGCACCTCACGCTCGAAAACCGAGTCGAGCTCAAACGGCTCTGCAACCTCTTGCGCAGGGCCGGTGGCTTCGCCCTGGCGTTTGCGAGCGTGGCGCACCGGCGATTGCGGGAGCGGATCGTGGCGGCGATCCGATGCGAGCTGCCGGATACGGAGATCGTAGAGGTGGTGCTCAGGCCTGGGTGGAGCATCGTGGCGCAGCTCGAAGAGGCGGCGGACAAAGCACCCGGGGCGATGTTCGTCTACGGTCTCGAATCGCTGCTCGATTTGACGCGCCCCGAGAGCGAAGCGCTCGCCCTCCTGAACCTCAATCGCGGCTACTGCGTACGCCGCTTTCCCTGGCCCGTGGTGTTTTTTGGCCCCCGTTTCGTCGTGCGCGAGTTCGCTCGTCAGGCCATCGACACCTGGTCGGGGCGCTCGGGGGTCTACCATTTCGAGGGCACGGGCGAGGAGGCTCGTGCGACGCTGGCCGAGCAGGGAGCAGGTTACGACTGGTCGCTCGGTCTCAAGGACAAGCGCGAGCGCAAGGAGGT
>JACCXJ010000308.1 GCA_013697045.1 Gammaproteobacteria bacterium | reverse complement strand
CAGGTAGGGTGTGTCACGATCACAGGGACGGAAATGGCTCATGCACGCCTCGCTCATTGGAACCCTGACCGATCCGATCCCCTCGCGCTTGAAAAGTTCCGCGCTAAGTCCGACAGGCTGCTAGGGGCATCCGGCCACGGGAGTGAGGCGGACGGGGCGCTCTACCGGCCGGTGAGGAATAACCTCACGGGCGAGCTCGGCAGGGACTCTAGGACGGTAATCCCTTTGATTTACCTGCAGGCCCCGTCGCGGAGTGCGATCTTGGATCCGAGTAGGTTGTCCGGGGGAGCATGGCCGTGGCTTCTGCGCAGGAAGCTCGGGCGTGCGAACATTGCCGCCCCCCGCATCTACACGACTGGAGGAAGACAAGGCCGGAAGACTCACCGGCGTTTACCTTAGGTAACGCTTGCCGAAACGGTTTGCCGACCAGGCCTACGTTACCGACCAGGTTCGTGAACAACGATCGTGCCGCAGGTGGCAGATTGCATCTAAGGCACTAAATGTGCTGCGATCCTTATCTATGGCATCGCTCTTGCTCACCAGCGGTGCAAGCATGGGGCGTGCGGACATCGCCGCAGACCATGCGAGGGAGACCGGGCGCCATCTTGCCTAGGCTCTATTCTTGATTTGCAAAGCTCTTGGAGGAACAAAATGGTTACGAAGCAATACCTGAAGGTCGCGACCTTCTCAGCGCTATTTCTCATGGGTGCAGAGCCTGCTCTCGCAGCGCCGTTGGCGCTATTCACGTCGCCACTGGTCTTCAATCAGAATGACATTACCGGATTTGAGGCGATGGACTGCAATGTGGTAAACGTAGGTCGCGTGCCTCGCAGTGGAACAATAAGTATCATACGGCTTGATGGACAGCTACTGAGTTCTGTTCGTTACGAGATTGCGCCCGGCGTAGGAGCGGGAACAAGTGTGACGACCTTACCTGTGACGATAGCTCCTTCGGCCGTGACGGTTGCGTATTGCAAAGTGACCGTTAGGCGGGGGGGCAAGGTCCGTGCGTCATTGATCGTTCGTAATGCTGGCGGAAACACCATTGCTGTCTCTGAAGCTCAATGATTAAAAACACCCCTCTTTGCGAGGGGTGTGAGCGTCACAAAGGGCGCTCTTCTTGGGCGGCGAGCTTACGCCACGATGCGGCGGTGTATGTGCGAGTCCGTCGCGTACGTGCTCAAGGCCTTCGGGGCTCAGGCAGCCGTGCAGCGCTGCCAATGGCACCAGCGTGAGAACGTGGTCGGGTATCTCCCCAAGGGCGAGCAGGACCTGTAGCGAGTGGCGAGCGCGGTTGCAGCGCGCCTATGATCGGTCCACCTATGCCGAGGCGCACTCGGCACTGGGGTCTTGTTGGCCGAGCTCGCTTGGCCCCGGTCATTTGTGTCTCGCTCGCACTCGGGGCGCTCTATCTTTTTACACGAACCTCATAGTTGTCATGTGGTTGTGTCTGTATTCTAACGATGAACATGAGCTATAGGTGAGACGTGGCCGTGCAATCGGTTCCTATTGGGCCGACAGATGGTCCTTCGGAAATGCTTACCGCAGGCTTCCTGTTTTGTGCATCGCAGCAGATGTCGAGTCCTTGGGACGAGCGACTTTTCACAGTCGATGAGTCGCCCCTTCGAGAAACCACTTAATCACTGCTCGTGACCTCCGGTCTGGCCTCCTCTCCCCTGTCTCCCACCGCGACAGTGACCCATGGTCAACGTTCAAGAGCCTCGCAAGCGCTCGGTGGGAGAACCCCCGGTGCATGCGGTGGAGCCGGAGTCGGTCTCCGAGGGACCGAGCCTCTTCATAGGGACAGTAGCCCAAGAACTCCATGATGGCAGGCCAGTACGGAACAGGTGGCGTGCGCTTCCCAGTCTCCCAGACTGACAGCGTGCGTTCCTTTATTGGCAAAAGGGCAGCCGTGTTGCGCTGCGTGAGATGCCGGTCAAGTCTCGCCTTCTTGATGTGCTCACCGAGGGTGGCTGGATCGTAAGTCTTTGTTTTTGCGCCAGTGAGCCTGACATGGCAAAAAGGCAACGCGGGTATGCCCTTGCGGCTATCTCGGCGATCCGAGCGGTCGTTGCCACTGCAGCCCCGAGCAGGTGCGACGCTATCGGTCCAAGATCTCGGGTCCCCTCCTGGACCGCATCGACATGAGCATCGAGGTGCCGAACATCCCGCAAGAGGTGCTACTCCAGACGGCGCCCGAGGCCGAAACCAGCGCCCTGGTGCGCGAGCGCGTGCGCCGCGTGCGCGCGCGGCAGCTCGAACGCGCGGGCAAGCCCAGCAGCCGCCTGGGCCTCGCCGAGATCGAGCGCGATTGCCGCCTGCGGGCGGGCGATCGGCGACTCTTCGGCGGCGCCATCGAGCGCCTGGGCCTGTCGCCACGCGCGGTACACCGCATCCTCAAGGTGGCCCGCACCGTCGCCGATCTGGCCGGCCTCGAGGTCATCGAGACCCCGCAGCTCACCGAGGCCATCACCTATCGCCGTCTGGGACGCAAGACAGGCTCCTAGTCCGGCCTGTGTGTGGACGAAAGGCTTGCGCCACGGCGATCGATCCGGTCAAATGCGCGGCATGCCAGATGCTCCTCACCGCATCGCGGTCCGCTGCGAGACCGCCTACATTGAGGAGCAGTCCTCGCCCGAGACCAACCAGTTCGTCTTTGCCTACACCATCACCATCGAGAACACCGGGACCCTGCCGGCCAAGCTCATGACGCGGCACTGGATCATCACCGATGCCAACGGCAAGGTACGCGAGGTGCGAGGCGAGGGCGTGGTCGGCGAACAACCCTATCTGCGACCGGGCGAGGCGTTCCGCTACACCAGCGCCGCGATGATCGAAACCCCGGTCGGGACCATGCAAGGCAGCTATCAGATGATCGCCGACGACGGGGTGCGTTTTGACGCCCCCATCGCCGTCTTCAGGCTCTCGCTCCCCGACATCCTGCACTAGCTAGCAAGCCCGCGCCGCCGCGGGAACCCCCCCTCGCCCGGCCGCTCGCCGGGGTGCATCCAAGATCTCCTCTCCTGCGTAATACCTCTCGAACGGCGGCTAAGGCCGGGTCACGGTTTCGATGTTGACCAGCCGGGTCCCCACGAAGGTCAGGATGCGTTGGAACTCCCCGGGTCCGGGTTCGTAGTACCACTGTTCGACGAAGCGCTCGTTAGCCCCCGAGATCTGCTGTTGAGAAGCGGGACGACCGCACTTCTTCAAGACCTCGAACGAGGTGTCGCCGGGCCTGACGAGGCCCGTACCGCAGCGAAACGTGTCGGCCCGGACCGTGCTCACGGCGAGCCCGGCAAAGAGCGCCGCGACGATGAGTCGGTTTCGCCGGCCGGACGAGCCTGGTCCTCTGATCCCGGTCTTCACCCTGATAAGCATAGCCGATCCATGCGTCGGCACGCTCAATGAAGGTCTGCCCCCCGGCGGGGGCGAGCTCGTCCCGTCACCCGGCCTCGCAACGGGCAGTGGTGAGAAATCCGGGCTAGGTGGCGCATCCGCCACCTGATCGGAGTGTGATAAGGTATCCCCTCGACCCGCCGTCTCCCTGACCTAGGTCGGGGCGTGGCTGGAACCTCGAGGTCTTGCTCCGAACCGATAAGGGTCGGTTCATTGCCGCGGGTCACCGACGCACGATATTCCATCGCCTCCCCTATGCCGACACTCGCGTCCATTCTCCTGATGCTTTGTGCCCCGCCCTTCGTCATCGTGCTCTGGTACACCAACGTGGCGCTCGGCGGATCCCTTTTATCCCTATGGGAGTTATGCTCACGAGAGGGACTGTTCACGACGGTTTACGCCGTCTGGCGGCCGGTCATGTTCGGCACGCCGGTGGCATGGATGATCCTGGGTGCGTTCGGGGGGCTGCAGCTCCTGTTGATGCGGGTGGTGCCGGGCAGGTCGTTTCACGGCCCGGTCACGCCGCGCGGAAACATCCCCGTATACCGGGCCAACGGCCCGCTCGCGTTCGCGATCACCCTGGCGCTGTTCTGGTTCGGTGCGTTTTATCTGCGGCTGTTTCCCCCCGGCATCGTATACGAGCACTTCGGTGGCATCCTGGGCGCGCTCAACCTGTCCGCCCTCATCTTGTGCCTCTTGTTGTATGTGAAGGGACGGGTCGCACCCTCGAGCAGCGACACCGAACACAGCGGTAGTCCTGGGTTCGATTTCTACCGGGGTACCGAGCTGTATCCGCGCATCCTCGGCTGGGACGTGAAGCAGTTTACCAACTGCCGCATCGGCATGATGGGCTGGGCGGTGATCATCGTCTCCTTCGCCGCCAAGCAGAGCGAGTTACACGGTCTCAGCGATTCGATGCTGGTCGCCGTAGCGCTGCAGCTCATCTATATCACGAAGTTTTTCTGGTGGGAAACCGGTTATCTGAGGACGCTCGATATCGTCCACGATCGCGCGGGCTTCTATCTCTGCTGGGGATGTCTGGTATGGCTCCCGGGTGTCTATACCTCCGCCACCCTCTATCTGGTCAATCACCCGCGCCACCTCGGTATACCACTGGCCATCACCATCCTCATCCTGGGCGCGACGTGCGTGATGATGACCTACCTTGCCGATCGGCAGCGGCAGCACGTGCGCGCCACGAACGGCCGTTGCAGGGTATGGGGCATGCCGCCGCGGATCATCCGTGCCCGCTACTTCACCGAGACCCGTGATCCGGGCCAGAGTCTCCTGCTCGCTTCCGGCTTCTGGGGGATCAGCCGCCATTTCCATTACCTGACGGAGGTCCTGGGCGCCTTCTTCTGGAGCGTACCGGCGCTGTTCGAGCATTTTATGCCCTATGTCTACGTGACGTTCCTGGTGATCTTGCTTGCGCATCGCGCCCTGCGCGATGACCGGCGTTGCGCGCGCAAGTACGGACAGGACTGGGAACGGTATTGCCGACTGGTGCCTTACAGGATCGTACCGGGCTTGTACTGAGCTGAGCTGGTGTGGGAGGAGACCTATGGGATACGTGTTCGATCCCGCGCGCCTGTGCGAAATCTCGAAGATAGGCATCGGCCTGCCGCACCCGGAGATGTTTCAGGTCATCACGGATGAGCTTGCGAGAAGCTTTCCGGGCCGGATCACCACCGAGCCCGAATGGTTCTTCAACAATGCCGGGGGTGCGATGGGCATGTTGACCATCCTGTACGCCTCGTGGAAGGAGTACCTCATTTTTTTCGGCACACCCATCGATACCACCGGGCATAGCGGCCGGTACTCGTTTATCGAAGACCATTGCTTCCTGCTCGACGGCGAGATGTGGTATTACGCCGCCGGGCAGACGGAAAAGACGGTTTATAGACCCGGGGATACCATCTATCTGGGCAAGGGTCAGGCGAAGTGTTATCGCGTCGTCGATCACGCCTGGATCCTCGAGTATGCCCGCGGCCCGATCCCGACCATGCTGCCGTTCGGCCTCGCCGATTCGCTCTTCAGCACACTTGATTACAAAACCGTCTTCCGCACCTTCCGGATCTACGGCAGGCATGTGATACGGAACACGTTTCGTCGCTGATCGCCATCCATCGGGGTGCCCATACCCGATCCGGCGGTTAGCACCTCCCTCGCGCCCGTGAAGCGCGACGCGGGGTGTCGGTCTATACTGGCCACGGTCATAAATCGCGTCCGTAGATCCCCTCTCCCTCCGGGACCCTCCGGGAGAGGGCTAGGGTGAGGGGATCAAGAAAGGGCGATTTGTGACCGTGCGTGGTATACCCAAAGCAGGTGCTCGGCAGGATTCTGTTCCCTGTGGCCGCGGGCATGACGGGGCCGGATCACGTCGCCCGCTGCGGCGGCCAGGAGGCGGAGAAGCGTTCCGGCAGATCCGCCGGGCTGTGATAGGTCCCGCATAATCTATCCCAGAAGGTGAAGAACTGTCCGTAGTTATACCGGAAATACCAGTGGTGGGCCGTGTGACATCCTGCATGGTTGACGAAGCTCAATGGAGTCCAGCGGATGCGATCATGGATCATGACGGCCCAGATCGTCACCAGGGTGACAAAGCCGTTGTACACCCACACGTGCAGGGGGAGCAAAAGCGCACAGAGATGATAGGGCAAGGCCTGTGCAAACGAATCGAGCGGATGAAACGCCAGGCTGGCCAGCGGCGTGGGCTCTCGAAACCGGTGGTGGAAGACATGCAGGTGCCGGTAGAGAAAACGGGTATGCAGGGCGCGGTGGATCCAATAGATGGACGTTTCGGCGACGGCCAGGACAACGACAATGCTGCCGAGCAGATAGGGCCAACCGTGCTCAGCCACCGAGAAATAAACCTCGCTCGCGCCGGACAGGATCAATACTTCGATCGGCAACATGAGGAGCGCATTTCCGGAAACTGAATAGAGCGACCACAGCACCGATCTGCGCAGCTCGTGCGGGTCGGGACGGTAACCCGGATGGTGCCTCTCGCGCCTCAAGACGAAAAACACGAGGTAACTGCCGCCGGCCAGGATCGCATAGAGACAAACCCCAAAGAGCGACAGCATGAGATACAGGCCGGCCAGGCCATAGCTCTCGTTGACCCAATGGAATACCATGGTGGTTGCCTTTCATGCCCGCGGCCCGGTCTGGCGAGCGCGCTGGGAATGAATGGATTCTATCTCACCCACTTGGGCGGTTCAAATGTGGCGAACTGCCGGCCGGGGGCAGCGCCAGCAGACCTACAGGGGTCTGTTCCGAATTCATGTAGATGCGGGCCAATTGAAACAGATCCGGGACGCTTGGCAAACCGGGACTCCCTTGGGCAATAATCGCTTCAACAAACAGGTTGGGGGAATGCTGGGACGCAAAGTCGGTCAGGCCCGACGGGGCAGGCCGCAATTGGTCGATAGACGACCAGTAAGGGCTCTGACCCCTTTACTTGGCTCTGACCCCTTTACTTGGCTCTGACCCCTTTACTTGGCTCTGACCCCTTTACTTGGACCCCTTTACTTGTGACCCCTTTACTTGTGGTCGTAGGATGGGTAGAGGCGATAGCCGAAACCCATCATGTGCGCCGCCACCCATACGCGGGCTACGCGGGCTTGCACCCTGCAAGATACGCCAAGCTTCTCTTGGCGCGATAACGCTCAAGTTCACTCCCGGCCCTGACGGCGCGAAGCGGCGGCAGCGACGTCGGGTGGAACGCCTGGTTGGGCGCGTGTTGGTTCAAATGCTGCCGTTGTATCCGCGCTTCAAGCCGAGAAGTTTAGCGCAGTGCGCCAGGAATCCGGTCGTCATCAATTCCCGAACACGTTCCTCCAGAGAACGACCAATAGTTTTGTGTGCCTCTGAAATTAGTTGAAGAACCCACTTATAGTCTTCCTCGCATGTGCTTCGAGCCGCAAATGCCGAACTTCGAAGCAAAACCAAGTCCTCTGGGACTGACCATGTGGAGCCCCAGTGGGGCTGAATATCACGCGGACAGAACAGTTTGTATATTCTGCTAATCGGCGGCTTTGCAAGAATACCAGTGGCCGATTCCCAGTGATTTAGTTTTGGAATCAACTTCAACGCCTCAATTTCCGTTGTATCCGGCAATCCGGTCGGATGGATGTAATCTTTGTATCGCATTACGGCATGCTGTGACGTGGCCCCATTGAAATAGAATATCTCCTCAAGTTCCTCAACTTTGATTCTTGTGTCGTGCACTATCTCGCAAATTGATTTACCAACCGTTGTTGGAATATCGAATAGGTGTCGACCAAGTGTTGCTCCTATGTCATCCTGAATGGATCTCGCAACGCAACGCGGAAAAATTGCGAAGTCCCATGATTCAGGAGTTTTCTTTAGGAACCTCTTAAATCCTTGTGAATCCTCAACCTCAATTGGGGTCAGTCCACCCCTGCGTGCCATGGTTTGAGCAATCACGTAGGCTCCGATATTGCTCTTAGGCACGAATATTCTTAAAGCGAGTGGGTCGGTAGGGCGTGACGGAACGGCCGCGATGCTTTCGAGGTCGCTCGCTATGGAATCGGATTGTCCCAATTCATTACGCAGTGCATTAGTCAGAATTTTCTCGACTTCCGATTTGTTCTTTTGTAGTACGTCATAAGCCAGATTGTCATCCAAAGCGTACGCACGGGATGCAACGGCAGTCCTGCTCCACTGAGTTGGATAACTACGAAGCGTCGATACAAAAGCACAAAGTGTTTCGTGTTCAGCGGCCAAACTTTGGAGTTGATTCCTTAGCACGTGAACCATTTCCACCCCTCGAAGGTCGAGGGCGGAACATAGTTGAACCGCATCAGCGCCGGCCGCCAGTACGTCAACGACCGCGCCTACGTCAACGATTCCACCTGTCGCAATGATTGGGGGTACCGGTTGGCTGTTGATTCGCTTTTCACGATCTAGTTTTCGAATCGCAGTAAAGGTCTGCAGTAACAGGTACTCCCCAAAAACTACACCACTGTCGAGTGGTAAGGGCTCGTCGCTCCGGAGTCGGGAAGGGGGAACGCATAGCTTTCCTGTATTAGCAGTTAGAAGTACTGCTTCCTTTGAGTGCAAAAGTCTCAATATTGAACGAAGTGAATCGGTTGCGACGTACTGCGCGACCTCAGAGGGCAACTTGACAATGCAAGGCTTATCGTCAAAGGCGCCTAGGAAGAGAGCCAAATCTGTTTCGACCTGCGTAAGAAAGCCGCCAAAGGTTTCAAGAGAGCGATCACGGAACGTATATTTCCAATTTAGTTCAACGTAGTCGATGATATTTAGATCGAGGTCGCGTCGAAGCTGAGCGTAGTTTTCACCGTAAAGTACGCTAAGACCGAGTTTCGTTGACTGCGGTAATAACTTTCTGGCTTGTTTGCTTTTAAAGAGCGCAGTGGCGGAGTTCCAGAGTTCTACTGTCTTTGGTCCGTCAGTGTAGCCTCCAATTTGCGCTCCGAATGTACCGAATAGATTCCGTCGTTCGCGCGATCCAAACGCAGAAGTTCCGTCGCCACCCTTGGTAGATGAAACGGTCTTTAGAGTTGCCGCGCTAGGTTCGACGCGAGCTAGATGCTTAAAGGAACTTTCATTGTCAGTCCAATGAGATGAGGCAATCATAAACGGATCGGTCAGCTCCAAACGATTACCTACTTTGGTTCTTATGTCCATCGTAATCTCATTAGCTTCTCACTTGTACTATTATGCTCGCAAGAGTGAAGGCGCCCAACATGAAATGGGCGGCCGATGCCTCGCGTTACAAGACGGCGACCAGCCCACTTGCTAAGTGTAGCACACGCCGCGTCAAGCACTACGGACTTCGTCCCCGACATGCCCCAGGATAGGCTGCGGGACCGAAGGGGTTGAGGCGGGCCACGTCGGCGCCGTGTTATATCGCGGCGGGAGCGTCGGCGAGGCTGGCAAGGCCTTGAAGGCGAAGGGGATTGTACAAAGGGCGCGCGTCCCTCCGTAGGGAAACACGGCATGAACAGACATGAGGATCCGGCCCGACGAGGAGCCCTGCTCGATCAGGTCTGCGACGTCATCCGCTGGCGGCCACTACAGCCTCCGCACCGAGCTGGCTTAGGTCGATTGGATCCGACGGTTCATCGTGTTCCACGGGAAGCGGCATCCGGCAGAGATGGGTGCGCCCGAGGTGGAGGCGGTTCTGAGCCATCCGTGCAGCACAAGGCGGCCGCCTCGACTCAGAACCAGGCCCGGAACGCCCTCGTGTTCCTCTACCGGCAGGTACTGAAAAAGGACTTCGGCTGGCTCAAGGATCTAGATCGCGCCGAGAAGCCGGCCCGGCTACCGGGCGGAGCGCCGGACTCGGCGGACGAAAGGTCGTGGCGACGCTAACGCGAGCACCTACGCTGTCCGGGTTCGGTCAACCACTCGGTAACTGCCGTCCCCGCAAGCGCGCCATGTCCAGTCCGATGTCGCGGCGCCGGTCGGAGGCCAATAACGTTTCCAGTTTGGGGAAGAAATCCTCGTTCTCGCGCACGATGTGCTCGCGCAGGAGCTTCTCGAAGGGATGTGCGACTTGGGAGAGGTGTTTGGGGTTTGCGATCTCCTCGGGGCGGCGGAGCAAGGGGGCCAGCTCGCCCCACGATGCCTCGATCTCGTCGTGGTCCAAGGCCAGGCGCTCGATCATCCCATCGATGAGAAAAGAGCGGTTGACGATGAGCGGAAAGAGGGCTCGTTCTTCGTCGCGATGGTGCAGTGGCATGGCGTTTTCGTACCACTCGGCCAGGCGCAATGCCTCGGCTGCACCCGCTTCGTCGAGTCCCTGTTGCGCCAGGGTCGCGGCGAACGCCACGAGCCGCTGTCCTTCCACGAGGAAGCGCTCGTGGTAGGCGAGGAGGACCTTGAGGCCGTCGCTGAAATCGGTAGCCGGGTCCTGGAACCCGGAAACATCTGGGGCGGAGGGGCCCTCGTGCACCGCCCCGAGCGCAGCGGATCCTTTCACGAGCCCTCAGCGGTGGTAACGCACGAGCTTGGTACGAACGATCTGATAGGGCCGGAACAGATAGGTCAAGGGCACGCTCCAGGCATGTACCAGGCGCGTGAAGGGGAAGAGCAGAAACACCGTGAGCCCGAAGAAGAGATGGACCTTGTAAATGAGCCCCACGCCATCGAGTAGCCCCGCATCGGCGCGGAAGCTGACGACGCTCTGAGCCCAATCGGCCAATAACACCATGGCGCTCACATCGCCATGGAAGGCATGGTAGACCGACACGGGGATCGTCGAGAGGCCAAAGCCCAATGTCACGAGCAGCCAGTCGAGGATGAAGATGTCCATGAGGCGCGAGGTGGCGCGTACTCTCGGGTTGTACATGCGCCGGCGCCACAGGACGACGCCGCCGATCATGCACAGCACCCCGAAGAGCGCCCCGACGCCGATGGCGAGGGACTGGTGGGCCTCGTCCGAGACGCCGATGACGGCCCAGACCGCATGCGGGGTCAAAAGCCCCACGAAATGGCCGGCGAAGAGCACCAGGATCCCGATGTGGAAGAGGTTGCTGCCGAGGCGCAATTGCTTGCGCTCCAAGAGCTGCGAGGAGTCGGCCTTCCAGGTGTATTGCTCGCGGTCGAAGCGGATGAGGCTGCCGAGGAAAAACACGCTGAGCGCGATGTAGGGGTAGATGCCGAAGAAGAATTGCTGTAACCGCATGGACTGATGCCTATGCCTATGAGACTCTTATGGGATGCTAAGCCGCGAGATCGGATATTTTTCCGTGCCGCGCGACCATGCAAAGGAGCGCCGCATACGGGCTCTCCATGAGCACCAGGTTTTTCGCGAGTACGTTCGCCACTTCCGTCGTCTGTTCCAGAAAATGCCGTGCGCTCGCCATGTCCGGCAAGGTCGAGACGTATTCGAGGATCAAGGGGAGATAATCCGGCAGCTCGCCCCGGTCGATCTCGAAGCCTTGCTGCGTGAAGTACTCGGAAAGCCGCACCAGCGCCGGACCGCGCGCGCGGTCCTGCTCCTCGAAGAGGTGATGGGTGAGATACAGGGCGTTGTCCGGGGTGAGATCGAAGGTCTTGACGTAGTGGGCTTGAAGCTCGGTCGGTGGGAGGCCGCGAGCCCAGGCGAGGAAGGTCCGTAGCGCCTCGCGGTCCTCGCCGGTCGCCTGCTCCAGTGCCGGGATCGTTGCTTCTATTTCTCCCAGGTGCTCGATGAGCTCTGCGGTGGGGTATTCCAGGAGCACCGACAGGAGCTTGTAGAGCCGCACTACTCCGTCCCCGTCCGCTCGACCGGGTCGGCGGGCGCGGTCGGCTTGGGCCTCGCGCGAGGCACGAACTGCATCACCTTGAGATCGACGCTCTGCTTGCGCTTTTCGGGGAACAACGAAAAGCCGTCGTGCCCGGCCACCGAGCAACTGTCGTTGCCGAAGGTGTAGCCCATCTGGCCCTGGAAGGCATGGGAGTTCTCGTGGCGCAGCTCGTCGTGGCTGGTCGGGATGACGTAACGGTCTTCGTACTTCGAGAGCGCCATGTAGCGATACATCTCCTTCACCTGCGCCTCGGTGAGACCCACTTCTTCGAGGACTCTCAGGTCCGGTTTGCCTTCTACCTGTACCGATCGATAGTACTGGCGCATGGCGATCATGCGCTTCAAGCCCCGCACGATCGGGCCTTCATCCCCGGCGGTGAGCAGGTTCGCGAGGTATTTGATCGGCATCCGCAACATCTCGAGCTTGGGGATCACGTGCTCGGGATCGCTCGGGATCGCGCCCTGGTCGATGCCCGCCTGCACGGGTGACAACGGCGGGATGTACCAGACCATGGGCAGGGTGCGGAATTCGGGATGGATCGGGAAGGCGACCTGCCATTCGATGACGAGCTTGTAGATGGGCGATTTCTGAGCCGCCTCGATCCAGGAATCCGGGATCCCGTCCACTCGGGCCTGCGCCACCACCGCAGGGTCATTGGGATCGAGAAAGATCCCCATCTGTGCCTCGTACAGGTCTTGCTCGCTCTCGACCGCGGCCGCCTCACCGATGCGGTCGGCGTCGTAGAGGATGATACCGTTGAAGCGGATGCGCCCGACGCAGGATTCGGAACATATCGTCGGTAGTCCCGACTCCCAGCGCGGATAACAGGCGGTGCACTTCTCGGCCTTGCCCGATTCCCAGTTGTAGAAGACCTTCTTGTAGGGGCAGCTCGACACGCACATGCGCCAGCTCCGGCACTTGTTCTGATCGACCAGCACGATGCCGTCCTCCTCGCGCTTGTACATGGAGCCCGAGGGACAAGCGGCCACGCAGGAGGGGTTGAGGCAGTGGTTGCAGATCCGCGGCAGGTACATCTGGAAGGAGTGCTCGAACTCGGCGTAGATGCCCTTTTCGATATCTGCGAAGTTGGTGTCTTGGGCGCGCTTTTGGAACTCGCCCGCGAGGTCATCCTCCCAGTTTGGGCCCCACTCGATCTTCTCCATGGGGCGCCCGTCGATCAGCGAGCGCGGTCGCGCGGTCGGCGCGGCCTCGGCCAGCGGGCTCGCCTGGAGGTGGGCGTAGTCGTAGGTGAAGGGCTCGTAGTAGTCGTCGATCTCGGGGAGATCGGGGTTCATGAATAGGTTCATGAGCCGCTTGACCCGACCGCCGGCCTTGAGCTCCAGCTTGCCGTCCTTGACCACCCAGCCGCCGTTCCACTTGCCCTGGTCCTCCCAGTTCTTGGGGTAGCCGATACCGGGTTTGGTCTCGACGTTGTTGAACCACACGTACTCGACCCCGACGCGGTTGGTCCAGACGTTCTTGCAGGTCACCGAACAGGTGTGGCAACCGATGCACTTGTCCAGGTTCATGACCATGGCGAAATTGGCGCGGACTTTCATGAAATGATCTCCAGTGTCTGGGATACTAGCAAAAATAAGTTGTTCAATTTGACCGGTGGGTTTAACCCCCTCTAAATCTCCCCCTTCGTAAGGGGGAGACTTTCTCTCCCTTCCCCCTTACGAAGGGGGAAGGGTCGGGGTAGGGGGTTAACCGGATGGGATCAGGCTATTTTTGCTTGACTCCTTAGGTCCGGCCGTAGGCGGGGCTCAATCCTTGCGGTTCGGGGCTTTGCTCGCGCGCGGCGAGCGGCAGGGGCTCGGGTACGTCCAGATCCCCGATCCCGGGCGGGTTCAATTGCCGCTCGCGCTCGGGGGTGAGCGGACGCTCCAGCCAGTCGATGGCGGCGTCCTCGATCTTGTGGAGCAGCACGTACTCGTCGCGCTGCGAGCCCACGGTGCCGTAATAATTGAAGCCGTAGGCGAGCTGCGCGTAGCCCCCGATCATGTGGGTCGGTTTGACGACAACGCGCGTCACGCTGTTCAGGATCCCGCCGCGCTTGCCGGTGGTGTTCGAGCCCGGCACGTTCACGATCTTCTCCTGGGCGTGGTACATCATCGCCATGCCTTCGGGGATGCGCTGGCTCACGACCACGCGCGCCACCGTCGCGCCGTTGACGTTCAGGGCCTCGACCCAGTCGTTGTCCGCAAGCCCGATGGACTTGGCATCGATCTCCGACACCCACACCACCGGCCCGCCGCGGAACAGCGTGAGCATTGTGAGGTTGTCGTTGAAGGTCGAGTGGATCCCCCACTTGCTGTGCGGTGTGATCCAGTTGAGCAGGAGGTGCGGCTTGCCCTTGATCCGATCGCGGATCCCCTCGGTCGCGCGCAGGTCGGCGGACGGGCGGAAGGTGCAGAAACCCTCGCCGAAGTCGAGCATCCACTCGTGGTCCTGATAGAAGTGCGCGCGCCCGGTCAATGTCCGGAACGGGATACGCTCGTGGACGTTGGTGTAGCCCGCGTTGTAGCTGACCTTGTCCGACTCGACCCCGCTCCAGGTCGGCGAGGTGATGATCTTGCGCGGCTGGACCACGAGATCCTTGAAGACCAGCTTGTCCTCGCGCCGGCCGCTCGAAAGGTGGGTGTGGTCGGTCCCGGTCTTCTTCCCCAGTGCCTCCCAGCCCTTGTGCGCGACCTCCCCGTTGGTCTCGGGGGCCAGACCCAGGATGGCATCGCAGACCTGGATATCGTTGCCCAGCGAGGGCATGCCGAAGGTAGAGCCCGGCTCGGTGATGGTGCCGTTCTGGACCTTGAGTCTTTCGTACTCCTCTTCGGTGTTCCACGAGAGCCCCTTGACGTTGTTGCCCTGGGAGACCATGAGGGGCCCCAGCGCGCAGAACTTCTTGTAGGTCTCGCCGTAGTCGCGCTCCACGACCTTGAGGAGCGGCAGGGTCTTTCCGGGGACGGGCTCGCACTCCCCGCGCTTCCAGTCGCAGACGCCCATGGCCTGGCCGAGCTCGAAGGCCGAGTCGTGCATGAGCGGGATGGCCAGGAGGTCCTTGCGCTTACCGAGGTGTTTCCCGGCGAGCGCGGCGAACGCGCGGGCGATGTTCCTGAAGATCTGCCAGTCGGATCTCGACTCCCAGCCCGGGTTCACGGCCTCGGTCAGGGGGTGGATGAAGGGGTGCATGTCGGTGGTGTTGAGGTCGTTCTTCTCGTACCAGGTGGCCGTGGGTAGGACGATGTCCGAGTGGGCCCCGGTCGAGTTGAGCCGGAAGTTGATGTCCACCATGAGGTCGAGCTTGCCGATCGGCGCCTCGTCGCGCCAGCGGGTCTCCGTGCCCCGGGCGCCCTCGAGCGGGTCCTGCATGACGCCGTTCTGGGCGCCGAGCAGGTGTTTCAGGAAATACTCGTGACCCTTGGCGCTCGTACCGATGAGATTCGAACGCCAGACGAAGAGGTTGCGCGGCCAATTCTCCGGGGCATCGATATCCTCGGCGGAAAAACGCACCTCGCCGCTCTTGAGCCGGCCCACCAAGCGATTCACGATCTCCTGCTCGGTCTCGGCACCCGCCGCCTCGGCCTCGGCGCAGATTGCGAGCGGGTTCTTGTTGAAATGCGGGGCCGAGGGCAGCCAGCCGAGCCGCTGCGAGACCACGTTGTAGTCGGCCAAGGTGTGGCCGCGGTAGCGGCCCCTGGCGGTCGGCGCGAGCAGGCTGTCGGCCGCCAGTCTCTCATAGCGCCACTGATCGGTATGGAAATACCAGAAGCTCGTGCCGTTCATCTGGCGCACGGGCCGGTGCCAGTCGAGCGCGAAGGCGATGGGCGCAAAGCCCGCCTGGGGCCTGACCTTTTCCTGCCCGACGTAATGGGCCCAGCCGCCACCGCTCTGGCCCACGCAGCCGCACAGGTGCAAGAGGTTCATGATGGAACGGTAGCTCATGTCGCTGTGATACCAGTGGTTGATCCCCGCCCCCAGGATCACCATGGACTTGCCGAGCGTCTTCGCGGCGTTGTCGGCGAACTCGCGCGCCGTGCGGATGATGTCGGCGCGCTTGACGCCCGTCACGCACTCGGCCCAGGCCGGGGTGTAAGGCACGTCGGGGTCCTCGTAGCGAGCCGCGACATGGGCACCGCCCAGGCCCCGATCGACGCCATACTGCGCGACCTGGAGATCGAACACGGTCGCGACCAGGATCTCCTGGCCGTGGAGGGTGAGCTTTCGGGCGGGGAGGCGGCGAGGGAGTGCGGCCGGGCCCAGCTCGAAATCCGGGAAGCTGACCTCGACGACCTCGTGCGCCTGCCCGAGGAGCGAGAGCCGCGGGCGGATGCGCGTGCCGTCGCGCTCGAGCTTCAGGTTCCAGCGGCCTTCCTCGCCCCAGCGGAAGCCGATGGAGCCGTTCGGGACCACGTAATCGCCGCTATCCTCGTCCAGGACCACGGCCTTCCACTCCGGGTTGTTGGCCTCGCCGAGCCCATCGTCGAAGTCCGAGGCGCGCAGCAGCCGGTCGAAGGCATAGCCGTCTCCATGGGGCCGGAGCCTGACCAGCATTGGCAGATCGGTGTAGGCGCGGGCGTATTCGGAGAAATAGGCCTCTTCCCGGTCCAGGAAGAACTCCTTGAGGACCACGTGGCCCATGGCTAGGAACAGCGCCGAGTCGGTGCCTTGTTTGACCGGCATCCAGAGGTCCGCGAACTTGACGTACTCGGCGTAGTCCGGGGCCACCGCGACGACCTTAGTGCCCTTGTAGCGCACCTCGGTATAGAAATGGGCGTCGGGGGTGCGGGTCATGGGGAGGTTGGCCCCGCAGACGATGATGTAGCCGGCGTTGTACCAGTCCGCGGACTCCGGCACGTCGGTCTGCTCGCCCCAGGTCTGGGGCGAGGAGGGGGGCAAGTCGGCGTACCAGTCGTAGAAGGATAGGGGTACCCCACCGATGAGGCCGAGATAGCGGGTCCCGGCGGCGTAGCTGATCATGGACATGGCCGGGATGGGCGAGAAACCGATGACGCGGTCCGGGCCGTATCGGTCGATCGTGTAGACGTTGGCGGCGGCGATGATCTCGACCAGCTCGTCCCACTCCGCACGCACGAAACCACCCAGGCCGCGCACGGCGGTGTATCGACGGCGCTTCTCGGGGTCCTTCTGGATCGCGCGCCATGCCTCGACGGGGTCGAGCCCGCGCGCCCGCTCGGCCCGGTAGAGGTCGAGGAGCCGGCCGCGGATGAGCGGGTATTTCACCCGGTGGGGGCTGTACAGATACCAGGAATAGCTCGCCCCGCGCTGGCAACCCCGCGGTTCGTGATCGGGCAGATCGGCGCGGGTGCGCGGGTAGTCGGTCGCCTGCATCTCGAAGGCGACGAGCCCGTTCTTGACGTGGATGTTCCAGGAGCAGCCGCCGGTGCAGTTGACCCCGTGGGTCGAGCGTACCACCTTGTCGAAGCGCCAGCGGTTGCGGTAGGCGTCCTCCCACTGGCGGTCCTCGCTCGTGGTGATGCCGTGGCCGCTCGAAAACTTGCCTTCGATGCGCTTGAAGAATCGCAATCGGTCGAGGAAATGGCTCATGACTGGTTTCCTAAGATGCTGTTGACCCGACGTCCGGGAGGTCGATCCGTCCGGTGCTCACCAGGATCGCCGGTCCCCCGACGCGCACCGTCAGCTCCTCGGTCTTTTTGTTGTCCATCTCGACCCGTAGGATGCTCTGCCTGGTCGTGATGTTGCCGCGGTCCACCGTATAGGTATACGTACCGGGCTTGACCTGCGGCTGGGCAGAGAGGTAATGCGCGAAGGCCGGCATGGAGGAGGCGATGGGCGGGTCTTCGTTCACGCCGATATCGGGGCCGACCAGACGGGCATGGAAGTCCGAGGTCCCCATCCGGCTCTGTGTAGAGAACAGCAGGATCTCCGGGATGAACGTGGCCGGGGCCGACGAGCGGCCCCAGGCGTTGAAATCGAAGCGTGCCTTGCGGACCGTGGCATAGGAGCGGAGCGGCACGATCAGGTAGGCGAACCCGCAAGACACCGCCAAGGGCTGAAACCTGAGCTGCTCGATCTCCGAGCTGTCGAGCGAGAGGATGCTGGCGAGCTCCCCGTGGGGTGGGACGAAGCGGTCGATCTGGGCGCGGGTGCGCATGGTGAACTGGGTGAAGACCGGCCTGCCGGCTTCCTCCGTGATGAAGACATCGATCGGTCCGAGCTTCTGTTCCAGCACGATGTGGGTGTGGTGCTCCGTGAGCGCGACCTTGCCTGTCGCGGCCAATACATGGGCCGCGGCGATGGTCGAGTGACCGCCGAAGTCGAGCTCGGCGACCGGGGAGAAGATCCGCACCCGCCAGTGTCCGGTGGGCTTTTCCGGCGGAAGGGCGAACACCGTCTGCGGCACGTTCAGCTCGCGCGCGATGAGCCCCATCCGGTTGGCATCGAGCCCGCGGGCGTCCGGGAACACGGCCACCTGCGCGCCATGGAAGACCCGGTCCGTGAAGACATCGGCGGTGTAGTAATCGAGATGCATGGGTGCGCGCGGGCTCGGGGGTCGGTCCCGGAGTGATGAGTTGGCCGGTGATGATTCGGTGGCCGATGATCGCGTCACGAGACGGCGATCTGCACCCGCCCATCGACCACCCGCACACCATAGACCGGCACGGAGACCTCCTTCTGCTCAATGCACTGGCCGGTCTTGAGGCTGAAGTGCTGCTTGTAGAGCGGCGAGGCCACGCACAGCTCCCCGCCGATGTCGCCCACGATCCCGCGCGACAGCACGTTGGCTCGGCCGATCGGGTCGTAGTTGTCGATGGCATAAAGGTCTTGCCCCTCGCCCACGCGAAAGATCGCGACTTGCCTGCCGCGCACCAGCGCACAGGCCCCGTACCAGGGGAGGAGGTCATCGAACGCGCAGACCTCGACCCATTCATCAACATGAGCACGGGTCGTTTCCTCTTCCGCCACTACCCGAACGGCGCTTGGCCCCGCCGTCACGACGCCTGGTGGTTCATGCCGATTCGGCGAGCCTTTGCCGCTCCTCGCGCGTCGCGGGCCGGTGCTGCCCGCGCTCCTCCACGAAGAGGATTTTATTGTCTCGCTCATCGCTGTTGACGAAGTGACGGAAGCGCTTCTGCTTCTCGGGGTCTTCTATGGTCTTCTTCCACTCGCACTCGTAGGTGCCGATGACGTCCGCGATCTCTTGCTCCAGCTCCGCGCAGATCCCGAGCTTGTCGTGGATGACCACGTCCTTGAGATAATCGAGCCCGCCTTCCAGGTTCTCCAGCCACACCGAGGTGCGCTGCAGCCGATCCGCGGTGCGGATGTAGAACATGAAGAAGCGGTCTATGTACCGGATCAGGGTCTCCTGGTCGAGATCGGTCGCGAACAGATCGGCGTGCCGCGGCTTCATGCCCCCGTTGCCGCAGACATACAGGGCCCAGCCGCGCTCGGTCGCGATGACGCCGACGTCCGTGGCCTGGGCCTGGGCGCACTCGCGGGTGCAGCCCGACACCCCCATCTTGATCTTGTGCGGCGCGCGGAGCCCCTTGTAGCGGTGCTCCAACAGGACGGCGAGCGCCACGCTGTCCTGCACCCCGTACCGGCACCAGGTGCTGCCGACGCAAGACTTGACGGTGCGCAGGGCCTTGCCATAGGCATGGCCGGACTCGAAGCCGGCATCCACCACCTCGCGCCAGATCTTCGGGAGCTGGTCGACTCTAGCCCCGAACATGTCGATGCGCTGCGCGCCCGTGATCTTGGTATAGAGCCCGTGCTTCTTGGCGATGGTGCCGAGCGCAACGAGCCCCTCCGGGGTGATCTCCCCGCCCGGCACCCGCGGGATCACGGAATAGGTGCCGTCCTTCTGCAGGTTGGCGAGGTAGTGGTCGTTGGTGTCCTGGAGCCCGGCGTGCTCCTTCTTCAAGACATACTCGTTCCAGCAGGTGGCCAGGATCGAGGCCACGGCCGGTTTGCAGATGTCGCAGCCGAGCCCCTTACCGTGCTTGGCGATGAGGTCCTCGAAGGACTTGTGGTGCTCGACCCTCACGATGTGGTAGAGCTCCTGGCGGGAGTAGGGGAAGTGCTCGCACACGCCCTTGCGCACCGCCACCCCCAGGCGCAGCAGCTCCTTGTTGAGGATCTGGATCGCGAGCGGGGCGCAGCCGCCACAGGTCGTGGAACACTTGGTGGCCTGCTTGAGCGCCCCGAGGCTGTGGGCACCGTCCGCGATGGCGGCGCAGATCCGGCCCTTGCTGACGTTGTTGCAGGAGCAGATCTGGGCGGCATCGGGCAGCGCATCGACACCGAGCCCGGTGGTCTTCTTGCCCTCGCGCTGCGGCAGGATCAATTCATCGGGGTAGGGGGGCAGCTCTATGCCGTTCAGGCAAAACTGCAACAGCTCGCCGTAGACCTCGGCATCGCCCACCAGCACCCCGCCCAGGAGACGCCGGCCGTTCTCACTCACCACGAGCTTCTTGTACACGCGGTTGGGCTCATCGATGTAGGTGTAGGCACGCGCGCCGGCGGCGCGGCCGTGGGCGTCGCCGATGCTCGCGACATCGACGCCGAGGAGCTTCAACTTGGTGCTCATGTCGGCGCCGGTGAAGCGTTGCTCGCCGCCGGTGAGCTGGGAGGCCGCGACCTCCGCCATCTGATAACCGGGCGCGACCAGCCCGAAGACCTGGTGGTTCCAGACCGCACACTCGCCGATCGCGTAGATGTCGGGGTCCGAGGTGCGGCAACCGTCATCGACCCGGATCCCGCCGCGGCTGCCCATCTCGAGGCCGGCCTCGCGCGCCAGCTCGTCGCGCGGCCGGATCCCCGCAGAGAATACGATGAGATCGGTCTCCAAGAGGTCCCCATCGGCGAAGCTCATGCGGTGGGCATGGGCACCGCCGTCCACGATCTCCGTGGTGTTCTTCGAGATATGTACGCGCACGCCCAGGTCCTGGATCTTGTGGCGCAGGATGGCGCCGCCGCCGTCGTCCACCTGTACGGTCATGAGCCTCGGGGCGAACTCGACCACATGCGTCTCGAGCCCGAGGTTCTTGAGCGCGTTGGCGGCCTCGAGACCCAGGAGCCCGCCGCCGACCACGGTCCCGACCCTTCTCCCGCGCGCCGCCTCGGTGATGGCCTCGAGGTCCTCGATGGTCCGGTACACGAAGCAGCCCGGACGCTCGCGGCCGGGAACGGGCGGCACGAAGGGGTAGGAGCCCGTGGCCAGCACGAGCTTGTCATAGGGGAGCTCTCGGCCCTGTTCCGAACGCACCAGCTTGGCGGCCCGGTCGATGGCCACGGCCTTGTCGCCGAGGTGTACCGTGACCTCATGGCGCTCATAGAAGCCGGGCTCGACCAGCGACAGGTCCTCGGCCGTCTTGCCGGCGAAGAACTCCGAGAGGTGCACCCGGTCGTAGGCCAGCCGGGGTTCTTCACAGAACGTCACGACCTCGAACCCCGAGGCTGCGTCCGATCCCATCAGGCACTCGATGAGCTTGTGCCCCACCATGCCGTTTCCGACCACCACGAGACGTGTACGCATCGCCGTTCCTCCACCCGAGGACGCCAGTGGTACGACACCCTGGCTAAACTTAAAGCCCCTAACAGGATGCGTTCCAATCCACTCTATCCGCTTAAGTGATTGAAAGGGAACAAGGAATCGTCTTCGACCCGGGAGAGCGCGCGGGCTCCACGCCCCTTTTCCGGGCCGCGCCGCCCGGTAGGCGCACCGATCTTGAGCATGGCGGGTCCGGCGGTGCACGTGGCTTGCCTTGATAAAGTCAAAGACCGGCTCCACGGTATCTGGCCACCGCTCTAGCAGCCTGTCGGACTTAGCGCGGAACTTTTCAAGCGCGAGGGGATCGGATCGGTCAGGGTTCCAATGAGCGAGGCGTGCATGAGCCATTTCCGTCCCTGTGATCGTGACACACCCTACCT
>JACCXJ010000306.1 GCA_013697045.1 Gammaproteobacteria bacterium | reverse complement strand
GCAGGTAGGGTGTGTCACGATCACAGGGACGGAAATGGCTCATGCACGCCTCGCTCATTGGAACCCTGACCGATCCGATCCCCTCGCGCTTGAAAAGTTCCGCGCTAAGTCCGACAGGCTGCTAGACGGCGATGTTGGGCTAACACCACTGTGCGCCGTCCTCTTCGGTCTTTGTAGGACATCATAGTCCCGAAGCGAGGTCGAGGGGCCCGTATTCGACTTCGTTCCCCGATTCCAACCACGTCATGTCGCGCTGAGGTGCCGCCGATCGAGCGAGCAGGAGGCGGTTTCTCATTCCACAGGCTGTTACCCTCCAATTGGAGGGATAGCGTCGGCCCACTACCACATTAGAGTAGACTTATCGACCAGCGCGAGGCATTACCGCCCGCCTCCGCCGGCGTGTTTGAGGGAAGAGGCAGTGTTCGCCTGTCCCCCGGGGCAATGCTGCTTTCAAACAACCATTAAAAGGAGATCCATGATGGATAAGCCTAGAAAGAAAAACTCCCGACCCACCCTGCGCCTTGCGCTAGGGGCCTTTACGTGTGTCCTCGGCTCGACCGCCCCGCCCGTCTCGGCCCAAGGCGCCGGGCCGCCGGCGATCCAACTGCGCCGGGTGGAGAATCTCGGGATCGGCACCTCGTTCTCGAAGGCCGCCATGGCCAAGGTGGGCGCCGATCTCCTGGCCTTACACGCCGAATACCAGGCTCACTTGCAGCAGACAAGCGGGCAAGGGGCGACTGCCCCGGCCTTCCAGTCGAGCAATGCGATCGCGCCCATCGCCGAGGGATCGGTGGTCATCAATACCGCAGCGTCGGGCGATCCCGAAGCCCTCGCCGCCGATCTACGCGCGCTCGGGGCGGACAAGGTCACGGTGTTCGGGCGCGTGGTCTCGGCTCGCCTACCGGTCTTGGCCATCCCCCGGCTCAAGGACCTCTCCTCCCTGCAGCTCGCCCGTACCGCCTATGCGGCCACCCATGTCGGCGACGTGACTAGCCAGGGGGATGCCGCGATGCGTGCGGACCTCGGTCGCACGGCCTTCGGGGTCGATGGTACCGGGGTCACGGTGGGGACCCTGACGGACAGCTACGACTGTCTCGGGGGCGCCGCGGCCGGTGTCGCGAGGGGCGATCTGCCCGCGGGGGTCACCGTGCTGGAGGAGCAGAGCCCGTGCACCGGCGCGACCGACGAAGGGCGGGGCATGATGGAGATCATCCATGATGTGGCCCCCGGGGCCAGCCAGGCCTTCCACACGGCGTTGGGCGGGCAGGCGGTTTTCGCCCAGGGCATCATCGATCTCGCCAACGCCGGCGCGAAGGTGATCAACGATGATTTCTTCTATCTCGACGAGCCCTTCTACCAGGACGGCATCGTCGCCCAGGCGGTCAACACTGTCAAAGGGATGGGGGTGGCCTATTTCAGCTCCGCCGGCAATGCCGATCGCAAGGCCTACGAGGCCCCCTTCTTTCCCAGCGGCCAGTTCTTCGATATCGGCATCGGCTCAGGGCCCGAAGAAGCGCATGACTTCACTCGGCTGCCGGCGTCGATACCTGCCAGCAGATCACCATCCCGGTCGGCGAGACGCTGATCCTGGACTACCAATGGGACCAGCCCTTCTTTTCGGTCAGCGGCCCGCCGGGCTCGGCGAGCGACATGGACATCGTCCTCACCGATGCGGCTTGTACTACGGTTCTCGCCAGCAGCGCTGCCGCCAACGTCGGGGGCGATCCGTTCGAGTTTTTCAGCTTCGGCAACGCCGGTCCCGCCACGACTTTCGGGGTGAGGATCCTGCACTTCGCCGGTCCGTTGCCGGGCTTGATGAAGACGGTGCTCATAGGGAGCGGCTCGATCACGATCGATTCAGTTCGATACCAAGACCGGGGCTTCCTGGGGCCATAGCGCGGCACTCGGGGGCCTCGGTGTCGGCGCGGTCAATTACCAGGATACGCCCAATTTCGGCCAAAACCCGCCGCTCATCGAGACGTTCTCGTCGGCCGGGGGCACGCCCATCCTCTTTGATACCGCCGGCAACCGGCTCGCCATACCGGAGGTCCGCCAGCAGCCGGACATCACGGCGCCGGATGGGGTCGACACCACGTTTTTTGGCGGGAACGACTCGGACTCGACCGGCTTCCCGAACTTCTTCGGGACCTCGGCCGCCGCATCGCATGCCGCTGGCGTCGCCGCGCTCATGAAAGGGCTGGTCTCGTCCTTGACGCCCGATGCCACGTATGCGGCGTTGAAGGCCACGGCGATCGACATGGATGATCCGAGCACCGGCGGTTTCGACACCGGCTTCGACTTCGGCACTGGTTTCGGTTTGGTCCAGGCAGACGCCGCGCTTGGCGAGGTCGGACCACCACCACCGCCACCACCACCTGGTCCACCACCACCACCACCGCCACCACCGCCACCGCCGCCGCCACCACCTGGTCCAACAGGATCACCACCAGCGTTGCCACGGCCACCGCCGCCGCTACCGCCGCGACCACCACAACCACCGTCGCCACTGCCACCGTCGCCATTGCCGCCGTCGCCACTGCCACCGTCGCCACTGCCACCGTCGCCACTACCACCGTCGCCGCCACCATCGCGGTCGCTCACGTGTAACGGCCTCCCGGTGACCATCGCCGGGAACAATAATAACAACAACATCTTCGGCACCCCGGGCAACGACGTCATCCATGGACAGGGCGGTTCCGACGTCATCCGGGGACGTGGCGGGAACGACGTCATCTGCGGCGGGCCAGGTAACGATCGGCTATTCGGCAACCAAGGAAAGGACCGGCTGTTCGGCGGGAATGGGAACGATTTCTTGAAGGGAGGCACGGGCAAGGACCGGTTGTTTGGGCAAAACGGCGACGACGCCATGGACGGGCAATCGGGTTCCGATCATTGCAACGGAGGCAGCGGAAACGATACGGCCGCAAGTTGTTTGTGAAAGCACGGGCCCGGTGCCGTAGTCCCACGGATATGAGTAGCGCGGCGCGGATCGGGGGCGGGGAGGGCGTCGATGTGGTGTACGCCAGCATGGTCCTGCATCTGGTGCAACCCAAGGCCCTACCGCATCTGATCGAAGGCGTCGCCGAGGCGTTGAAGCCCGATGGCGTGTTCTTGTGGAATACGCCGGACACGGCACCGGCGCCCGCCGATGCCTGTGTGATCCATGCCGCGAATCGGCTCCTACGCGGGGTACTGGGTGAAGTCTTGGACGATGAGACCCGCCTGGATTCCGTGATCGCGAAGCTGCCCGAAGCCGAGCGCGGACGCTATGGCGACCTGCCCGCCCGGGCCCGTGAGATCCGGCAGGCTCTCACCCCGTACGAGCGCGCCCGCCTCCGGGCGCTGGGCGACAAGCAGGTGTTGCCGGTCCCGACCGACGTCTCCGAGATCCACGCCCAACTCTGCAGGCGCTTCCTGGGCGCTACCTCGACCTTGATGTCGGTCTTGAGTGAGGAAGATGCCATCGCCCTGGCCCTCCTGCCCGCCAATCAGCGCTATTTCGCCGAGGTGCCCGAGCGCGATTGCCGCGAAGCACTGATCCGGCTGCTGCTGCGCGCGGAGGTCCTCCCCAGGCTCGGCAACGGTCCGGCAGGACATCCGACCGGCCTCAATCTCCACTGGACCTTCGGGCGCTACGCCAAGCGCGCCGGGTGAGCGGCGGCGCGGCGGCCATCACACCGCCACCGAATGGCGAATGGCCCGTGAGCGACCGCGCGGCGGTCGCCAGGCCGCCACGGACGAACCTAGGCTCGACCGCAGGACCCCAGTTGCACGCTGTTGCATCGATACCACTTGCGCGCCGTCCAATGTTGTATTATATAAACGTATGAGGGCAGCGCATGCCGAGGAGCGCCGAGGCGCGAAGGGGACCCGTCCCCCTGATGTCCCTAGCGCAGGGTGGGGGTGTGGTTCAGCGTATACATGTATCCATAAGTATGTCGAGGGGAACATCACCGTGAACAAGAGACTCTGTTTGAGCACCGCTGCATTGACGCTACTAAGCCCCTTCGCCGCGTTCGCGGACGAGCCCACGGGGCCGACCGTCTTGGATGGCTTCTCGGGCTGGCTCTCGCCGGACTGGAGCCAGGACTTCTCCGCGACGCTTGGGGTGAAGGTCTGGATAAACGAGTGGTCGCGGGACAGCTTTATCAGCCAGACGGCATTCGGTCCCGATGGTGATTTCGTCACGGTTACCGATACCGCACCTGACTCACAAGAGTCCGACATCGAGGCCGTACCGATCCCTCAGCTCAGCGCCAGATACAAATGGCTGTTCGTGACCGGTAGCTATTATTCCAAGACCGATTTTGATTTTGAGCCGACGTTGGGAACGGCACAACAGGTTGACGCAGCTGGAAATCCTGTCGGTGCGCCGATTATAACTACATTTGAAACTTCAGGTGAGCGATACGAGTGGGATGCTTCAGGCGGGATCTACGTGCACCCCTACGTCGCCATCTTGGGCGGCTACAAGAAAGTACGCCAAGCAATTGATCAAACAATTACCACTACGTTCCAGGGCGACACAGGGGTAGACACGTCCACCAGCAATATCGACATAGAAGGCCCAACGATCGGGATCGCCGCATCGGTGCCTATCGGCCGCGGCTTCGGGGTGTATGCGACCTATGCCCATGGCTTCATGGACGCGAACATCAGAGATGTGGATACCACTCCCCCTTGTTGCCAGGACGCTGGAACGCGAGAGTTTGACGCCGATTATGATGTCGCGGAGGCTGGATTCTCGTACACGCACGGCATGGATCAGTTGATGCCGCACCTGCCGCTGTCGGCGGCAACGGTCTACGCAGGGTATCGATACCAGGCCATCAGCACGGACTTCCAAGAGCAGGGTTCCCAGGACCGTTCGGATGTGACCAGGGGCTTTGCGGTCGGGGTGAACCTCACGTTTTAGGGAATGCGGCCCCGAGGGTTGGTGGGTTAGGTTTCCAGTGCCCTCTCCTGCGTAGCGGGGGGGGGGGGCCAGGGTGGGGGAAAGCTCTTGAGGTACGCGGCGAGATTGGTTTAGCATAGCAGCCTATCTCATTGTCGTTGGTGGGGATCCCGCTGGGGGCGACGTGAGTTTTACAAGAACGAACATCGAGGGGGGCTGAGCGCGATGCGGTCGGCTTCGACGTGGGTGGCCTGCCGGGCGCTGGTCCTCCTGGCCGCGCTCCTGGCGGTCGGCGAGACGCATGCGGCGAACAGCAACTGTGTCGGCTCTTGCGCCAACGCCGGCACCTTTCTCCGGGCGTCCCAGGTCCAGCGCATCATCGCCCAGGCCGTGGCGGAGGCCCAGGCGCGCAACCGCCGGGCCACCATCGCGGTGGTCGATCGCGTGGGCAACGTTCTGGCCGTGTTTCAGATGAACGGGGCGCGGGCCTTTGCCCGCATCACCTCCGGTCGGTTCAACAGGCGGCTGCCGCAGTTCCCGGACGCCGGGCTCGAAGAGATCCAATTACCTATCGCGGGGGCGCCGCCCGGAGTCCCATCTTCTTTCGCGGCCATCGCCAAGGCCATCACCGCGGCCTATCTGTCGAGCGAGGGGAACGCCTTCGGCAGCCGCACGGCCAACCAGATCGTCCAGGAGTTCTTCAATCCGGGCGAACGCGGCCAGCCCTCGGGGCCACTCTTCGGTGTGCAGTTCAGTCAGCTCCCGTGCGGGGACCTCGTTCAGCAAGGCGAGGCCGTCGGCATCGGGCCGCGCCGCTCTCCCTTGGGTCTGTCCGCCGATCCCGGTGGCTTGACGCTGTACTTGAGGGGCACCCCGGTGGGCGGGATCGGCGTCATTGCCGATGGGATCTACGGCGTCGATGCCAACATCGTCGATGTGGACCAGAGCGTCGATGAGCTGATCGCGCTGGCCGGCACGGCGGGCTTCGAGGCCCCCGAGAACCGGCGGGCGGATCGCATCGCGGTGGGAGGTCTCCTGCTCCGCTATTCCGATGCGGTTACCGGCGATCTGCTGTCCGATCCCGGATCCGCGCCCGCCTTCAGCAGCATCGACGGGCGGCTGGGCACGCTGGTCGCTGCGAGTGGGTTCTACCCGACTCCCCCGGTCGTGCGGCGCGGTACCGCGTTCGGCCAGCGGGCATCGGGGATCATCCCGGCCGACCAGGTGAGGCCCCCCTTGTTCGGCCGAGGGTTGGACGCCTTCGTGCTCGCCGACAGTACGGGCGCCAACCGTTTCCCGCCCATCGCCGGTGCCCCCAACGATGGCCAGCGCTTGACCGCGAGCGAGGTCAGGACGCTGCTCCGGGAGGGCATCGAGGTCGCGAACAGCGCGCGCGCCAATATCCGCCAGCCGAATGGCAGCCAGGTGCGGGTCACGCTCTCGGTGGTCGATGTCAACGGCACGATCCTGGGTGTCGCCCGCACCCGCGACGCGCCGGTCTTCGGGATCGACGTGTCGTTGCAGAAGGCGCGCGCCGCCGCGTTCTTTTCCAGCCCGGATGCGGCTGCAAGTCTGAGCGGCACGAACAATCCCCTGTTCGCCGGTGCATTGCGGGGTTATGTTCGTGACACTCAGGCGTTCGTGGACCCGCCGTTCCGCGGCCGCGTCTTCGAGGACGGGGTGGCCTACAGCAACCGCGCGATCGGCAACTTGGCGCGGCCGTACTTCCCGGACGGCATCGAATCGGGCCCCACCGGTCCTTTGAGCAAGCCGGGCGTCAGCAGCGGTCCGCGGCAGGGGATCTTCCGGATCGGCGTCAACGAGTGGAGTCCCTTCAACGTCGGGATCCAGTTGGACCTGGTTGCGCCAGACGTCATCGGGTCCCTCTTGGTGGCGCCGAACACGGTCCGGGACTGCGGCACGTCGAACGCCCCCTCCATCGCCCTCGGCCGGCTCGCCAACGGCATCCAGATCTTCCCGGGCAGCGTGCCCATCTTCAAGAGCGGGGTGCTGGTGGGGGCCCTCGGGATCTCGGGCGACGGCGTCGACCAGGACGACATGGTCGCCTTCCTCGGCGTCAACAACGCCAGCGTGGCGCTGCGGGGCCGGATCAGGAATGCGCCGAGGGGCCGGCGCGCCGACCGCGTGCGTATCACCCAGGGCGGCAGCCAGACCCTGAGACTGCGCTATGTGCAGTGTCCGGTGGCCCCCTTCATCGGCAGCGACGTACAGACACCATGCAAAGGCAAATGATGGACGGCGGGAGTGCCCGCCGCGCACGCCCCTGGGGCTTTGCGGCTCTGCCGCTCGTGTTGTTCGGCGCCCAGCCGGCATGGCCCAAGGCTGACGTGCCCAGCGTGCCGGCCAAAATCGATCGAGCAACCTCGTCTGGCGAGCCGCGGGTAGTGGCCCAGACCTCGCGGCGCCTCCCCGGTGCGTCGGAGGGTACGGCCCCGGCCCCGGCGCCGGCGCCCACCGCACCCGCCGTGGAGGCCGAGGAAGAGCGCTCGCGCCCGGGCGCGGAGCCCGAGACGCCGGGCCCCCAGGACGCGGAGCTGCCGGACCCGAACCGCGCGACCGGCTTGGAGCGCATCCCGCTCCCGGCGCCGGCCGCTCCCGGCGATTTCCTGCCCATCCCGGACCGCTGGCGCCTGGCCAAGGACCTGGGTCTCGTGAAAGAGCCCTGGTACGACCCCTATAACCGCAACATCCTGAAGTCCGACCGCCCCTTCTACCGCGATTGGTTCTTCAACGTGAGCGTCATCAACGACGTGACCCTGGAGCTGCGGCGCGTGCCGACGCCGGTCGCACCCCAGGTGAGCCGCGGCGGCGATGCCCTGGATACCTTCGGGGACA
>JACCXJ010000305.1 GCA_013697045.1 Gammaproteobacteria bacterium | reverse complement strand
CTCAGGGACAGCTCACCCTCAGCATGTCCGCCAATCCGGCGGTCCAAGAGGAGTTGTTGCACTACCTCGAGGCATTGCAGGCCGCCTGAAAGCCCCAGGTAAGAGAAATTTATGCAACGATAGGGTTCAGTCACCTTTATCGACGCAGACGGGAAGGCGCTCCTCGGTCAAATGCACCGGGAAGGGGCCGAGTTGGTGGCGACGGGATGTCTAAACAAATGCATCGTAGAAGGGATTATCCATTCAGAGGAAAAGAAGGTGTGATGATGTCAGAATGCCCGCGGCAAGATCGTCTTGCGTGTCGTCTACTTTTTAAGTGGCTTCGCGTTACTGGCATGAGCTGACCGAGTGCATTTTTCCGTTTGCCCTTATACGTTGCTGGGCCTACATCAGTAGTTCTGGACTTGAGACAAGGGTCTTAGGCCTGTGCATGCGACATTAGGCCGTCGCTTTGAAAGGAGGAATCATGGACTTACAACTATCTGGCAAGCTCGCGCTGGTGACCGGCTCGACTGCGGGCATCGGTCTAGCGATTGGTTCGACCCTGGCCGGTGAGGGCGCGGCGGTGATCATCAACGGTCGATCGGAAGAGCGTGTAAGTGAGGCTATCGAGAAAATCCGGCAGAAGCATCCTCGCGCCAAGCTGGAGGCGCTCGTCGCCGATCTGAGCAAACTGGAACCGGTGAAGCGAGCCACCGGCAGCTTTCCTCACGTGGACGTTTTGATAAATAACCTCGGCATCTATGAACCAAAGTCCTTCGAGGATATCTCGGATGAGGACTGGATGGCGATCATTGAAACGAATTTCATGAGCGGCGTGCGCTTGAGCCGTCATTACCTGCCAAAGATGAAAGCGAAGAACTGGGGCAGGATCATTTTCATCTCGAGCGAATCGGCGGTCAATATTCCCGTTGAGATGATCCATTATGGTCTCACGAAGACCATGCAACTTGCGCTGGCGCGCGGTCTGGCGGAAACGACGGCGGGCACCGGCGTGACGGTCAACTCCATCTTGCCGGGGCCGACGCGGTCCGAGGGAGTGGAGGGTTCGTCAGCCAAATGGCGGAGTCTCGAAACGTCGAACCGTCTGTGGTTGAGGAGGAGTTCTTCGAAACCGTCCGTCCGAGCTCGCTGCTAAAGCGATTTGCCACAACCGAGGAGGTCGCCGCGCTGGTCGCGTTCGTAGCCAGCCCGCTGTCCTCTGCGACGAACGGAACGGCGCTGCGTGCGGACGGTGGAGTGGTTCGCTCGATCATTTGATCGATTTCCACGCAACTGGCAAGAAGCAACCAGCATAGCGTGCGCTGTGCAATCGATAAAAGAAGAAGGAGGGTATAATGACGAACGTAGCGACCGTTCCCCTCGAACGCAGGAGGCGCGTCCGCGCGCTGAGCGTGAACTAGCATGGCTCATCGGGCTCGAACGCTTGGGCTAAGCCTCCTCGGGTATATGGTGGGACTGGCGGCATTGTCAGGCTGCCAGCAAGAAGTCGCCGCTCCGCCCGCCACTCCCGTCCCGGAAGTTGCCGTTATCACCGTGACGACTCAAACGGTGGTGGACGAACCCGAATTCATCGGGCAAACCGAGTCCTCCCGCCCCGTGGAGATCCGCCCCCAAGTGACGGGGATCATCAAAGAGCGCCTTTTCCAGGAAGGCCGCGATGTCAAGATGGGTGCCCTGCTCTATCAGATCGATCCCGTGCCCTTCCAAGCCGCCGCGATGAGCGCCAAGGCGATGGTGGCTCAAGCCGAGGCGCGCCTGGTGCAGGCCAAGCAAAACCACGCTCTCTCCCGGGGCGAACGCCCTCGAGACGGTCAGGCGCATCCGCGCCGAAATGGACGCGCTGTCGAAAAGTTTCCCGTCGGGCGTTAGGTACGACATTCCCTACGACACGACCCGGTTCATCGAGGTGTCGATCCGGGAAGTGGTCCAGACCTTGGGCGAGGCCCTGGTCTTGGTCGTGCTCGTGGTCTATCTCTTTTTACAGAGCTGGCGCGCCACGCTGATCCCCATGGTGGCGGTTCCCGTCTCGCTGATCGGCGCCTTTGCCGGCATGTATGTCCTCGGGTTCTCGATCAATACCCTGACCCTGTTCGGCATGGTGTTGTGCATCGGGCTGGTCGTGGATGATGCGATCGTGGTGGTCGAAAACGTCGAGCGCCACATAGAAGGCGGGCTCTCGCCCAAAGACGCCGCCAAGAAGGCCATGGAGGAGGTCGCGGGACCCGTGATCGCTATCGTCCTGGTGCTCGTGTCCGTGTTCATCCCCACCGCCGTGCTGGGTGGGATCACGGGCCAGCTCTACCGGCAGTTTGCCGTCACCATCGCGATCTCCGTCACGATCTCAGGATTCGTGGCGCTCACCTTGAGCCCGGCCCTGTGCGCCCTGGTGCTCAAGCCCAACCACAGAACAAAGAGGGTTTTCTTTCAACGGTTCAACCGCTTCTTCGAGTGGACGCGGCACCGCTACACCGCGACGGTCGGGATGAACATCCGGCGGGCGGGGCTGGCGCTCGGGATCTACGCTCGAGGGTGCCACGCTTCGCTTTCGCCCGATCATCATGACCTCCATGGCCTTCATTCTGGGGTCACGCCGCTGGTCTGCGCCTCGGGGATCTTCGCGAATTCCCCGGATGCGTTCCCGATGAGGGCGCCGGGGCCGCCGGTCGTCATTCCATCGGCACCGGCGTATTCGGCGGCATGCTCGCAGAAACCTTCCTGGCCATCTTTTTCACCCCGGTCTTTTTCGTTCTGAACCGAAAGCTTGCCGATCTCCTCTCCCGGCGGCGCACCGAGGGGAAGAGCCCCGTCCCGGCCCAGCCTTCTACTAGCGGAGGCCCTTGAGATGCGCGGCCTCGTGGTGGCGAGCGGCGCGCTCCTGCTGAGCGCCTGTGGGCTCGGTCCCGACTACGTCCGCCCGGCCATCACCACGCCCGACGCCTTCCGTATGGCGCGGGCCGAGGGGGAGTCTATCGCCAATCTGCCCTGGTGGCAGCTCCTGCGCGACGACGAACTGCAAAAGCTCGTTCGCATCTCACTCCAGGAAAACAAGGACCTGCATCAAGCACTGGCGAGCATCGACGAATTTGAAGCCCGGCTTGCTATCGCCCGGATGGATTTCGCGCCCCAAGTGAGCGCAACGGCCAACGCCCCTGCCCTCGGCCGGATGAACGCAACCAGCATCCCGGGTTTTCCCACGCCATCGAGCTATTACGTCCAGGGTAATCTGTCCTGGGAGATTGACATCTGGGGGCGGGTGCGCCGCGCGAACGAAGCAGCGCGTGCGGAGCTCCTCGCGCGGGAGGAAAATCGGCGGGCGGTGGTCTTGGCGCTCGTGAGCGGCGTCGCCCAGGCCTATTTCGATCTCCGCCAGCTCGATATGCAACTGGACATCGTTCGATACACCCTGCAATCGTGGGAAGAATCCGTGAGGATCGCCCGGGCTCGGCTGCGGCAGGGCCTGATCCCCAAGCTCGACGCCGACCAGTTTGAAGCGGAACGGGCCAATGCCGCTGCCCGCATGGCGGAGCTCGAGCGGCAGATGGTGCAGAAGGAGGACGAGCTAAGCGTCTTGCTCGGGAGGAATCCGGCCCGGATCCCCCGCGGGCGAGCGCTCACCGAGCAGATGCTGCCGCCTGCCGTTCCGGCCGGATTGCCCTCAGAGCTGCTAGCAGCCTGTCGGACTTAGCGCGGAACTTTTCAAGCGCGAGGGGATCGGATCGGTCAGGGTTCCAATGAGCGAGGCGTGCATGAGCCATTTCCGTCCCTGTGATCGTGACACACCCTACCTGC
>JACCXJ010000304.1 GCA_013697045.1 Gammaproteobacteria bacterium | reverse complement strand
TGGCCTGCTCTTCTACCGCCTCATCCAGCAAGTGCTCGCCACGCCTCCGGCACCTTACAAGGACATCATCGCCAAGCCCTGACCCCAATATCTTGTAGTCACTTCAGCTAAGTGGAGACCCCCTTTTATCGAATGGTATGCGGTGCATCCCCTACGTTCGCTCCTCGTGGGTTGCAGGCGGATAAGCCCCCGTTTCCTATTCCAGCCCCAGGATGAATTCCCAGTGCTCCGCGCTCACCGGCATCACGGACAACCGATTGCCGCGTTTGAGCAACTGAAGACCCGAAAGCTCGGGATGCGCCTTCAGCTCCGTGAGCGTGATGATGCGGCGGAGCTTGCGCACCAGGCGCACGTCGACCAGGAGCCAGCGCGGGCTGTCCGGCGAGCTGTCGGGGTCGAAGTGGTGGTGGCGGGGATCGAAGGCCGTGGGATCGGGGTAGGCCGGACTGGCCACCTCCATGACCCCCGCGATCCCGGGCTCATCGCAGCCCGAATGATAGAAGAACGCCAGATCCCCGGGCTTCATTTCGTCGCGGATCAGGTTACGTGCCTGGTAGTTGCGGACCCCGTCCCACGGCTCGGTCCGGCGCGGGCGGCGCAGGAGGTCATCGACGCTGAACGACGAGGGCTCGGATTTCATGAGCCAGTGATGTTTCATCGGGAGCCCCCGGGAGCGGCCGGGACCACCGGGGTCTCGGAGCGCACCTCGAGGTTCTGTGCGCGGTGGCGCAGCAGGTGGTCCATGAGCACCAAGGCCAGCATGGCCTCGGCGATGGGCGTCGCCCGGATCCCGACGCAGGGGTCGTGGCGGCCATGGGTCACGACCTCCACGGGCTTGCCGAAGCGATCGATGCTTTGCTCCGGTAACCGGAGGCTGGAGGTCGGTTTGAGCGCGATGCCGACGACGATGTCCTGGCCCGAGGAGATCCCGCCCAGGATCCCGCCGGCGTGGTTGCTCAGGAAGCCTTGTGGGGTGATGGGGTCGCGGTGCTCGGTGCCCTTCTGACGCACGGCGGAGAAGCCGGCACCGATCTCGACGCCCTTGACGGCATTGATGCCCATCATCGCCTTCGCGATGTCCGCGTCCAGGCGGTCGAAGACCGGCTCGCCCAGGCCCGGGGGCACACCGGTGGCGATCACGTTGATGCGCGCGCCGACCGAATCCCCTTCCTTGCGCAGGGCGTCCATGTAGGCTTCGAGCGCCGGCACCTGGGCGGGGTCGGGGCAGAAGAAGGGATTGGTATCGACCGCGTCCCAGTCCACGAGGTCTAGGTCGATGGGGCCGAGCGCGGCGAGATAGCCGCGGACCACGATCCCGCAGCGCTCCCCGAGGTATTTCTTGGCGATCCCGGCGGCCGCGACCCGCATGCAGGTCTCCCGCGCCGAGGCCCGCCCGCCCCCACGGTAGTCGCGGAAACCGTATTTCTGCTGGTAGGTGTAGTCGGCGTGTCCGGGCCGGAACTGGTCCATGATGCGGCTGTAGTCCTTCGAGCGCTGGTCGGTGTTTTCGATGAGGAGCCCGATCGGGGTGCCGGTGGTCCGGCCCTCGAACACCCCGGACAGGATGCGCACGATGTCTTCCTCGCGCCGCTGGGTGGTATGACGGGAAGTGCCCGGTTTACGCCGGTCGAGGTCGTGCTGCAGATCGGCCTCGCAAAGCTTGAGACCGGGCGGACAGCCATCGACGATGCAGCCATAGGCGGGACCATGGCTCTCTCCAAAGGTGGTGAGGGTGAAGAGCGTCCCGAAGGTATTGCCGGACATGACCCGCCATTGTATCTGTGAACGGGTGGCCGTGTAGAACGGGTATTGCGAATACGCTCTGCGCCGCGGGTGTGGTGGGAATGCGTGCAAGTACCGGCCGGTGCTTGCCCGCCAAGCCGGCGGAACCGCTACGCTGCGCCCGCCGGCGAAAAATTAGATGGCGCTCCCCGCGACGCCGCTGCAAGCCTTCGTCTTGAACCAACGGTTCAAGAGGGAACGTCGCGAGGCGAATCAGGCTTACCGCTTTTCACGCGGCCATGCACAACATCGCCTACTGGTCGGTTCCTGCTGCTGTTGCAGTATAGGCTCAAGGACTTCTGGGCTTGCTGGCCAACGTCGCAGGGGGCGCCAAGTCGAAACCTTTACCCCGTCCGCCGTCCATTATACATCCGATCCTGCGCAAGTCGCGCATCGGCCGACCGACCTCTCGACGGGCTAGGCCGCCGTCTCCTCACCGCCATGCGGCATCAGGGTCTCGAGCTTCGTGTCCAAGCGCTGTATGAAGGCGTCGATGTGCTCGCGGAAGGCCTGCTCACGGAGCCGCTGCTCCAGGAGCTCATGGGCGATGTTCAGTGCAGCCATCACGGCCAGGCGCTCGTTGCCGACCACCTTACCGGTCACGCGCAGCTCTTCCAGCTTGTGTTTCAGCAAATCGACCGCGGCGTGCAGGGGCTCGCGCTCATGGTCCTTGCAGCCGACGAGGTAGTCCTTGTCGAGGATCGAGACCTTGACTGGCCTCGACTCCTCGCTCACGGCCGGATCTCCATAGCCTTAAGCCGCGCGATCATGAACTCGACCCGGGTACGCGCCAGCTCGGTCTTCTCCATGAGCTGGGCGCGCTCGGCGATGAGGGTGGCGCGCTGGCTGCGCAGGGCCTGGTTCTCGGTGGTCGCGTTCGTGAGCGCCCGGACCAACTCGTCAATGCGCCGCTCCAGTGCCTCGATGTCGAGGGGCAGCGCGTTATCGTGTGGCATTCGAGCAGGCCCGGCACGGCAGTGAGGATCCACGGCCACTATAGGACGCCCCCCCGTGCCGGTCAACGCGTTTCCAGCGCCCCGCTAGGGTGCGGTCCAACGGCGCCCTACAGTATGATTAAGCATCCGAGCCCGTGGCTTTCCCTGCCGAATGCGCGTTCCGTGGACGATCTTCTAAGACTGCCGGCCCAAGACACGATGGACAAGCGAGAGTTCGCCCGCAGACGCAAGCGCCTCATGGACATCATGAACGGCGGCGCCATCGGGATCCTGCCCGCGGCGCCGGCCCGGCGCCGCAACGGGGACGTCGAGTTCCCCTACCGTCCCGACAGCAACTTTTATTACCTGACCGGTTTCCCGGAGCCCGAGGCGGTGCTGGTCCTCGTCCCCGACCGGGCTCACGGCGAGTACCTCCTCTTCTGCCGCGAGAAAGACCCCAAGATGGAGGCCTGGCACGGTCGCCGTGCGGGGCTCGAGGGGGCTTGCGAGCTGTACGGGGCGGATGATGCCTTTCCCATCACCGATCTCGACGACATCCTGCCGGGGCTCCTGGAGAACCGCGAGCGGGTGTTCTACACGATCGGTCTCGACCTCGAATTCGACCAGCGCCTGGTCGGCTGGGTGAATCGGGTGCGCAGCCGCCATCGCGCCGGTATCACAGCCCCCCACGAGTTCATCGCGCTTACCGAGCTCGTTCATGAGATGCGCCTGCGCAAGGGCCCCTCGGAGATCAAGCTCATGCGCCAGGCGGCCGCGCTCTCGGCCGAGGCGCACCGCCGCGCCATGCGCGCCTGCCGACCCGGGCTCTACGAGTACGCGCTCGAGGCCCAGCTGCTGCACGCCTTCACAGCGGGCGGCAGCCGCTCCCCGGCCTATCCGTGCATCGTGGGCGGCGGTGTCAACGGCTGCATCCTCCATTACACCGCGAACAGCGAGGTCCTGCACGACGGCGATCTGGTGCTCATCGACGCGGGCGCGGAACTCCAGGGATATGCCAGCGACATCACCCGCACGTTTCCAGTGAACGGCCGTTTCAGTCCGGTGCAGCGCGCCGTCTACGAGATCGTGCTCGCGGCACAGCACGCGGCCATCGACAAGATGAGGCCCGGTAACGCCTGGAACGAGCCCCACGAGGCGGTCGTCCGCGTCCTCACCAAGGGGCTCGTGGCCCTCGGGATCCTGAAGGGCCGGCCGAGCCGGTTGGTCAAAGACGAGGCCTACAAACCCTATTTCATGCACCGGACCGGGCACTGGCTCGGCATGGATGTCCACGATGTGGGCGACTACAAGGTGGACGACGAGTGGCGCACCTTGGAACCCGGTATGGTGATGACCGCGGAGCCTGGCCTCTATCTCAAGGCCGGTACGCGCGGGCTCCCAAAGCGCTATGGGAACATCGGTATCCGCATCGAGGACGATGTGCTCATCACCAAGGACGGCCACGAGGTCTTGAGCGCCGGTGCGCCCAAGACGGTCGCGGAGATCGAAGCGCACATGAGCATGGCCCATGGGAGCGCAGCGGGGGTCGATGCCCGCGCCGCTTGACTGCGACTGTTTGATCATCGGAGGCGGGCTCGTGGGGGCGAGCCTGGCCTGTGCGCTTGCCGATCTGCCCATGCGCGTCGCGGTGGTGGAGCCGGTGGCCTCCTCGGAGGCGGACCCGCCGAGCTTCGACGACCGCGGTCTCGCCCTCTCTCCCTCGTCCCAACGGATCCTGGCGGGCCTCCAGATCTGGCCGGGGATCTCCCCCGAGGCCACGGCGATCCGCCGCATCCACGTCTCGCACGAGGGGTACTTCGGGGTCACGCGCCTCGAGGCCGCGGCGCTCGGCGTACCGGCACTCGGCTACGTGGTCATCGCCCGCGCGCTGGGCCGCGCCCTTCAAGGGGCGCTTCGTGCGGCTGCCGCCGACGGCGATAGGCTGTCCCTACTGTGTCCGGCGCGCCTCGAGTCGATCACCACCCATCCGGACCGCATCGAGGCCCGGATCGCGAATTACCAAGGGGTCGGTTCCGTCACTACCCGCCTCTTGGTGGCCGCCGACGGGAGCGACTCCAAGGCCAGGCAATGCCTCGGAGTCGATACCGACGGACGCGACTACGGGCAGGCGGCGGTGGTGGCCAATATCAGCCTCGCCGGCCCCCACGAAGGACTGGCCTACGAGCGTTTCACCGCCGGTGGGCCGCTGGCCCTGTTGCCGCTCACGATGCAGCGTTATGTGGCGGTGTGGGCGATGGCGACGAACGAGGTCGAGCAAATCATGCGGCTGGACGAGCCAAGCTTCCTCGCGGCCATACACGAGCGCAGCGGGCGCCGGGTGAGCGGCCTCGTCAAGCTCGGGGCACGACGCACCTATCCGCTCAAGCTCATCACGGCTCGCCGACAGATAGGCCCGCGCTTCGTGGTGCTCGGCAACGCCGCGCACACGGTCCACCCCAATGCCGCCCAGGGTCTCAACCTCGCCCTGCGCGATGTGGCTGGGCTCGCCGACTGCCTGGCCGCGGTCGCACGCGCCGGACGCGATCCGGGCGATCCCGATGTCCTGCGGCGTTATTTGGATAGCCGCCGTGCCGATCAGCGGCGGGTCGTTGCGCTGAGCGATGGGCTGGCGCGGCTTTTTTACGACGACCGCTTCCCGCTCACCCTGGGCCGCGGCCTTGCGATGCTCGCCATCGACCTCTGCCCACCCCTGAAACGCGCCCTGTGCGAGAGGGCCATGGGCCTTCACGGCCGGCAGGCGCGCCTGGCGCGCGGTCTCAGCCCATGAGACCGGGTTCGGACTTCGACGTCGCGGTGGCCGGAGGCGGGGTGGTGGGCGGTACGCTGGCCGCCCTCCTCGGGGGGTTCGGGCTCGGGGTGGCGCTGATCGAAGCCGGCGAGCCCCCGCTCGGCCCGACGGACCCCGAGGATGCGCGGGTGCTGGCGCTGACCCGCGCCTCGGAGCGGGTGCTGCGGGCGATCGGGGCCTGGCACACCATCGAGTCCGAGCCCATCGGGTGCTTCCGCGAGATGCGGGTGTGGGATGAGGGTGGCAGCGGGGCCATCCACTTCGACAGCGCGGAGATCGGCGAGCCCACGCTCGGCTATATCGTGCCGGCGCGCCTCATCGAGGCGGCCGTGTGCGCGGTCCACCGCCATCTGCCCGCGGTCACGGCCTTCCGGCCCGCGAGGCTCGAGACCATCGCCTGGGGCCGGGAGCGGGTGGACCTGCGCCTGGCCGATGGCCGTGGCTTCTCGGCCAGGCTCGTGGTCGGGGCCGACGGCGCGGCCTCGCGGGTCCGAGCGTTGGCCGGGATCGAGGAGCGGGTGCGAGATTATCACCAGTCCGCCGTATGCTGCACGGCGGTCTCCGAGAAGCCGCACGGTGAGGTCGCGCGCCAGCGTTTTCTCGAGACCGGCCCGCTCGCCTTCCTGCCCCTGGCCGATCCTCAGCGCTCGGCGATCGTGTGGTCGACGCAGAGCGAAGCCGCCCAGTTACTCCTGCAGGAGAGCGATCACGACTTCCGCAAGCGGCTCACGGCGGCCTTCGATTCCGCGCTCGGGGCCATCGTCGAGACCGGCCCGCGGACCGCCTTTCCCCTGGTGCGGGGCTACGCCTCGCGCTACACCGGCGAGCGCGTGGCCCTCGTCGGCGACGCCGCACACCGCATCCACCCGCTTGCGGGGCAGGGGGCGAACCTCGGGGTGATGGACGCGGCGACCCTCGCCGAGGTTCTCCAGGATGCCCACCGGGCCGGGTCGGATCTCGGCGAATTGCGCGTCTTGCGACGCTACGAGCGCTGGCGCAAGGGCGAGAACACGGCCATGATGCTCGTCATGGACCTCTTCAAGGAGGTCTTCGGGACCGGGCTCGCCCCGGTTCGATTGCTGCGCAACCTGGGCCTGTCCGCGACCGATGCGGCCATTCCGCTCACGCGCTGGATCATGCGCCGGGCGGCGGGGTTAGAGGGCGATCTGCCACGCCTGGCACTGGAAACCGCGCGGGTTCAGGGCCGCCGATCGGACAGAGGGGGGTGGTAGATCAACTGCACCAGCCGCCCTTCGGGATCGCGGCAATACAGGCTGCGGGCCCCGTCGCGATGGGTGCACGGCGGGGCGTGGATGACGACGCCATGGGCCATGAGATGCCGGTGCCAGACGTCCACGGCCTCGGCATCCTTCATCAGGAACCCGATATGATCGAGGTCCTGCTGACCGGAAGGGGCGACCACGCTAGCGGCGCGGTGCAGGGCCAGGTTGTCGGTCCCCGAGGTCAGATACACGTTGTTCGCATCGGGCCGCCACTCGACCCGCATGCCGAGGACATCGACGTAGAATCGCTCACAGGCCTCGAGGTCACGTACGGTCAAGGCCAGATGGCAGAGGCCCAGGGTTGCAGGGGGGCTCTGCGTGCTCATCCGGCGAGTATAACAAAGCAAATATAGGAAAATCAGGCGCCAGTAACCTCATGAATGAACCCCTATTCGAGTCCGCTGTCCCGAGCCTCCCGCTGGTCGGCCGGGGCAAGGTCCGCGATATGTATGCGGTCGGAGAGGACCATCTCCTCATCGTCACCACCGACCGCCTCTCGGCCTTCGATGTGGTCCTGCCCGACCCCATCCCCGGCAAGGGCGCGGTGCTCACGGCCCTGTCGCGTTTCTGGTTCGGGCGCACCGAGGGCCTGGTGGCGAACCACCTCGCGGCGATCCCGCTCGAAGCGGTGTTGCCCGACCCGGCCGAACGCGCCCCCATCGAAGGTCGCGGCCTGGTCGTACGCAGGCTCGAGCCGCTCCCGGTCGAGGCCATCGTGCGCGGGTACCTGATCGGGTCGGGATGGAAGGACTATCAGAAGGCGGGGGCCGTCTGTGGGATCGAGTTGCCGGCCGGGCTCAGGCAGGCCGAGCGGCTACCCGCGCCGATCTTCACCCCCTCGACCAAGGCCGAGATCGGGGCCCACGACGAGAACATCAGCTTCGACGAGGTCGCGCGCCTCATCGGCCGCGGTGTCGCAGAACGGCTCCGGGACACCGCGATCCGCCTCTACAACGAGGCGGCCGGGTACGCACGTGCGCGTGGCATCATCATCGCCGACACCAAATTCGAGCTGGCGCTCGATGGGCGCGGCGATCTGGTCTTGATCGACGAGGCCTTGACCCCCGACTCCTCGCGCTTCTGGCCGGCCGACGGCTATGCGATAGGCCGGAGCCCACCGAGCTTCGACAAGCAGTTCGTGCGCGACTATCTCGAGACGCTGGACTGGAACAAGAAACCACCCGCCCCGCGGCTTCCCCCGGAGATCATCGAGAAGACCGCGGAGAAGTACCGGGAGGCGGAGCGGCGGTTGGTCGGCGGTGGTTAGCCCCAATCTACCGACTATAGGCGCAAAGCGCTCGCGGGGGTTCGCGACCCTACGTTCCCAGATCGTCCCCATACTCGAACCAACGAGTGGGGCCTATCCCGATGGAGCAGTCTACGTCGTAGACCTTGGGAACGGGATAGCAATACCACACCCGTCCGGGTTCCGCTGCGAGGGCTGTCAACGCAACTGCTAAGATTAAAGGTTTGGGCCAGGCTCAGCCTGGCCCCTTTAACGCTTTGGAAGGGGCGGAGGGCAAGGTAGTGGTCTTTGGCACTTTTCGTGGGCAAACAATGCCTAGATCATATGGAAATCTGCCTCAGCCATCAGTGGCAAAAACGCGCCCGCCGCAAGCATCCGACCATACAGCTCGTAGGCCATGCTGGCGTTCAGGAGACCGCTCACAACGCAGCGCTTCAGCAGTCCGATGCTGCCAACTAGCCTTGTAGCACCGAGCTCAGTGGCGACTGCTTTGCGAGCGCGCCCATCATCGGTACACACGCTCAACCCTAGCGCCGATCCGAAAGCGAGGCATTCTGTTTCTCCGGGGCCTAGCAGCCTGTCGGACTTAGCGCGGAACTTTTCAAGCGCGAGGGGATCGGATCGGTCAGGGTTCCAATGAGCGAGGCGTGCATGAGCCATTTCCGTCCCTGTGATCGTGACACACCCTACCTGC
>JACCXJ010000303.1 GCA_013697045.1 Gammaproteobacteria bacterium | reverse complement strand
GCAGGTAGGGTGTGTCACGATCACAGGGACGGAAATGGCTCATGCACGCCTCGCTCATTGGAACCCTGACCGATCCGATCCCCTCGCGCTTGAAAAGTTCCGCGCTAAGTCCGACAGGCTGCTAGGGCACGGTTGAAGAGGACTTCTTCTAGGATGAACAAACCCGCGTCTATCCCCCCGGAGATGGTTCCCGCGGAGGGCCGCTACCACGGTGGGCCGCCATACAATCTCAACCTGACACAGGAGGAAACGCCCGAGTTCGTCGAGCACTGGCGCGCGATCATGCTCGACAAGTGGAGGCTCCTTGCGCTCGCAGTACTTGTCGCCGTCATCGCCTACGCGGCCGTTTCACAGATGACGCCGGTCTATCAGTCTAGTGCCACGGTGCTGATCGATATGGAGAGACGAAGCCTACTGCAGATCAGCGATGCTTACAGTGGTGCGATCCCTTACTACAAAGAGTACTTCCAGACCCAGACAGACATCCTCAAGTCGCGTGAGGTCGCACTGCGAGTCGTCACAAAGCTGAAGCTCACCGAGCATCCGGAGTTCGATCCGCGCCAGAAAAAGCCGTCTGCGCTCGAGAAGTGGATGAACGAGCATCTTCCGGCTTTGGCGGCGATATATTCGAAGCCTGTCGGCGCGCTCGACAAGGCGTCACTCGAGGATCAGGTACTGGAGGCCTTCACTGCGAACCTGTCTATCGAGCCCGTGCGTCTGAGCCATTTGGTCGAGGTAAGTTTCAAGTCCCACAACGCGATGCTGGCGGCCGCTGTTGCCAACGCAACTGCAGAAGCGTACATGCAGGCGGACTTGGATGCGCGCTACAAAATGAGCGAAAATGCCGAGCAATTGCTCCACCAGCAATTAGCAGACCTGAAGGCAAAATGGGATGCATCGGAGAGGGCGCTGCAGGCCTACCGCGACCGGGAAGGCATGCTTGACAGCAAAAATACGGTGCTTAGCGGCGCCGGCGGGCAGCTAGAGGCGTTAACCTTGAAGCTCGTGGACGCCCGTTTTCGCCTCTCTGAGGCCGAGCAGGCCCAAAACCAAGTGAGGGCAGGCAATTACGAATCGGTGCCTGCGGTTGTCCAGAACTCGTCCGTGCAGCGCGCCAAGGAGATCGAAGCCGAGGCGGAGAGAAAGGCTGCCGAGGTTTCGCAACGCTACGGGTCCAACCACCAGAAGTTTCTGGCGGCTAGCAGCGATGTGAGCGCTGCGCGAGCCAACACACGAAGACAAATTCAAAATTTAGTGGCGAGCGTCACTAAAGAGTACGAAGCCGCTCGGGCGACGGCGAAGACGATTGAAGAAGCGCTGGCGCGGTCGAAAGGAACGATTCAAGACCTCAACCAGAAGGAGATCGGGTTGGGTGTGCTCGAAAGGGAGGCGGCCACTAACCGGCGGCTCTACCAGACTTTCCTGTCTCGCTTCAAAGAGACCAACGCCAGCAAGTATTCCCAATCATCCCACGCACGCCTCGTTGACGCAGCCGTGCCGGCTTTGTTACCCATCCGGCCGGCCAAGGCACGCACGGTGGCAATTGCCGCGGCGCTCACCCTGCTTCTCGGCATGATTGGCTCGCTACTCCTGAAGGCCCTGAACAATACGGTAAAAACGAGTGGCGACGTCGAAGCGAAGCTTCATCAGCCGTTCTTGGCCGCATTGCCGGTACTGCTTGGGAACGGCAAGCAAAATATCGTCCGCGCCGTGCTGGATCAACCGCATGGGCTCTTTGCGGAATCGATACGCACTGCTTCAACCGGAGTGCTGCTTTCCGCACTCGAGACCACGCGCCCGATCGTCGTAGTGACATCGTCGGTGCGAGAGGAGGGAAAATCGACCTTCGCGATGAACCTGGCCTTTTCGCAGGCAAAGACCAAACGCGTGTTACTCATCGAAGGCGACATGCGTCGCCCCTGTTTTGCCAAAGTAATGAACCTTTCGGGGGAGCAGAAGGGACTGTCACAGCTACTCTCGGGCGCCTGCACATTCGAAGAGTGTCTGCTGCAGGTCGACGGCACTTTTGTCATCTCCGCAGGACGTATTCCCCCCAAGCCACTCGAACTTTTAGCGTCCCAAGAGTTCCGCGATTTGTTGTCCATGTTGCGCGATCGGTGCGATATGATCATTATCGACAGCCCGCCGGTGCAATTGGTCTCCGATGCGCTGGTGATCGGCAGTCAATCCACCGGGCTGATCTATGTCGTGATGGCCAACAAAACACCGGCTCCGTTGGCGAGGGCAGGGCTCAAGCGCATCGCATCCGCGAACATCCCGATCTTCGGCGTGGTACTGAACGCGCAGGACTTTAAGAAGGCGGAGAGATATTATGGGGATTACGCAAGCGTATCAAGCGCTGCCTACTATTTACCAGCTCCCCAGACACCAAACGAGAGCAGGGGTTTCCGAGCTGTTGCAACCAGTCTACTCCGGCGGACTTGGCGTTGGCGCACTCGGCAGGTTTGGAAAATTAAGAAGCCAAATATTACTATGTAGGTTGATATGGAGTTACGCCGTTTCAGTGGACAGTTAAGTGTTTTGATTATCGGAGACGATGTATACTCCTTACATAGTTGATGGGTGAACGATACTCCAGGGCGGAGTGGCAACGATGGGAGTTATACCACACATTTATTTTTTACCCTGGTGCGTCATCGCTCAAGGTGGTGTTGAGCACCGATGCGCCGCGTGAAGCGGCTGCTGGCCTGGTGTTTTTCTCGACAGATCGCAGCGTCCGAAGCAGGCTTGGCGATGTGTTGGATGCGTTTGTTGACGATCGACGCCTATCGCTTGGATTCTCCGACATGGAGCGTTTCGCCGACGATGCGTTCATTAAATACTTGTGGTTAAAATGTTCAACAGGACCGCTTGAACAAGTCCTGATTTATGAGCAGAGTCAATAAGGTGGCGACGCCGCTCTATTCCTCAACCCCTCCCCCTAGCAGGGGAGGGGTTGAGCGCTACGGCTGCGTCCTTTCGATCGGACGGACTCGACCCCCATCCTAACCTTCCCCCTTCCAGGGGCAAGGCACGACATTATTTAAAATGTCTTTGGCTAGTATTCAAGATGCCAGTATTCAAGACACCGGCGAAGAGCGCAAAATGGGGCGCTCCATGGACTTCGGTTGTGGCAGCGGCGAGTCGTGAAGGGTCGGAGCGACTTGGGTGCTGTTATCGTTCATGCGCGTTAGCGGCATCATCGCAGCGAAGCGCTCATGCTCATGGTTGGCTTTTTTCTGCTTTGGTGGTTTTCGGTTTCTTTCACGAAACAGAGGAACGCCCCCTGATGCGGCTGCTGTTTTTCATCCACTCCCTCTCCGGCGGCGGTGCCGAGCGCGTTATGGCGAATCTCGCCAACCATTGGGCCGCGAAGGGCTGGCACATCACTATCGTCTCGCTGACGTCACGGAGCTCTGATTTCTATGAGCTGCACCCCGCGGTCAGGCGCATTTCATTGGAACTGGCGGGCGAGAGCCGCAATGTCCTGGCCGGCTTGTGGAAAAATCTGCACCGTGTGCGAGCACTGCGGCAAGTGTTGCGACAGGTACAACCCGATATCGCCCTCGCACTGATGAGCACCGCCAACGTAATCCTAGCGCTGGCAACGCGAGGCTTGGCGAACGTGTGCGCCATTGGTTCCGAGCGCGTCCATCCGCCCCAGTGGCCTTTGGGCGCCCAATGGGGAGCGCTGCGGCGATTTACCTACGGTCGACTAGCTGCCGTTGTTGCGCTCACGCAGGAAAGTGCGGAGTGGCTCAGGATGCACACCCGCGCCCAGCGGGTTCCGATCATCCCGAACATGGCGCTTCTGCCCCTGGCGGTTCAAGCGCCACGTCTTATCCCGGAAACAGTTTGCGTCGCCGATCGGCATATCCTCCTGGCGGTTGGTCGCCTGGAGAAGCAGAAGGGCATTGATTGGTTGCTCGAGGCCTTTATGGCATTGGCTCAGAAGTATTACAATTGGAATTTGGTTATACTCGGCGAGGGCCCAGAACGCCGCGCGTTAGAAACCCAAGTTCAGGCCTTTAGGCTAGACGGTCGTGTATTTCTGCCCGGACGCGCCGGCAACGTCGGCGAGTGGTACGAACGGGCTGATGTCTACGTCATGAGCTCGCGCTTCGAGGGATTTCCCAATACGCTTGCCGAAGCCATGGCGCATGGCCTGCCCGTAGTGAGTTTCGACTGCGACACCGGCCCACGGGGCATCATTCGCCCGGAGGTTGACGGGTTGCTGGTGCCGCCGGGCAATGTGGATGCCCTGACCGCCGCGCTGGATCGACTGATGGGCGATGCGGCTCTCAGGATGCAATTTGCCGCTCGAGCGGTGGAGGCACGGGAAAGGTTTTCGATGGAAAGGATCGTTGGTATGTGGGAAGAGCTTTTTGCGGAGTTACGGTAATATGACCCAGAAATCAGAGATCGAACAACAACTCTGCCTTGAGAGCGAGCTCGCCCGCAGGTTGCTGGAAGCGGACGAGAACACGCGCGCGAAGCTGTACGGGCCGGCGTATGACCAGATTTACGAGATATCGCTGCGCGGTCGCGGTCCGAAAGCGGAAGACCAGCAATTCGGCTCCGGGCCGTACATGTTCCCCATACTGACCCGCCTCTCCAGACCCGGGGACCAAGTGCTCGAGGTGGGCTGCGGTTGCGGCTACCTCTCGCTCGAGCTGGCCAGAAGCGGCCGCCAGGTGACCGGCGTGGACGTTTCCTCGGTGGCGATCGAGCAGGCGCAGAGGCACGCAGAGCGGTTTCCCTCGGCGGGCGCCCCCGACTTTGTCTGTGTCAGCGGCCTAGAGCTGCCCTTCCCATTCAACAGCTTCGACCTGGTCTTCTCGGTGGAGGTGCTCGAGCACCTGCACGAAGCGGACGTCCCGCGCTACCTGGCCGGGGCCTTCCGAGTGCTCAGGCCCGGCGGCCGCTTCTGGGTGAAGACTCCGAACCGCCTGCTCGACATTTCAGCCGAGGAGCGCTTCGGCGTCGACGACCGCTCTCATCACCACGGTGATAATCCGAACGTCCACCTCAAGGAATGGACCTACGCGGAGCTCATGCCGCTGCTCGAGCAAGCAGGCTTCCGAGACCTGAGCAGCTTCTGGCAGCGCCCAAGCATCAATTTCTTCCCGCGGCTGCCGGCTCGAGTCAAGCTCAACGCCGAGCGGGCTCTGCGGTGGCTGCCGTTCACGCGGGTACGGCGGCTGCTGATGTACCAGGCCCGAGTCGGCGACATCTCGATCGTAGGCCGTAAGCCAACGTGATCGAGAACCAGCCTTTCGAACGAACCTGCATGGACCTCCGTGGAGCGCCGCTGGCCCGCGGGACATCATTCGCCCGGGGGTTGACGGGTTCCTGGTATCGCCGGCCGATGTGGATGCCCTTACCGCCGCGTTGGATCGAGTAATGGGCGATCCCGCCCTCCGGAGTTTAGTTTGCCACTCGAGCGGTCGAGGCACGGGAAAGTTTTCGATGGAAAGGATCGCTGGGATGTGGGAAGAGCTTTTTGCGGAGTTGCGATAGTGACGATGCACGCAACAGAAGTCGCTCGCGGCGATCGATTTGAGTTTGGCGCCAATTGGACGCGTTTCCTTGCGCTTGTGAACGAAGACCGCATACGGCTTGCGGAGCATTCCCTGCGCGACCTGCTGGAAGCGGAAACGCTCCAGGACAAGACCTTCCTGGATATCGGATCGGGCAGCGGGCTTTTCTCTCTCGCCGCGCGCCGGCTGGGCGCTAGGGTGCGTTCATTCGACTACGATCCGCAATCGGTTGCCTGCACGCGAGAGCTGAAGGGGCGGTATTTCCCGGACGATCCCGAATGGACCATCGAACGAGGTTCGGTGTTGGACCAAGCGTTTCTCGTCGGACTGGGGACCTTCGACGTGGTGTATTCATGGGGGGTGTTGCATCACACGGGAGCCATGTGGCAGGCGCTCGAGAACGTGACGCCGCTGGTCAAGCCAGAAGGTAGGCTATACATCGCCATCTACGACGATCAGGGACGTGCGACTGTGCTTTGGAAGCGTGTCAAGAGAGCCTATTGCCACACGCCCGAGCCTTTCAGAAGCCTGATTCTGGGACTCGCGTTTGTTCGTCTGTGGGGCCCGACCACTGTGCGCGATTTTCTACAGGGACACCCTGGCAAGACCTGGCGCAATTACGGCAAGCGTCAGGAAGGGTCGGGTCGTGGCATGTCTCCCTGGCGGGATGTGGTCGATTGGGTAGGGGGATATCCCTTCGAAGTGGCCAAGCCCGAGCTAATTTTCGATTTCTATCGCGATCGTGGCTTTGTCCTTTCTCGGCTCAAAACCTGTGGGGGTGGTAAGGCGTGCAATGAGTTCGTATTTACCCGGCAACCATGATTGAAGGGTGAGCTATCACGCGCTCGGCAGAAAACTTGCTAAGGGGTATGCTGGCTGTGAGCGACTTGCAGGGCAAGCGCTTTCTTGATGTCGGCAGCCATGATGTGCCCAATCGGCGCGCTTCGGTTTTGGCTGGACAGGTGGAGGACCCGTCTTGACTGAAACACGTACTCACCTCCTATTCCTAATTCCTTCTCTTCACGGTGGTGGTGCCGAGCGAGTGATTGTTACCTTGCTTCGCCACATGAATCGTTCCCTGTTCCGACTGTGCTTGGCGGTAGTCGATATGCGCGAGGCGGTCTACCGGGATGACGTGCCGAAGGACGTGGAGTTCATCGATCTAGGATGCACACGCGTACGATACGCCTTGCCGAAGATCATGCGTCTGATTTGGCGGAAGCGGCCGGATGTGGTGTTTTCAACGCTGGGGCATCTCAATCTCGCTCTGGCGATGCTTCGTCCGCTGTTGCCAAACGGGGTGCGCTACATTGGCCGTGAGGCTTGTGTCGCCAGCGAGACTTTGACTGAACATACCCATCCCCGCCTGTGGGCTTGGGCATACCGCCGATTCTACGCGCGTTTTGATGTCATGGTATGCCAGTCTTTGGATATTCGGGACGACCTGGTCGGCCATTTCGCTTTTCCCCAGGTTAAGGCCGCGATTATCCACAACCCCGTGGATATCGAACGCATCCGGTGTTTCGCCGCCGAGCTCAGTTCGAGGGACCAGGAGCCCCCGGCGTGCCATTCCGAAAACGCGCCGCACTTGGTCGCCGCCGGGCGCCTGTCGCGCCAGAAAGGTTTCGATCTGCTGATCGAAGCCTTGGCGCTGTGCGATGAGAGGGGACCGCGGTTGACGCTACTGGGCGAAGGACCGTTGCGTCCGGCGCTCGAAGAGCTGGCGCGGCAGAGGGGCGTGGCACACCGGGTGCGCTTCGCCGGCTTCCAGAAGAACCCTTATCCTTTCTTCGCGCGAGCCGATGCATTTGTATTGAGCTCCCGCTACGAGGGGTTTCCCAACGTCGTGTTGGAGGCGTTGGCGTGCGGGACATCGGTGATCGCCATGCCGTGCGCAGGTGGCGTAGCAGAGATAGCCGAACTTGCGGGCGGCGTGCTGCTAGCGTCCGCGGTGGATGCTGAATCCTTGAGCGTCGCAATCAAGCGGTTTGTTGCCGGGGAAACAGGAACACGGCGGATTACGCTCGCGCCGTTTCACGTCGACAAGATCGTGGGGCAGTATCAGAGCTTGCTGAGCGGTGAAGCGTTGCCCAAAGTTGCTGTTCATGAACGCCAAGTCTCCCACAATAACCCCGGTTGTTAGCCCTGATGCCAGGGTTCGGGGAACCGCATCTAGTCCACAGACGCTTCTCGGTTTGTACGAGGTCGCTGTACTGGTTGTTGTCCTATGCTTGGGCTACCTAGAGATCCCGAATTACATCTCCACGCTAAACGCAAGCTTCCAGCCGAAGTACTTCTACTACGCATTCTTTGTCGGCGTCGCGCCGCTGCTGCTATTGAGGTTTCGGTCGCTGATCTCGTATGTAATCTCACCGTTTTCTCTTTGGGCGCTTGGGTATATCACGCTCAATAGTATCCATCTCTTGTTGGCGCTGATTGATGGTGAGCAAAGCAGGGCCGACATAATCGGCACTAAGATCCAATATGCCTCCCTCGCAGTTGCGCTAGGATTCGCTTGCTCGATCACCCGGACCACATCTTACGAGCGTATCTTTCCGTTCCTGGCCGTTCTTATCCCGATCACGGTGATCGTGGACTTCCTGCATCCGGGGGTGTTTTATCCCCTCGGCACTGAAGGGACGGTGCCGGGGCGTGCCGCCGCAACGTTCTTCAATTCAAACAAGGCGGGTGAGGCAATGTTGCTCACCTTCTTACTGGCCATCCCGGTCTTGCGGCCCCTGTATCGGGCACTACTCCTATTCTTGGTGGGGGCGGGAGTGATCCTAACCTTTTCTCGTGGGACCATCCTGAGCTGGATGTTGCTCTGGTCTTATCTAGTGCTAAGGAGAGGAGTCCCCAAATACACTTTTGCTGTGTCTTTGCTGGCGCTCGGAGTTCTCCCCGTGTTGCTTGCCAGCTTCGAGAGCTATCTCGCGGGGCGTGTAGACCTTTCAGGGTACGTCGACAATCTTCTGGGCCGACTGGACTTTTTTCGGAGCCGGGTTTTGGATGACGACAGTGCGCTGATGAGAGCGCAGGTCTTGGAAGCGGGCCTGGACCTATTCCTGGATCACCCCATCTTCGGCGCAGGTGCCGCCGTAACGATCCTGTGGGGGGTAGGAGCCGGCATACACAACCAGCTTGTCATGCTCGCTGCCGAGTACGGTGTCTTTGGAATAGCGCTATGGACGTCGTTAGCCGTGATCCTATGGAAGGGAAAGTACTTTCCGGAGAAGACGTTTCATCATGCTGTGGTTACCGGATTCGTTTTCATGTCGATGTTTACGCATAACATGTTCGATTACCTCTACTGGTTCCTTACCTTTGCACTCGTTTCCGGGCAACGAAGGGCATGAAACTGATCTTCATAATCACCACAACCGGCGTAGGTGGGGCGGAAACAATGCTGCACAGGGTTCTCACGCGGCTTTCGCCGGACTTCAAGCCGCACGTAATTTCGATGACCCCGGTAGAGCGAATCGGAGAACAACTTCGCGCATTTGGTATCCCGGTGGAAAGCTTGGGCATGCGGCAGGGTGTACCCAACCCAATCGCACTGATGCACCTCATTCGACGCCTGCGGGACGTGAGGCCGGACGTGGTTCATACCTGGATGTATCATGCCGACCTCATGGGCGGCATCGCGGCACGGCTTGCCGATGTTCCCGCGTTGGCGTGGTGCATTCGCCACAGCAATCTGGCGCCCGCTGAGAACAAGAGCCTCACCTTGGCTGTCGTAAGGGCGAATGCGTTCTTGTCGCATCGGATGCCGGATCGCGTCTTGTGTTGCTCCGAGGTTGCGCGGAAGATTCATGTCGCGTGCGGCTACGCGCCTGAGAAGATGGTGGTGGTGCCCAACGGGTTCGACGTGTCGCACTTCAAGCCTGACGCCAACGCGAGGCAGTCCGTGCGGGCGGAACTGGGTGTGCCGTTAGACACGACCCTTGTTGGATTGATTGGCCGATGGCACCCACAGAAGAATCATGCAGGATTTCTCTCGGCCGCGGCCGAGGTGCATCTACGACGGCCGGACGTGCACTTCCTGCTTGCCGGTCACGGGGTCGACGGTGGCAATCAAGTCATCCAGCAAACTCTTGCCGCCCATGGCTTAGCGTCTGTGGTCCACCTGCTTGGCCTGCGCAACGACATTGCGCGCCTTACGGCAGCCTTGGACGTGGCCTCTTCATCATCATCCTACGGCGAGGCGTTCCCTAATGTAGTTGGGGAGGCTATGGCCTCCGGCGTCCCGTGCGCAGTTACGGACGTAGGTGATTCCGCGTATATCGTCGCGGATACCGGCAGAGTTGTCTCCCCCGGAGACATGGAAGGCCTGGCGCACGCCATCGGCTCGCTACTCGAAATGCCGGCAGAGGCCTTGCGGGTCCTTGGGGCGCGAGCGCGAGCGCGGGTGGCCGAACATTTCGAAATCGGGAAAATAGTTCGGCGGTACGAGGCGTTTTATCAGGAGATCGCTTCGGCAAGTAGGAATAAGCGGCGATGATCGCGGCGATTGGAATTCGGCGCTGTGAATGGATTCAGGAAAAGGGTACCCTAGGTGGGTGCGTATCGGCGCCAAGATTGTATTGGGTCGGATCCGGCCTTTGGGGTGCCGCCTGTACAGTACCAATCGACAGGTGATGGAGTTGTCGATGCGGGCGAGTTGGTTGGCCCAGTGCCACGGCCGCGACATTCGCCCCGCGCCTTGCTTGCACGGCCAAAGCCCAACGGGAGAGCCGGTCGGTCTTGCCCTCGGCATGGCGCAGTACGGTGCGTGCCCCGTGGATGAGGGTGCGTAGGGGTTCCCGCGTTGGTGATCCCCATCAGCCGCTGTTTGCCCCCATTGCTGTGCTCCGGTGGCGTGAGCCCCAGGCTTGCGGCCATCTGCCGGCCGTTGTCGAATTGCTTGCCATCGATGACCGCGGCGGCCAGCGCTGTGGCGGTCAGCGGGCCGATGCCGGGCAGCGCTCGTCGGTGGCACAGGCGGCTTTGACCCGTGCATCGTAGTTTGCGCTCCGCTCATCGAGGGCCCGGAGCTGGCCGTTGAGATCGCCGAGGAGCTCGCGGCCGTCCCGGAGAGCCGGGGGTCTTCCTCGGCGAGCAACACCGCCAGGCCACGGCGCACCTGGCTTGGCCCCTTGGGCGAAGACGATGCCGTATTCCCCCAAGAGCCCCCGCACCTGGTTGATGAGCCCCGTGCGCTCCGCCTACGAGCCGGCTGCGGATCCGGTGCAGCATCTGTGTGTCCTGCTGGGCTTCGGTGTTGATGGCGACAAAACGCATCCCGGGGCGGCTGACCGCCTCCCAGGATCGCCGCACCGCCACACTCGCGCCCGGGCTCCGGATGCCGACCCAGAGTCTCCGCCAACTCACCGGGGCCGGCGCTTCCGCTTCGGCGGACCGCTTCACATCACAAGATCACCGGCCAGCCCGTCCGACGAAATATTGCCGACACATTCTCCGTTGACAACTCGAGTTGAAATCCCTATCCTCTCCGCGATGCCCGCCGCAACCGCCTGTCATCGGCGCGGACCCCAACAGCCACCTTGAATACCTTATCCTTTGCCCATGCTTCCCGTTCCTCGGCTTTCGCCTCAGGCCGCCGTCGATGGCCGGACGAAGATCGGACCGACGAAGACGACTCCCTGCACGTTCTCAATGCGGTCTCGCTGGCGTTCACGTGCGCACTGCCCTTTGCCGAGCATGTGTGCGACATCATCCTTTCGAACAAGTGCGTCGCATATACTCCCTCTCCGAGGGTGAGATGAGCAGCAAAGAGCAGGTCGTCCAGAGCATCCTCGAAGTGGCCCGCGAGATGAACGAGTCGCTGGCGCGGCGAATCGAGATCGAGCGCGGCGAGGACGCTCCGCTTTTCGGCAAAGAAGGCGTGCTTGACTCCCTCGGCTTGGTCTCGTTCATCGTGGCGGTCGAGCAGACGCTCGACGAGTCTCTTGGCGTTACCGTGATGCTCGCCGACGTACGGGCAGTCTCGCAGCGCGCCAGCCCTTTCCGGACGGTCGGCGCGCTTGCCGATTACGTCGTGGCACAGATGACCGGGCAACATGAGTGACTCGGTCACCGTGGTTACGGGCAGTCGCAAGGGCATCGGCAGGTTTCTCGCCGAGCACGCTCTCGCAGCCGGCGGCATCGTCGTTGGCTGCAGTCGCGACGAGTCGGACCTGCGTCACGACCACTATGAGCACTGCAGGGTTGACATCTCCGATGAGTCGGCGGTCATTCAATTCTTTTCGAACGTGCGCAAGAAACACGGCCGCGTCGACCACCTGATCAATTGCGCCGGCGTAGCCTCGATGAATCACTCGCTCCTCACGCCGGGAAAATCGTTCCGGGCGATCTACGAGACGAACGTCTTCGGCACGTTCTACTGCAGCCGCGAGGCGGCGAAGCTGATGCAGAAGCGTCATTACGGGCGCATTGTGAACTTCAGCACGGTGGCGGTACCGCTCAAGCTCGACGGCGAGGCCGCGTATGTATCATCGAAGGCCGCGGTGGTGGCATTGACGGAAGTGATGGCGCGAGAGCTCGCGCCGTTCGGGATCACTGTCAATGCGCTCGGCCCCACGCCGATTGACACGGACCTGATTCGCGGCGTTCCGAAGGACCGCATCGATACGCTCGTGGGCAGGCAGGCTATTCCGCGCCTCGGCACCTTCGACGACGTCGCCAACGTAATCGACTTCTTCCTCTCGTGCGACAGTGGGTTCATCACTGGCCAGACGGCCTATCTCGGAGGCGTGTGACGTGTTCACGGAGGAGCTGCTCCGCGCCGCGGACGAGAATCGGAAAAAAGATGCGATTGTCTGGCGAGAGCGCCATTACACGTACGGCGCGCTCCTCGATTCGATCACTCAATGGGACGACCGGATTCGTGCGTCGGGCTTGGCGCGTGGCAGCGTCGTCGCGCTCGACGCCGACTTCTCGCCCGAGGCGGTCGCCGCGCTTCTCGCGCTCGTTAGGGCGGGGTGCGTCGTCGTTCCGCTCTCGTCTGCCATCAAGGGACAGAGAACCGAGTTTCTAGTGATCGCGGAGATGGAGGCGATCGTCGATCTCAGCGATCCGGCCGGCGCCTCGATTCAGCACACGGGCACGACGGCCGCACATGAGCTACTCGTGCGTCTGAAAACGATCGGACATCCGGGCTTGATCCTCTTTTCCTCCGGATCGACAGGAAAGAGCAAGGCGGCGGTACATGACTTCGTGCCGCTGCTGGCGAAATTCGCGGTCCGCCGCGCGTCGCGTCGCATGCTGGCTTTCCTGCTGTTCGACCACATCGGCGGCGTGAACACGCTGCTGTACGTGATCTCGAATGCCGGCACGCTCATTACAGTCGAGGATCGCTCGCCTGCCGCGATCTGCGCCGCCATTGAGCGGTACTCTGTCGAGGTTTTGCCGACCACGCCGACGTTCCTACACCTGCTGCTATTGAGCGATTCGCACAAACAATTCGATCTGAGCAGCCTGAAGCTGGTAACATACGGAACCGAGGTCATGCCCGAGAACACGCTGCGACGACTACGCGAAGTCATGCCGCACGTGGAGCTGCAACAGACCTACGGGTTGTCGGAGCTCGGCATCCTCCGCTCGAAGTCGAAGTCGTCCGACTCACCGTGGGTGAAGATCGGCGGTGAGGGATTCGAGACACGCGTGCGCGACGGTTTGCTCGAGGTGCGTGCGCGGTCGGCGATGCTCGGATATCTCAATGCGCCGAGCCCGTTCACTGAAGACGGCTGGTTCAGGACCGGCGACGCCGTGGACGTCGACGGCGAGTATTTCCGGATCCTCGGGCGGCGCTCGGAGATCATCAACGTCGGCGGAGAGAAAGTTTTCCCGGCGGAAGTCGAGACTCTACTGGAGACGATGCCGGGCGTGGAAGAGGCGGTCGTGGCCGCGCAGCCGAGTGCGATCACAGGACAGGTCGTCGTCGCGCGCGTGAAGCTCTCGGCCGAGGAGAGCCTGTCGGCGTTCCGCACGCGGATGCGCCAGTACTGCCGCGACCGCCTGGCTCCTTTCAAGATCCCGCAGAAGGTCATCCTCGTCGACCAGCCGATGCACGGCGTTCGTTTTAAGAAGCTGCGTCGTGAGCGAATCTAGCGCGCCGGCAGTGGAAGCATTCGCCGAGCCGTGGTTGCGGCCGTACCTCGATTTCGCTGCCCGCGCGTTCGGTGCGCACGCGTATCAGGCGGACGAGCGCTACACCCGCTGGCTGTATGACGAGAATCCGCATGGCGCGGCCTCTGACGGCGCGGTGGTCATCGACGGCGAGCACGTCATCGGCTGTCTTAACAAAATTCGCTTGCTCTGGCACTTGGACGGCCAGAGGCAGCTCGTCGCGACGGCGCACAATCTGTACGTGCAGCCGGAGTCGCGTAGTGGATTGGGGGCGATGCTCGTCCTGCACGCGATGCGCGGCGAGGCGGCGATCTTCATCCCCGGCGCGGCGGACACAGTGGCCGCGATGTACGAAAAGCTGCGCTGGCCATCGATCGAGACGCAGTGGTTTCGCCTTCTTTCTCCGAGTGTGACGGGAGTGCTGCACGCCATCACCGGCCGCGCTGCGATGTACGACTCGCTCGCGCGCGGCGCGATGCGGATCACCGCGGCGCCCACCGAGGAACCGATCGACGCCTGCATCGAGGCATTCAACCGCGTCGCAACCGGGGCAGTCATGCGGCCGTACTGGACGCGCGAGACGTTCCTGTGGCGCTTCTTTCATCGTCTCGGACCACGACACGTCCTCGCTTCGCTCGATCGCCGCGCGTTCGCGCTATTCTCCTGTGGCGTGCGTAAAGGCATTCGCATCGCGCGGCTGATCGATGCCGCGTACGACGATCCCCAGGATTTCGTCTCCCTGCTCCAGTGGGCGGCGAAGTTGCTCGCCCGCCGCGGCGCGCTGCTGGCGTGGAGCTACAGCTCGCGCGCGGAGCTGAACGACGTCATTGCGAAGCTCGGGTGGCGTCCGATTGAAAACGCGCCCCGCAGTTTTCTCTATCGCCGACGAGTTTCTTCCACGACGCCTGCCGCGGTGAATGCGTCGGCAGGTGACTTCGGTTTCGAATCGATCCTCGATCACCGATGAGCGGCGTCTTCATCATCTCGTTCGACTGCGAGGGAAAGTGGGGCGTGGCCGATCATATCGACGCGCGCATCGAGGAGTCGTTCACGACGACGAACCTGCTGCAGAACTACCGCGACCTTCTCGCGCTGCTCGGCGAGCACGGTCTTCGCGCGACATTCGCGTTCGTCGGCGCCTACACGTTGAGCGCTGAGGCCTTTCTCGATCGGCGGGTGGAGTACGAGCCGCTTCTGTCGAGTTCGTGGTGCCGCGTATTCGCGGCGGCGCTGCAGCGCGGGCAGATCGAGGGGTGGTTCAATCCTGAGGCCGCGCGGCTCGTCGCGCGCGCGGGAGGTCACGAGATCGCGGGCCACGGATTCTCACATCGACCACTCACGCCGGCCGACGCCACGCGCGACGACGTGCGATGGGAGCTCGATGCGCTCCGCCGCCTCGACCTGTTCGACAATCAGTCGTGGACTCTCATCTATCCGCGCAATCAGATCGGCTATGTTGACGAGCTTGGCGATCACGGCATCGTCGGCTACCGCGAACGGAGGCAGCCCGCGTTCGGACGCGCCGGCGCTCTACTCTCCGAGCTCAATGTCGTCGCAGCGGCCGAGCCGCACGCGAGCGACGCGGCGGCGATCCCGATTCCGGCAGGCTTTTTCCTCAACTGGCGGAGCGGCGGGCGGCGCATGGTTCCGGCCGCCGTGACGGTGCGCCGTTGGACGTCGCTCCTTCGCGACGCCGCGAAGCACGACCGCGTGGTGCACCTCTGGAGTCATCCACACAACTTTCTTACGGGTGACGGCATGCTGCCGATGTTCCGCGAGATCGTGCGAGTGGCGGCCGCGATGTGCACGAGAGGAGCTCTCGTCAATATGACCCAGATCGACTACGCGAAGCGCGTGAAGTCCCTTGACGCAATTGCAGTCACGCCTGTAAGCCGCTGGAGGGCGGGTGATCACGATTGTTGACCGGCGGCCTCGCCATGACTGTCGTCTACGTGCCCGTGCTTATCAATCGCGACCACGCCGATATTCTGCGGAAGCATCGGTCTTCTTTCATTGCATTCCTCCGGAGCCAGGTGGCGCCGGTCATACCCCCTTTCTGAACGAGATCCTATGGCACCCACTCTAGACTGGCTTCTTCCCCGGCTTGCGGCTCATGGCCACCAGCGCGCACTCATCTCCGGTTCGGAGGCGATCCGCTACAGCGACCTCGTTGCCTCCGTGCTCGGGTGGAACGATGAGCTCGATTCGCTCGGGGTTCTGCCGGGTGAAAGCATCGCCATAGTGGGCAACTATTCCCCCAACGTCGTCGGGCTGCTGATCGCGGCCATCGAGAGGGGCGCCATCGTGGTACCCCTCACCAACCGCAGTTACTCGCTCTTCCCCAGGTCGCTCGACGTCGCCTGCGTCACGCGCGTTATCGAGGTCACGCCGACCTCTTATGATTCTTACGTCCGCGAGGATGCGAACCCCGAGCACGAGATGCTGAAGGACCTTCGCCAAAACGGCGAAGCCGGCCTTATCCTCTTCACCTCGGGCTCCACCGGCGAGCGAAAGGCGCCGTTGCTCAGCTTCAATCGGTTGCTGGAACGGTTCCAAACGCCGCGTTCCGCGCACCGGACCCTCGTCTTCCTGATGTTCGACCACATCGGCGGTCTAAACACCCTTTTCCACACCCTCTGCAACGGCGGCACGGTGGTCACGGTCGACGAGCCGAGCGTGGGTGCAGTTTGCACCGCGATCGCGGAGCATGACATCGAGCTTTTGCCGACCACCCCCAGCTTCCTCAACATGCTCCTCCTCTCCGGCGAGCACCAGAAGCACGATCTTTCGTCCCTGAAGCTCGTCACCTACGGAACCGAGCCGATGCCGTTCAGCTCGCTTCGCGCCCTCGCCGCGGAGTTTCCCGACGTCAAGTTCAAGCAGACCTACGGCCTGTCCGAACTCGGAATCATGCAGACCAAGTCGCGAGACTCCGACTCCCTATGGATGAAGGTGGGGGGCGACGGCATCGAGACGAGGATCGTCGATGGGATCCTCCACATCCGCACCGCCTCGGCCATGCGCGGGTACCTCAACGCCCCGTCCCCGTTCGACAGCGAAGGCTGGTTCAACACGCAGGACGAGGTCGATGTCGACGGAGAGTTCATCCGCGTCAAGGGGAGGACCTCGGAGATCATCAACGTCGCGGGCGAGAAGGTCTACCCGGCGGAGGTCGAAAGCGTCCTCATGGAGGTCCCCAACGTTCAGAACGCTCTCGTTTACGCGAAGAAGAACGCGGTCGTCGGCTCGGTGGTCGCCGCCAAGATCAGCCCGCGCGAGCCCGAGCCGGACGAGGTCCTGATACGCCGTGTGAAGGAGTATTGCCGCGAGCGGCTTGCTCCGTATCAGATCCCCGTTCTCATCCTCGTCACGGACGAAATCGTGGTAAGCGACCGGTTCAAGAAGAGTCGCCTTGGAGCAGGAGTCGCCGCGAGCGCAAATGTCTAATCCCTCGGAAAAAGTCATCATCGTCAGCGGCGGAAGCCGCGGCCTCGGCCAAGCCGTGGTCTCCGACCTTCTCGCCCAAGGCCACTCCGTGGCGACGTTCAGCCGCTCCTCCTCCGAATTCGTGGAGGGGCTCGCGAACGACGACCGGTTCCTTTGGAAGCAGGTTGACAGTCAAGACTCGAAGCAGCTCGACGCGTTCGTCAAGGCGGTCCTCGAGCGGTTCGGTCGGTTGGACGGGTTAGTCAACAACGCCGCCGCGGGCTACGACGGCCTGCTGACCCTAATGCGCGAGAGCGAGATCCGAAACCTGCTCTCGGCAAACCTGGAGTCGGTCATCCTGCTCACACGGCTCTGTGTGAAGGCGATGCTGGTCCGCCAGGGAGGCAGCATCGTCAACATTTCGAGCGTCAACTCGGTTCGGGGGAATGCAGGCGTCGCAGTCTATAGCGCGACGAAGGCCGCCCTCGATGGTCTCACCCGTTCGCTGGCGCGCGAGCTCGGGGCCGCCGGCATTCGCGTCAATTCGGTGGCACCCGGCTTCTTCGAAAGCCAGATGGTCGAGGGACTTTCCGACCGTCAGCGGCAGCAGATCATCCGCCGCACGCCGCTGGGACGGCTCGCCGCCGCGGAAGACATATCCGCGGCTATCCGATTCCTTATGTCGGAAGACGCCCCGTTTATTACGGGTCAGACCCTCGTCGTCGACGGCGGATTGACCTGCTGATTCTCATACCCATACCTGGATTAAGAGCTTATTAATGATTGCGATTGAAGAAGTGGTAGTGCCCGTCGTGCTGGAGATCGTGAAGCGGAAGGATTCGAGCCGCTCCGACCTGCACTTAGACGACAAGCTCGTCGGCGACCTCGGCCTGAGGTCCCTCGATCTCGCTGAAATCGTCGCCGTGCTCGAACAGAAGACCGGCCTGGATCCGTTCGCCGAGCTCGTTTCCATCACGAGCGTGAGAACGGTCCGTGACATCTGCAACGCATACGAAACCGCAGCCGCCCCCGATGCGGACGCCGGAGATGCGGAGCTAGAAGCGATCCGAGCACGCGCGGCCGAGCGCCGGTAAGGCAGCGAAAAAGGTCATGGCAGATAGAAGCATCGCGATTATCGGTCTTGCGTGCAGGTTCCCGGGGTCGCGTGCTGCGTCGGAGTTCTGGGACAACCTCGTGGCCGGGCGTGAGTGCTCGACCCAATTCTCCGACAAAGAGCTCCGGGCCGCCGGGGTCCCCGAAGCGTGGCTCACGCGATCGGACTACGTGCCGACCGCCTACGTTCTGGACGACGTCGAAGGGTTCGACAACCAGCTTTTCGAGTGCTCGGCCCGCGAGTCCGAGCTAATGGACCCTCAGCACCGCCTCTTTCTCGAGGTGGCCTGGGAAGCGTTCGAGGACTCTGGCTATACGCCCAATGCCGTTCCCGGAGTGGTCGGCGCCTACGTAGGCGCCGGCGGACTGGTCAGCAGCTATCTCGTCGACCTACTCCCGGAAAACGACGATATCCTCGGACCGACGGGAAGCCTTCAGCACATCGGGAACGACAAAGACTTTATCGCCACCCGCGCATCGTACAAGCTGGACCTCAAGGGCCCTGGGGTCAACGTTCAGTCGGCCTGTTCGACCTCGATGCTCGCGGTTCACCTCGCATGCCAGGGGTTGTTGCGCGGCGAGTGCGACATGGCGATCGCGGGCGCTTCCACGGTGAGGGTGCCCCAGCGTGAGGGCTACATGGCCGAGGAGGGCGGAATCCGTTCCCCGGATGGGCACTGCCGACCGTTCGACAAAGATGCGGGGGGCACCATTTTCGGCAGCGGGGTCGGAGCGGTAGTCCTGAAGCCGCTCGACAAGGCGATCGCCGACGGAGACAACGTCTACGCCGTGATCAGGGCGACAGCCGCCACCAACGACGGGGCGCGAAAGGTCAGCTACACCGCCACGAACTTCGAAGGCCAAGCTCACGCGATTACCGAGGCGCTGACCCTCGCCGACGTCGATCCCGAAACCATCGGCCACGTCGAGGCCCACGGCACCGGCACCCTCATGGGCGATCCGATCGAAATCGACGCTCTTTCACGGGCGTTCCGGCTCTTCACCAAGAAGCGGCAGTTCTGCGCGATCGGCTCCGTCAAGTCGAATGTCGGACACCTGGAGCAATCGGCCGGCATGGCGAGCTTGATCAAGACGGCGCTGATCCTCAAGAACGGCAGCATCCCGCCCAGCATCAACTTTGCCGAGCCGAACCCCAAGATCCGATTCGAGACCAGCCCGTTTTACGTGGCCCAAGGCTGCCAAGAATGGGGTCGGAGCGAAACGGTACGGCGAGCCGGCATCAACTCCCTCGGCATCGGCGGAACGAATGTTTTCACCGTTCTCGAGGAAGCACCGGCCCCGGTTCCCGCCGAAAACGTGGCCGAGCGCGACGCCCACGTGCTCACCCTCTCCGCAAAATCGGAGGCGGCGATGGAAGAGCTCGTTCGCCGGTACGCCGACCGTCTCGGCCGTACCCCCGACGACGAGCTCGCGGACCTTTGCTTTACCGCCAACACCGGCCGGGCGACGTTCGAACACCGTCTCCATGCGTCGGGCAGATCCAGCGCCGACCTCGCCGCGAACCTTGCCCTCGCCAAGTTGCAACGCGTGGCCAGGTCCGCCCACGGGGGAGCCGCGAAGATCGCCTTCCTCTTCACCGGCCAAGGAGCGCAGTACGCCCGAATGGGAGCGGATCTGTACCGCTCGCAGCCCACATTCCGCAAAGCGATCGACGAATGCGAAGCCCTGCTCCTGCCCTTCCTAGGCCAGTCGCTCGCCGAGATCCTCCAGGACGAGGAAGGGACGCTCCTCAACCGGACGGAGTACGCCCAGCCGGTCTTGTTCGCCCTGCAATACAGCCTCACCCAGCTACTCGCCACCTGGGGGGTTCGGCCAGACTTCGTGATGGGACACAGCGTCGGGGAGTTCGCCGCCAGTTGCGCTGCCGGAGTTTTCGATCGCCAAACCGGTCTGAGGCTGATCACCGAGCGCGCCCGGCTCATGCAAGCGGAGCCTGAGGGGGGCGAGATGGCGGTCGTGTTTGCCGACGAGGCCGAAGTGCGCGCGACGCTTGCTCGCCTCGCATCGTCGTCGTCGGTCGCCGCCGTCAACGCTCCCGAAAACGCGGTGATTTCTGGAGAAGGCGAAGACGTACGAAGGGTCTTGGCCGACTTCAAGAGCCGTCGGATCGGATGGAGACGGTTGAGCGTATCCCACGCCTTTCACTCGAGACTGATGGACCCCATGCTCAGTCCCTTTGAAGAGTTCGTAGCCGGGTTCCCGTTGCAGGCTCCGAAGACCGGATACGTATCCAATCTCACCGGTCAGCTCCTGCCGTCATCGGAGCTCCTAAGCGCCGGCTACTTCCGCCGGCACGTTGCCGAACCGGTCCGCTTCGCGGAAGGGATGCGTTCCCTCTACGACCAGGGATGCCGCGTCTTCATTGAGGTCGGTCCCGGGACGACGCTGCTCACGCTGGGCCAACAATCGGTCGATGATCCGGAAGTCAAATGGCTCCCTACTCTTCGTGCCAAGGATCAGAGCTGGCGCGGCATTCTCGCGACCCTCGGCGAGCTGTTCGCCGCAGGTTTCCCCGTCGATTGGAAGGCATTCGACGGGGACTACCGTCGGCGCCGGGTTTCCGCGCCGCGCTATCCGTTCCAGCACAAGCGGTTCTGGCTGGCAAAAACGAGAAGTTCGAGCTCTCGCAGGACCATCGGCCAGATGGCAGGAGGCCAATCGCTCCTGGGACGGAAGATTCCGTCGCCCCTCACCGATGTCCAGTTCGAATCGGTGCTGAGCCTAGGCCGGTTCCCGGCTCTCACCGATCACCGGATGTACGGGCGGGCGGTCCTGCCCACGACCTTCGGCTTGGAGGTCGCCATGTCGGCGGCCGAGCAGGTGTTCGGGCCGGGTCGACACGTTCTTGAGGAGCTGCTGTACCGGGAAGCGATCGAGGTGCCGGAAGGAGACCTGACGGTTCACGTCGTTCTTACTCCCTCCGGCGACGACAGCTACCGCTTCCAGCTTTACACCCTGACCGATGGCGACACACCGACCTGGACGAAGCATATCGGCGCCACGATTCGCCGCGGATCAGGAGCTTCGATGTCCTGTGCGGAGAAGCCAAGCGAAATACGGGCTCGCTGTGCGCAGCAGGTCCCGGGAGAATCGTATTACGAAAAGATCGATGGCATAGGTCTCAACTACGGCCCTGCTTTCCGCCGTCTCGGCGAAGTCTGGCGAGGCACCGGCGAAGCCTTGGCGCCGGTCCAGTTGCGCCCCGAGAGCGGCTCGTATTGCCTCTTCGACCCGGTCGTGATGGACGGGTGCCTCCACCTTTACGGCGCTCTTTTCCAGCCGTTTTCGGATCAAGAAGGCGCGCCGGTACTGCCGACGTTCCTCCAAATTTCGATCGAGCGGTTCCAGGTACTCGGGCCGGTGACCGGCGCCCTCACTTCGCACGTTCGCCTTCGGGCCGAGTCGAGCAGGCGGAGCACCGCCGTCGTCGACGTGACGATCTTCGACGAGCACGAAGCCATCGTCGCGGAAATCCAGGGGCTTGCCCTGAAACGCCTGGCGCGGGAGGATCTCTTCCCTTCGCGCGCCGCGCAGGTGACCAACTGGGTCTACCAAGTCGAATGGCAAAAGAAGCCCATCGCCGCGGGCTCTGCTCTCGAGACGGTGGGACTCGAAGAGCAAGGCAAGATCTGGATCATCTTCATGGATTCGACCGGCGTAGGCTCGGCGATTGCCGAGGCGTTGCGGGCGAAGGGAAACATCTGCTTGTTGCTCTACCCGGACGACGTGAGCCAGATGGGCGACGATCCGGAAGCGAGCAAGCGGCCGCTGCCGGCGCACGACTTTGCCATCACCCTGCAGGAGGTCGTCGACTACGACATCGCCTGCGGCGGCGTGATCCATCTCTGGGGACTGGACAAGCCTTCGTCGCCCGACATGCCTACCGAGGAGTTGGAACAGATTCAATGCATCGGCCCGGGAAGCATCGTCCAGTTCATCCAAGCGCTGGACGCCTTCCCTTCGGCCCTCTTCAACGAGGCCCGCATGTGGATCGCTACTCGCGGCACCCAAAGCGTCACCGAGGATCAGGGTGCCATCCGTCCGGAATACGCGTCGCTCTGGGGAATCGCACGAACGATCCCTTACGAGATGCCCGCCTTCTGGGGCGGAGTCTTCGACTTCGATCCGCAGGCGGACGAGCAATATGCCTCCACCGAGGCCGCTCGTATTCTTGAGCAGATCCAGGAGGGAGACGGTGAGACGGAGATCGCCTTCCGGGGCGACGACCGATACGTCTCGCGGCTGGTGCGCCTCCCCAAGTCGGTGAAGACGACGCCCACGCATTCCATAAGGGGCAATGCCACGTATCTGATCACCGGGGGAGTGGGCGTCATCGGCGTCAAGCTGACCCGGCTGTTGTACGATCGCGGCGCCAGAAGCTTCGTGCTCACCGGCCGCCGGGCTCCCTCCCCGGAGTCGGAGGAAGCGATCCGAAACATGGGGCTCGAAGGTGCGGAGGTGCGATACGTCCAAATGGACGTCGCGAATCGCCACCAGGTCGAGGCCACCGTGGAGCTCATCCAGGAATCGATGCCCCCGCTAAGAGGGGTTTTCCACTCCGCCGGCGTCCTAGAGGACGCCATTCTCAGCCGCATGCCGTGGGAACAGTTCCTCCGGGTGATTGCCCCGAAGGTGCCGGGAGGCTGGAACCTTCACCACGCGACCCTGGGGATCGACCTCGACCATTTCGTCATGTTCTCGGGGCTCGTCAGCGTGATCGGCTCCGCCGGCTCCGGCAACTACACCGCGGGCAACGCCTTCCTCGACTCGCTCGGGTTCGCACGGCGAATGGCGGGCAAGCCGGCGATCGTCTTCAACTGGGGCCCGTGGGCGGAGCAGGGATTGGCCTTCGTTGCCGGGCGGCGGGGAGAGTTGATCTGGGCGCAACGCGGGACCACGTACATTCCGCCCGACGGCGGCATCGAGCTGATGGACCGGCTCCTGGACAGCGGCATCACCCAAGCCGTGGTTACAGTGACCGACTGGCCCGTTCTGGTCTCCCAACTGTCGCCCGAGAACCGCACCCACTTCTTCGACCTCCTCTCGGAGGGAGCCGTTTCAGCCTCCGGAGGAGGCAAGAGCAAGACGGCCCAGCGCCTCCAAGAGGCGGCGCCGGAGGAACGGACGCAGATCGCGACCGAGGTGATCACGGAGCATGTGGTGCGCACCCTTGGTCTCGATCCCGCCGAGTTCGACACGAGCCAGTCGATCAGCGCTTACGGCTTGGACTCGCTGCTCACCCTGTCGCTGAGGCAGGACCTGGAAGACGCACTGGGACTTCGAGTCCCGTTCGCCCTGCTTCTTCAGGGAAGCGTGGACGATCTGGTCACTACTCTCTACGCTGAATGAAACTCCGTTCCGGAGGCTACGGCCGTAGCCTCCGGGAGCTCGTATGGCCCCTCTAACCGATAGCACCCGCTGGCTTCCTCTGTCCCAGTACGACGCCACCGCCTCTTCTGCCTCCCGTTCGTGGGGCGCGGAGCTTCGTTCTACCGGGGTTGGCTGACAACATGGCGCCCCCGCAATCCCTACCTGGCTGGGAGCTTCGCACGTCCGCTTCCACTTGCTTCCACTCGTTTCCCGGCGGCCACTTTTTCGTCCGGGACGAGACGGCCTCCGTGATCGCAAGCGTGACCGCCGAGTTGGCGATCCGGTAGCGCGATCACAGATAGCAGCAGGGACGACTACGCTTAGTTGGCGGCGGCCACCGGAGCGTCTTTCTGGAAGATCACGGCTGCGGGCACTCCAAGCACCGTCGTATTGGAAGCCACCGGCCGAACCACGGCGCTGCCGGCGCCGATCACCACGAAATCGCCCACCGCAACGCCGGGCACCACCTGCGAGTGCGTCCCCATGAGCACGCCCTTCCCGAGCTTCGAAAAGCCGGTGATGACGCAGAACGTGTTGAGTGTGCAGCCGTCACCCATCGAGGCGTCGTGGCCCGCGGTCGCGAAGCAGTTTAGGATGCAGTGCTTGCCGATCGTGACGTCACAGGTGAGGATCGTGTTGGGGCACAAGATCGATCCTGCCCCGATGTGGCATCGCTCCCCGACTTTTGCCGAGGGGTGAATGATGCTGATAAACTCGAACCCTCGCGCCTCGAGCTGCGCCGTCACCTTGAGCCTAATTTGGGGCGATCCGATCGCGCAGAAGAAGATGTCCCCTTCGGAAGGCGTAAAGGTCCTTTCCGAACCGACGATCGGCACGTCGCACGCGTACTTGCTCAGCATTGAGCGATCGTTGTCCATAAAACCGGCCACATCCCAATCTCGACTTTCCGGCGGGATTTCGCTGCACCATTGCAAGACCTCACGCCCAAATCCTCCGGCGCCGATGATGTAGAGCTTCCTACGCATTTGCACCAATTATATCTTGTCCACGAGTACGAGTAGGAATTTGGATCGCGCCCGGTGAAACGATGGAGCGGGTCGGGGTGGTCGTCCGAAGCCGGGGAGCCCTGTTCGGGCTGCGAGGCCCACAACAAGGTCTTTGCAGCCGACACGAGGCTGGTTTGGGCTGGCCTGGCCCCCCCCACGCGAGGAGCTTCTCCTGCTCGGGAGCCGCCAAGCCCGGTGGTAGGTTGCACTTGATGCGGACGCGGCATGCGGAGCCTTTGCAGGGTAGCTGCGGATTCGGATCGGCGGGTGCTGCCTCGACCGGAGGCGGTTCGCCAAAGACCACATAGCTCGCCCCGGAGTAGCGGCCCGGCCTCGGGCAGGTGTCCATGCACGCGACCGTGGATCGCGTTGATCCGCTCCAAAGCGACCTGCGCGTCCCGCTCAGTGCCGAAAGAGAGCCGGAGCATGGCATCGACGGTGCGGTGCAAGCGGCGGCGCCAGCCACAGTGCTCGGTACGGAACGTGCCGTGGTCGGCAATCCCGCGCGCCACGAGCGGGTGCGCGAGCTGGAGCAGGATGGCTGGACTCCAGGCGAGGAGCCGCACCATCTCCCGCTGGAGCTTCGAGGCCAGAGGGCCGGCGCGGGGCGGCCCGTCGGGGAGAGTCACACGAAGGAATGTGGCTCCGTTTGAATGCCCGCGGCGAGGGCCGGCGCGGGGCGGCCCGTCGGGGAGAGTCACGGGGCTCACGGCGCGAGGATCCGGGGCGGTCGCCGGGCAGGACAGCTTCGTGCACATCGAGCGGCACTCTGCGTGGAGCGCGGGAATCTGTCAAGGAGGCGCTCCCCTGCTTTGGACCCACGCGCTCCGCGAAGGCGGGACGATCGGCGCACGCACCGGCCCCTGGTAGACTGACCTGTCCTTGCATGCGCATCACACTCACTACCAGCGCCTGGATCGAACACGACCCCGATCTCGCGCCCGCAGACGCCGTGCTCGGCGAGCACCCGACGTGCGGTCCGTACTTGGGTCTGCCAGAGAAGCTCCGGATCGTGCTCGACCCAGCCGGGCTCGGGATAGATCTGTGGATGCTCCTCCTGGGCCATGCCGAGGAGGGCCGCACGCTCGTCGAAGAGGAGCGCCCGCGAGCCGTGCCTTGGTCTAAGGCGAGGAGATAGCGCATAAGGGCTGTATGGTACAGGTGTCCGCGTCTACCGCCGCCCGTTTCATCGAACGGTCCGGCGTAGGACACCCGAGCCGGATATCTCGATCGTTCGGAATCGCAGTTATGCCGCGGCTCATCCTGGAGCCCTGAGCAGTCAGGACTACGTCATCGCCGGTGGCGGCGCCCTCCTGGCCCTCGCGGCCCTGAGCTGGCTCACGGGCTCGCTCACCTTGGGCTTCGCGTTCACCTGCGCCCTCGCCGTGACGATGATCGCGACCATGCTGCTCGGCAGCCTCCTGGTCAAGAGCGCCCCGGAGAGCGCTGCCGTTGCCAGATGCAGCAACCGCCGCCCGAGACGCCAAAACGCTCCGAACCATAGCGCCTCGGGCCGAGGAAGGGCCCGAAAATGCCCGATCCCAGCCGCGGACCCGTATGCTTGACAGCTCACGAGACCAGTAGTACTCTACCTCTCGCCAAAAAAGGGCGTTTATAATCCCTATTCGCATTACTAGCTGAACGTAGTGATGCTCGAAAACAAGCAGGGACGCGATAGATTCCTAACTTACACCAACGATAACGGCGTAATGACCCGCCCGATCTGGACATTGATGAATAAACTAAACATGTTCAGCAATTGCCCGGCCATGAATCTCGACAATTCGCAATGGCTGGAGGATAGGGTAGTGAATGTACCGAGTTCAGCGATATTGAGATGATGCGCGATATTTACATATTTGACACCGGAGGCTTCGCTAAGGAAGTTTTTTCTGATACATGATATTAATGGTGCAGAGCGGAAATATAATTTTGCAGGCTTCATCGATATGAAACCTGCTTCAAGTTCAATGTCGATTGGTGAGTTACAATGCCCAATTCTTGATGAAGAAAGATTTTTCAATTCTCCAGCCGCAAAAGAATCTTCGTTCGCACTGGGTATGGGAAACACCAAGGTCTTGAATAAGATCAACCAGCGCTATGTACCCGGCTATGATTTTCCCAACCTGGTTCATCCTTCCTTTAGCGGTTATCGTGCAACTATAGCGATGGGCAAGGGAATGTAGTAACGGCCGGCTGTATTTTTACATTGGATATTAAGATTGGTAATCTAAACCTTTTCAATATGCATACAACGTTGGGTCATGATTCTGTTATCGGCGATTGTAATGTTTTCAACCCCGGCGTTGATCTGTCAGAAGGAATTGAGATAGGTGACAGAAATCTGTTTGGTACCAACTGCTCTGTTTTGCAATACGTGAAAATTGGAAGTGATAATGCGATCGGAGCTGGAGCAATGGTGAACCGTGACATTGGGAACTTCAAGGTTTCAGTCGGGGGTGCCGGCAAAAGTGATTGTGATTAAGGACAACAATTAGGTTATGGAAGACTTGCTGGTGAGTGGCTTTGACGTCGTGCTGCGACGCAAAGGCTGAGAGAAGCAATGTGCGGTCTTGCGGGATTTGTAGCGCGCATGGCGGCCAAGCCGAGCCTGCAATGGCAAGCGGTATTGCAGCGCATGGGCGATCGAATCCGCCATCGTGGGCCGGACCATTCGGACCAATGGATCGATGCCGATGCGGGTATGGGTTTGGTACATCGCCGCCTGGCTATTTTGGAACTGTCGGCGGCCGGGCACCAGCCAATGGTGTCTGCATCGGGCCGCCGGATCATCGCGTTCAACGGAGAGATTTACAACCACGCCGATCTGCGGCAGGTGCTCCAGGCTTCGGGGACAGCGCCGGCATGGCGTGGGCATTCCGATACCGAAACGCTGCTGGCTGGCTTCGAGTCGTGGGGCATCGAAGACACGCTGCGGCGGTGCGTCGGCATGTTTGCGATCGCGCTGTGGGACCGGACAGAGCGTCAGCTCCATCTGATGCGGGATCGCCTCGGCGAAAAGCCACTCTATTACGGCTGGGCGGGTGATGCGCTCCTGTTCGGATCGGAGTTGAAGGCGCTCCGCGCCTATCCGTCTTGGCGGGGCGAGGTGGATCGCGATGTTCTTGCGTTGTTTTTCCGCCATAACTACATTCCTGCGCCTTATTCGATCTACAAGGGCGTCTGGAAGCTGCCCCCTGGGACATGGCTCACCGTTTCACAGGACGACGTACGCCGGCGCGAATTATCGGCACCCAAAGTGTATTGGTCCGTACTTGCGGCAGCGGCGCGCGCCAGGGAAGAGCCGTTCGCGCAGGGTGACGCCGCGGCGCTGGTCGAGTTGGAGCGGATATCCGATGAGGCGATTGCGCTGCAAAGAATATCGGACGTGCCGCTTGGGGCGTTCCTCTCGGGTGGCGTGGATTCTTCTGCCGTCGTGGCGTTGATGCAGGCGCAGTCGTCCCGCCGTGTGCGCACCTTCACCGTCGGTTTTACCGAGGCCCGTTACAACGAGGCGGAATACGCCAAGGCGGTGGCCCGCCACTTGGGCACCGACCACACCGAGTTGTATGTGAGTCCCGAAGAAGCGCAGGCGGTCATTCCCCGCCTGCCCGCAATCTACGACGAGCCGTTTTCGGATTCTTCCCAGATCCCCACATTTCTGGTCGCGCAGCAGGCGCGCCAGCACGTCACGGTCAGTCTCTCCGGCGATGCCGGGGACGAGCTCTTCGGCGGCTACAACCGTTACTTCGTCGCACGCAACCTGCGCCGCAAGTTCATGTGGATGCCGTGGGCAATGCGCCGCCGGCTGGCGCAGGCCGTCGACGCGTGTCCGAAGTGGCTGCTGAATGCGCTGTTGCGGCCCCTGGGGGCGCTGGTCCCGTATTTCCGGGTCAGCCAGCCGAGCGACAAGGCGTACATGGCGGCAGAGGTGCTGGCCTTGGCCGATGACGGCGCGCTGTATCGGCACCTGGTCTCGCATTGGAAAGACCCCTCCAGTTTGGTGCTCGGTGCCCGCGAGCCGGCGACGCTGCTGGATGAATTGCTGAGGCGTCCCGGTGTGGCATCCACGTTCGAGCAGTGGATGATGACGACGGATACGCTCACCTATTTGCCCGACGACATCCTGGTAAAGGTAGATCGCGCAGCGATGGGGGTGAGCTTGGAAACGCGCGTGCCGTTCCTCGATCACCGGCTGGTCGAATTTGCCCTTTCGTTACCGCTGGCGATGAAAATCCGCGACGGGCAAGGCAAATGGCTGCTGCGCCAGATGCTCTACAAATACGTGCCGAAGACACTGATCGAGCGTCCTAAGATGGGCTTCGGCGTCCCCATCGATTCCTGGCTCCGAGGGCCATTGCGTGACTGGGCGGCGGCCCTGCTCGACGACGCGCGCTTGCGCCGCGAGGGATTTCTCGATCCGGCGCCCATCCGTCAGAAGTGGGAGGAGCACCAGAACGGCGCGCGCGACTGGCATTACTACCTTTGGGACGTGCTGGCGTTTCAGGCATGGCTGGAGGCCGAATCCAACTAGAAATCGGAGGCCAAGAGAATGAAAGTGCTACAGCCGAGCCCCGGCTACAACGAGCGGTTGTTGTAGGCCAGCGGCAAACCCTCCGATGTCATCACCAAGGCAATGACCACCTGCACACGGCCCCGGTTCTCACGTGGCGACTCATCCGAAAGACGGTTTATAAAGTCAGCACCTTCTGCCCCGCCCGGGACCCGAGGGCAATGCGGTAGGTGCAGCCGCCGCCCGCAGGGCCCGAGCCCGCGATCCGCCCATGCGGTACTACGGGCATGCTCCATTGAAGGCGACGGACTTTCTTCCCTCGAGCGAGGGAATCGACAAGTCTTATCGGGTGCTGCGGGAACTGCTCGGAATGCGGTGGTATCGACTTCCGCGGTGATGGCTTGCCGACGCTTTCTGGTGCGGCCGGTATTGCTGGGCGACCCATTCCACGAGACGCAAACCGGCCTGACGATGCCCTGCGTCGTTCCAATGTCCAATGGGCGGTTCGCTTTCTTTGAACCCATGGAGCGGAATGCCCGTCTCGTCAACGTAGTGTCGTAGCGGGCCGCCGAGGTCTAAAACCGGAATGCCGGCCTGCTTGCAAAACGCAGCCAAACGGCGGTTCGGATAGTCCCAATCCCTCCATTCGCGCTTTGGCATCCGCGCTCGCCAGTGAGCCGGCATGACTTGCGATGAATTAGTGGTAATGGCGTAAGCGGTCTATTAACCCCACCTATTGTTCAGGCGGTGTCGGCGTAAGCTGTTGCGTCTTGGCGTGAAACGGCAGGAGCGCCTCGATCTGTTCGAGGGTCTGGGCCTTGGGCAGCTCGGTGAAGAGGTGGCGGAGGTAGGCATAGGGCTCGAGCCCGTTGGCCTTGGCGGTTTCAATGAGGCTGTACAGGTTTGCACTCGATTGGGCGCCGCGCACAGTATCGGAGAACAGCCAGTTGCGGCGGCCGATGACGAAGGGCCGTATGGCATTCTCCACCCGGTTGTTGTCG
>JACCXJ010000270.1 GCA_013697045.1 Gammaproteobacteria bacterium | reverse complement strand
GAGCGAAACGGAGCGCAAGCCCCGAAGGGGCGAGTCCCAAGGACGGGACGAGCAACCGGAGTGTATGTTGAAATACATGAGGATTCCGAGCACCGCCGGGAAGCCAGGGCCAGGGAGTGGCCCTGTTAGGCGCGCCGAGGATGCAGCGCGAGATCCCGAGCGCAGTAGGTTTTTTCACAACCTCAGAGCGGATGGGGCACCGCGACGGCCGACTCCGGCCCGCCTCGCCCTTTCAGGACCTGTGGGAGTCCGACCGTGACCCACACCACCCGCTCGCAGATCCGGGCGAGGTCCTGGTGCAACCACCCCGCCTCAAACATCGCGCGAGGGGGTGCTCGGGCACGATGCCCATGCCCACCTCGTTCCCGATGAGCCATACCTCGCCTTCGAGGTCCGGCAACACCTCGAAGAGCGCGCGACGCTCCGCCTGGAAGCGCCATCCGTCCTGGGCGAGCAGGTTGCCGAGCCACAAGGTCAAGCAATCGACGATCACGAACCGCGAGCGCGCGGCCTGCCGGGCCAGCGTCTCCGCGAGCCGCAGCGGCTCCTCAATGAGCACCCAGTCATGTGGACGACGCGCGCGGTGGCGGGCGATGCGCGCCGCCATCTCGGGATCCGCCTCCGACATTGCCACTTGGGCGGTCGCGACATAGACGACCCCGAGCCCGAAAGCCCGCGCCTCTGCTTCGGCATAACGGCTCTTGCCCGAGCGGGCGCCGCCCACGATCAAGGTGCGCATCGGCGTGCCTCGATCTGGATTGCGCGTAGACAGTCCCAGCAAAGACAGGTAGCGAACCGCGCCGAGACGTAGGCGCGCTCCGCGGCAGACAACGCGACGCCGGCACAAGGACAGCTCGCGATCTCTTTGGCCCTGCACCCGAAGCTCTGGCCACACCTCGGACAGGTCTCGTCTCGATTGTCGGGGGTGGGCACGGGGTCTCTCACACCGGAAGCATCGACCGGCCTATCATATGACCAATCGCAGAGGCGAGGCGGATCCGCCGCCCGTCACGGCGCGGGGCCGGACACCGCCGCTTCGTCGGAAGGTCGCCATCTCGCCGTGCAGTGCGCACGCAAGCCGGAGGATCGGTACCGCGAGGGCCGCACCGCTCCCCTCCCCCAGCCGCATGCCGAGGTCCAGGAGCGGTCGAGCATCGAGCGCGCCGAGCACCTGGCCGTGGCCGGGTTCGGCCGAGCGATGGGCGTAGAACAACCACTCGCCGACGGCTGCCTGGAGGCCGACAGCGAGCAAGGCCGCGACGCTGGCGATGAAGCCGTCGACGAGCACCGGAATGGCGCCCGCCGCGGCGTGGAGATAGGCCGAGCAGAGCGCCGCGATCTCGAAGCCACCGAGACGGCGCAGCACCTCCAGGGGCTCGTCTAACGCCGCTCTGTGCCGTGACAGTCCGGCCGCGATCACGGCGCGCTTATGCGCCACCCCGACGTTGTCGAGGCCGGTGCCGGGACCGGCCATGATCGCCGGATCGGCGCCGAGCAAGGCGCAGGCGATGGCGCTCGCACAGGTGGTATTCCCTATCCCCGTCTCGCCACCGACAAAGAGCTGCGCACGCGCGCTTCGCACCCGTGCGATCGCCTCGCGGCCGGCGTTCAGGGCCCGCTCGAGCTGTGCCTCGCTCATGGCCGGCTAATTGGCGGTCCCGGCCCCGGCGCGCGCCACGACCAGCCCGCCACAGTCGCGCAACGGCTCGACCACGCCCACATCGACGACCTCGAGCCGCGCCCCGATCGCGCGCGCCAATACGCTGATGGCCGCCCCGCCGGATAAAAAGTTTCGCAGCATCTCGCGGGTGACCGCTTGCGGATAGGCCGAAACCCCCTCCGCCACGACCCCGTGGTCGGCCGCGAAGACCGTGATCGCCACCCGGACATCCCGTGCCCTGCAGCCCCGCCAGCCGCACCGCCAGGTCCTCGAGCGCGCCCAGGGACCCGCTAGGTTTGGTCAGGCGCGCCTGACGGGCGAGCGCCTGCGTGCTGCTCTTGCGGCACGGCTCGGGGATATCCGTTGGCAGGATCGCCTGGCGCCGCCTCGTGTAGACCCGTGGATCGACGCTCATCAGGTGTCGGAATGACGGGGCAATGGGGTTGAGGCCCGTGGGTTCAGAGGCGTCCGATCCCCTCGTCTGCCTTGCAAGGTGGGGTAACAGCCAGGGTTGACCCCCGTGTCAGGGGTCCGCGCCGCAATCCGCTTGGGCCACGCACACGATAAACTCGCGACGCGATCTCCGCAAAGGTCGGCCGGCTCGGGCTCCGCAGGGGTGCCGCGGCGCGCGGCCGGCGGCACCTTGCGACCGCGGGCCCGAGGCGCATCTTTGCGGCTCGATGAGCGTACCGGGCGGAGGCCGGATCTCCGGATCTAATGAACAGGAAGGGCGTCGCGGAACGCTTTGCAGCCCTAGGGTTCGGCTCCGATGGTTGGACGGACCCGCCGGTGCGGGCGGACTTCGTCCATGACCTCGATGAGATCGTGATGCTCATCGAGGGCGAGATCGAGGCCTCCTTCGCGGGGAAGACGCTCCGTCCAGGGCCGGGCGAGGAGATCGTGATCCCGGCGGGCGCGAGCCACACCGCCAGAAACACCGGAAAGATCACGAACCGCTGGTATGACGGCTACCCGCCTGGGATCACGGACGGCGTAACCACCGTCCGTGGGACGGGGTGTGCCACCCGTCGGTAAAAACTTCGTGCTAACGGCGCAGGGATTTCGGATCGCGCGCCTGCACCCGCACGAGCCGCAGCGCTGCGTCCTGCCGGTGCCACAGGCCGGACAGGGGATCGCACCACTCGAGGGGTGGGGTGACTGCCCCGGCCACAGCGCCTGCGTTTCCAGCCCGATCCCCACAGGATCAAGGTATTGAGTACCTGTTGCACAAACTGCCTCGATGATCTGATCATGGATAAACCCTCCGCAGGAGTTCGCTTGCCGGGGTGCGCGACATGCGCGCCGAGGAAAGCCCTGCTCTAATGGGTTTATAGAACGGCATATTCCATGCCCTTCCGAGCTCGGATCGGTGGACGCCGTTCGCGCGGCACCGGCCGCGGCGCGAACGTGTACGCGTCACTGCATCGGTGGGGTCGCGGCAACGCCCACCGGCGCAATGAACTGCCCGAAGGTCCGGCTACCCCTCACCGACCGCGACTCGCAGTGCCCCGGAATCGATCACCGGACCTCGTTGGTGAACCAGTTCGCGACATACGCCCGATCGCCCGCCGGGTGCAGGGCGATGCCTTTGGGCTAGCCCGAGAGGGGGATCGTGGTGGGATCGTGATATAGAACCGCGACGACCCGCCGGCTTCTGCCCGACGGGGATGGTGCGAGCTCCCGATCGCCCTCGCTGTCGATCACTGAAACCGTGTTGCCGCCCTGGCTGGTGATGTAGGCGAAGGGCTCGGCCGAGGCCGGCGGGCCGCAAGAATCGTGAGCAGGCCGCGGCGCAAAATGACGAGCCGAGGGGCCGCGGTGCCAATTGGCGCTAACCCATCTTTCTCAACTGGAGGGGCCGACCGGGCTGTAGGGCGCATGAAATGGACGCCGAGGCCTACAGGTCTCCACTACAAATGGGTTCGGTAGGGTCAGTGCATGAGTTGGCCGGCGGCGG
>JACCXJ010000264.1 GCA_013697045.1 Gammaproteobacteria bacterium | reverse complement strand
GGGATGAGCACCGCAACGTGGATCACCGTTGTGGAAGCCGCGAGACGCCTGGGGGTCTCGCGACAACGGGTCCTCGAACTATGCAGAGAAGGCAGGGTCCAGGGCGCCCGGAAGCCCGGGCATCGGTGGCAGATCCCGGCCGGCGCCAAGATCAGGGATCCCTCGCGCCGGGCCAGCAGGCCCCTCCGGACCACCGAGATCCCGCCGCCCCGGCAAGATCGGCATAGGTCGGGCCGGCGTTCGTGAGCCTGAGGATTGGAACGGGCTGATTTTCGCACCGATCCCGACCGACTGCTATCTTTAGCCGACAATCCCCGTTGGCCTCACCGACCCGAGACGCCAAAACGACCAAAAACATAGCGACTCGGCCGATAAAGGGCCCCAGAAACTCCCCACCCCAAGGATCTGATGGTTTGACAATTCATTAGCTCAGCACTACTGTTCCTCCTGACAAGAACAGGTCGTTTGTTTTCCCTATAACCGCTTCACCGAGACCATCAGGTAAATGGTGACTAAGACCCAGCAGCAATCGCCCCATCCTCCAGTGGAGGAGCCGTTCGAGCGTCCTCTTGAAGAACCGCCGCCCCTTGAGCCGCCGGTATATCCGCCTGAGCATCCTCCCGAGGATCCGCCACCGCAAGTACCGCCCGAAATTCCGCCTGAGCCCCCACCGGAGATGCCACCACAGCCACCGCAAAAGCTGATGAAATACAGGCTGAGGTCTTCCGGTGGGCGACACCTGCGAGCTACTTGGCGTGCGCCGTGAAACAATCTGTGCGGTGTGGGCCCTAATTTGTAAGAAGATCGGATTAAGATGCCCCGGTGATCTCACTGGGCCAGTGCGATCCGCCCTTGGGCTTCGAGAAAACCTGCGGATTGCGCGGCCTGAAATAGACCCGCTCGCTCCTGACGAGCCGCGATTTTGCGTAACGCTCGCGCGAGAGCTTGACCTCCACGCTCCCGGTGCCGTCCCGGCGCTCCAGCTCGACGGGCACCACGTCGCTTACCGGCCGCACGTCGCGGACCACCGCTTCGATGCCGCCGCCGGTTGGGATGGCGATCGACATCGATCTCGTGGGGGCGCGCGTAGACCTGGGCCGGGACATCGTCGACACCGTCGTGATGTTCCAGATCGACCGCGATGTCCTCGATCCACGCCCGGCCCCTCGCGGACCCGCCCGTGGAACAGGTTCACATCGCCCAGGAAATGATAGACGAAGGGGCTCGCGGGCCCGGCGTAGTCCTCCTCGGGGCCCGAATTGCTGCACGCGGCCCTCGTTCAGGATGACGATGCGATCAGCGACCTCGAAGGCTTCCTTCCGGTCATGGGTCATGAATACCGCGACCGCGCCCTTCTGGAGCTCATCTACTCCTCGGGACTGCGGGTCTCGGAGGTCGTGGCTCGACCTGGGCCGACCTCGGTCTTTGAGCGCGAGGTGGGCGATCTCCGCGCCGTCCGCGAGCTCCTGAGCCACGCCGATGTCGCCACCACCCAGGTCTACCCCCACCTCGACTTCCAGCACCTGGCCAAGGTCTACGATGCGACCCACCCGAGGGCCGGCCGATGCGTGGCCCGAGCGACGCGCCCCCGAGCCCGGGCCGTCCCCCGACGGGCCGCGGCTAGCTAGCGGGGAAGGGGTGGGGTTAGCGGCGGCGATGCACGCGACCTACCTGCCGTCACCGGACCAGTGCGATCGGCCCCTCACTCACTCGCTCAGCCAGCGGGCGTTGACCGCCTAGCGATCGGAGGGGAAGGCCCGGTCCTCGATCAGGATCTTGTGTCCTGTGGGCGTCGGGGCGGTAGAGGCTCACCATCATGAGATGCAAATTGGCCGTGAGCGAGCCCATGGTGACGAACCTCTCGGGGCAGGGCGCCGACGAGGCAGGCGGTTGGCTCGGTCAGCAGCGCTGCGCTTGACACAAAGCGGATTTGTGCCCTCTGCGCCTGGGCATTCCTCGTGCGACAATGCGCACTCCGCTTTTTACCGGTCTTTTGCAATTTTTACGGGAAGAGGGAGCCCGTATAACCGCGTCATCCGTTGAAATCGCGATGGAAGGCAGGATTTTCACACGCAGGAGTATATGGCATAGGGCTTGCCGAGAAAAGGTGAGCGGGGAAACGCTGCGTTCGTGCGTTGTACAGCTACCCAGCTAATCCGGGCTCGGCGACTGATAAGAGTTCACCCGCCCAACTCACAACTCACAGGAGGATACGATGAAGCATCTAACGATGGTGTTTTTCTCTAGCCTAGCGATCATCGCGCTGACTGCCTGTCAAGAGACGCCCCAGGAAACCGCGGAGGACGTCGCGGGGGCTGCCCAGGAAGCGCAGGAGGAGAGCGGTGAGAAACGTCAGGAGGCCGTGAAGGAGAGTTCAGAGGCTGAGGCCAAGGTGGCCGAGGAGCAGGCGGAAGCGGGAGAATCTATGGAGAGCCGGGCCGAAGCGGAAGCCGACGCGGCGAATGTACGTGCGGAGGAGCAGTACAAAGTCGCCGTGACCGAGGCGGAGGGCCGGCATAAGATAGCCAAGGAGAAGTGCGATGCGATGAGCGGCGCCGATCAAAAAGAAGCGTGTCAGGAACAGGCTGACGCCGCGCTTGACCGGGAAAAGGCTTCGGCCACGGCTGAGCGGGACGCCTTACGGACACAGTAGCTGTATCCGTTCGTATCGCAACTTTGAGGCGCCCGAAGTCCACTATCAAAGGCCCGAACGGCCTCGAAAAGAAGAGCGGTGGGGATGCGGTCCCGTAGTCTCGGCTTCGCTGTCGCCTTCGTCGTTCGGCTTGGCGCGGACCGGCAGTGTCCGCAGGGTCCCCGCCGGGCACCGCGGTCCAAGGCGTTTTCGAGCGCGCGGCGCGTGTCTCGCCCGCGCTTGTCGCAGTAGGCGGCGATGACGCCCGGGGTGATGTGGTTTAACTTTGTGACACCGAAGGTGCCCATCTTCAGCGGTAGCTTACTCTCATGGTACCGCCGGTGTCCCCGGGCGCATTGCTCAGCGACGCCCCGGCAAGATCGGCATAGGTCAGGTCGGCGTTCGTGAGCCTACGATCAAGAGAGGATTGGAACGGGCTGATTTTCCGCGCCGATCCGACCGACTGCTATCTTTAGCCGACAATCCCCGTTGGCCTCACCGACCCGAGAGGCCAAAACGACCCGAAACATAGCGACTCGGGCCGATAAAGGGCCCCGGAAACTCCCTACCACTAAGGATCTGATCGTTTGACAACCCTAGCTCAGCACTACTGTCCCTCCTGACAAGAACCGGTCGTTTGTTTTTCCTATACCCTTCGCCGAGACGATCAGGTAAATGGTGACTAAGACCCAGCAGCAACCGCCCCATCCTCCAGTAGAGGAACCGTTCGAGCGTCCGCTTGAAGAACCGTCGCCCCTTGAGCCGCCGGTATACCCGCCTGAGCATCCTCCCGAGGAGCCGCCACCGCAAGTACCGCCCGAAATTCCGCCTGAGCCCCCACCGGAGATGCCACCACAGCCGCCGCAAAAGCTGATGAAATACAGGTTCCGGTGCGGACACTTGCGATCTACTTGGCGTGCGCCGCCAAACGTAGAAGGCGTCCCGCCAATGCGCCCAATATATATATTTATTTAAGACGAGATTATCGGCACAGACACGCTCAGACACGAACACTTACCGAAGGATGTAATAGAAAGCCGGTTGGCATGGACCTAAATCCCGCGTCCTCTAAAATCCTATCAAACCGCTGCCCCCCCTTGCCCCGATGCGTTGGTAGGTGCGCACAAAACTCGTCCACATAGTCAAAGGATTCCGAAACAACCAAGATACCACCGGGCCGCAATGCGGAGTAAAACTCTTCTATGAGGAGTTCGGGTTCGTACACGTGCTCCAGCACCTCGGTGCAAGCTATACAATCGAGGTCCCTTGGCAAGCTAGGCAGGTGCGGATCGACTGTCATTGGTGTGGGGCTGCCCCCTAGCGATTTAATGCGATCTAACCCGAACTTCATGGTATTAGACTCGACATCAGCAAAAATGCCAGCCATTCCATACGTATGCGCAAGCGCCAGGAATGTACCGATCCCGGCTCCGTAATCGAACACTTTGTCCACGCCTAATTTCGACAATAGTTCAAGAATCACCGTGTAGTTAAACAAAGTCTCGACCTGATGGTTAGCCGCAGTTAACTCAAGAATGTAGGAGAAAGTGCAGCGATAGAATTCGTCGACCGTTGCGGGACTTTCGTAAGAAACCTTACGACGTAGCCAGTCCCGGCGTACGGGTATCTCTACTTGAACGTCCGCATCCGTAACCGAATATAAATCGTGACCATTAATTCGAACCTAGTCCACGGCATGCGCTACGATCCGCCCAATTGGGGTGCGCTCGTGAGCTGTAAAGCACGGCGTTTCTATATCCCGAGTAATTAGACCAAAGGGCCCCCAGCATCGCTGGGCATTTGCCGGACCAAACGTTGAAGCGCTGACCAAGCGTGGTACAGTTTCATCGCCTTGAGCCGGACACTCTCAACATCTGACGTTAGAACTACCCGGTTGAGCAAGGCAAAACTCTTCTCATCTCCCCGCCTATACGCGTCTTCGCACAGCACAAGGGCGATAACAAGTACGTCGGAATCCGATTCGCCACATCGTATTAAGTCGAGCACGCCACCGTCTGCACGCGTGCTGTTAAATAAGCGCCGCGCATGCGCGGCAGAAATCCGAACCCCTTTCCACGAACTCCATTCGGGCTCGCCGGGCTTCCGGATTCGTAACGCGGAGCCACCTACGTTGGCGACGTAATCAGACCCTGAGAAAAAGTCCACATCGTACAACTGATCGTAATAGTTCATCTCGCTGCGTCGCCACACTCAATATTCACTGTGGGCCGCAATATTGTCCCCCGAGTATCCATGAACAACAGATCGCCTTTCTCAAGCGTGAACTGCATCGGAGTGCCGACCTCTACTGCAACTACGTCCACCGGTCGGGGATTTATCACGTGCCAGAACCACCGCTTACGCCCCCCGACGACAGCCGTGAAATTCACGAAGACGCTACTTCCAATACGCAACAGTCGTTCCGCTCTCATATTGAGCACAAGCTCTGCATTGCGATGACTGGGTGTGCTATGAAGCCTCCCGGCCTCGGGACGCCAGCCAACCAATGCGTAATTACTTCGAAAAGGCTCTGCGAAATGGGATGCGTTTCCGAGCGTCTCCAATTCGGCACGGGTCAACGTCTGCAGCCCGACAGCCGACCGATAGCCGCGACTTTTCCGGAAACAGGCGCCCCCGAGATCTCTTGATAATGTCCAACCTGTAGCATCTGCCCGTCTTCCGTGATGGCAAGGCGATCAGCCGTAAGGAACAATTCCCACTCGTCATGTGAGATGTAGAGAACCACAAGGCCCTTCTCACGCGCCAGGTCACGCACAAGTGCACCGAATTCGCCCTTCCGACTCTTGTCTACGTTGCTCATCGGCTCGTCAAGCAATAGCACGCGACTCGGCTTTAGTAGCGCTTCTGCTAGCGCAACCCGCTGCGTTTCACCGCCCGAGAGGTTTTCGGACGACGTTGCCAAACGCCCGCCCCGACACCGAGCCTGTCAAGCATATCTTGGGTTCGTCGGAGCGCTTCGTCTCTTCGCAGGTTGGAACCCTCGAATGCGATAAGTACGTTATTTAGCACGGTGAGGTTGCGGTACAGCGGGAAGTCCTGCTGTAAGTAGGAAATAGGCCGCTTAGGCGTCGCGCACAAATAACATGACTAAGTTGTCCTTCACGTCGGCAGGACCGTGTAGTTCCAGTCGCCATGAAAGTTGTCCGGCTTGAGATTGAGCGAGGCCAGTTGCGCGTCTGTGATCT
>JACCXJ010000235.1 GCA_013697045.1 Gammaproteobacteria bacterium | reverse complement strand
ATGGCCAAGGCCTCGGTGCCTTCATCTCGCATCGTCGCGATCGGCAGCCACGGACAGACCGTCTGGCATAGTCCCCAGGGCCCCAACCCCTTCTCCCTTCAGATCGGGGACCCCGATGTCATCGCCGAGGGCACCGGCATCACCACGGTCGCGAACTTCCGAGGGGCGGACATCGCCGCCGGCGGCCAGGGCGCACCCCTGACCCCGGCCTTTCATGAAGCCCAGTTCCGACAGGATGGCGTCGACCGCGTGGTGCTGAACCTCGGCGGGATCGCCAACGTCACGGTGCTGCCCGGGGAACCCGATGCCCCCGTACGCGGTTTCGACACCGGGCCCGGGAATGCGTTGATGGACGAATGGGCCCTCCTGCACCTCGGGACCCCGCTGGACCGGGACGGGCTTTGGGCAGCGGCCGGCACCCCAGTACCGACGCTGCTGACGGCACTCAAATCCGACCCCTATTTCGCCCTGGGGCCCCCGAAGAGCACCGGGCGGGATCACTTCAATGGCGCGTGGCTCGCGGGGATGCTCGCGCGCGCCGTGTCCATCGATCGTCACGAGGACGTCCAGGCGACGCTTCTGCGCCTCACGGCGGACACCGTCGCCGAAGGGATCCACCGCCAGGCACCCGCTACCCACGAGGTCTTGATTTGCGGCGGGGGGGCCTACAACCGGATGCTCGTGCGTGCGCTCGAAGGGTTCCTGCCCGGCATGCGCGTGCAGACGACCGAGCAGCATGGCCTGGACCCCCAGTGTGTAGAGGCCACGGCCTTCGCCTGGCTGGCCCACTGCCGCCTGGAAGGCCGGCCGGCCAACCTGCCCTCGGTGACGGGTGCGAGGCGACGCGTCGTGCTCGGCGCGGTCTACGGCCCGGGACGCGTGCTACGCTATTGATCTCCTGATCTCCTGGGATTGCCCGCATCCCGGCAGTGTCCCCGCCATGCCCCTGAGGACTGCACCCGATGACCGGCGCTGGCGTCCGGCTCCCCTGATCAAGGCGTCCGTCCTATTGCACGCCGGCGCGATGGCGGCGACGGCCTTCAGCCCGGAGATCTGGCCTTGGACCGGAGGCGCCGTCGTTGCCGACCAGGCGCTGTTGACCCTGGCCGGGCTGTGGCCACGCTGTGGTCTATTGGGACCGAACCTGAAGCGCTTGCCGCCCGAAGCCGCGGCGCGAAACGAGATCGCCATCACCATTGATGACGGCCCGGCGCCGGCGGTCACCCCCGCCGTCCTGGACCTCCTCGACCGCTACGGTGCGAAAGCCACCTTCTTCTGCGTCGGCGAGCGGGCGACGCACCACCCCGAACTGTGCAGAGAGATCGTCGCGCGCGGCCACGCCGTGGAAAACCATAGCCTGCGTCACCGCCGCGACTTCGCACTGCTCGGACTCCGCGGCTTTTCGCGCGAGATCGAGGCCGCCCAGGAAACTTTGGCCGCGATCACCGGGATCCGCCCCCGGTTCTTCCGTGCCCCCGCGGGACTGCGCAACCCTTTGCTCGATCCGGTCTTGAGTCGCCTCGACCTGCGCCTGGTGAGCTGGACCCGCCGCGGCTTCGACACCCGCAACGGCGATCCCGGATCGGTGTCCGCCAGGCTGTTGCAGGGATTGAACGGGGGCGACATCCTGTTGCTCCATGACGGCAATGCGGCCCGCACCACCGGCGGCGATGCGGTCATCCTCATCGTGTTGCCACGCTTGCTGGACGCCATCGCCGCCGCCGGGCTGCGTGCGGTCACCCTGCGTTCGGCCATCCTTTTCCTTGGCTCGGCCGGACCTGGTCCGGGATCGCATGAGCACTACGCGCAAGATCGCGCCGACGGGTCCCTCGGTTTTGTTCCTCGATCCGGCGCCGTATCGGGCCTTTAGGCCGGCCTCGATGCCCCTCACGACCTGTACTCGAAGATCCCATCGAGGGTCGAGGTCAGTGCGGTACGCCAATCCGGCAGATAGAGGTCGAAGGTCTGGGCCAACTTCGTGCAGTCGAGGCGGGAATTCAGGGGGCGGCGGGCCGGCAGCGGATAGTCGCTGGTGGCGATCGGCAGTATCCTCTTGACCAACATTGACGGTCCGCGCGGCACTTCCCGGGCGGCGGCGACGATGGCGGTGGCAAAGCCGTGCCATGAGGTCTCGCCGCCTGTGGTCAGATGGTAAGTACCGCTCGCCGAGCGGCACGCCTCGCGCGTCGAGAGCCTTCCCAGGATCAGCGCCGTGGCGTCGGCGACCAGGCGCGCCGGCGTCGGGGCGCCGATCTGATCCGCGACGATGCGTAACTCCTGCCGCTCTGCCGAGAGCCGCAATACGGTCTGGACGAAGTTCTGGCCACGCGCGGCATATACCCAGCTGGTACGCAGGATCAAATGGTCGCAAACCACCTGCTGGATCGCGAGCTCCCCGCAGAGCTTGCTGCGACCGTACGCGTTCAGCGGGCTGGCGATGTCCCGTTCCGTGTAGGGACCTGGTTTCGCGCCGTCGAAAACGTAGTCGGTCGAGTAATGGATGAGCAAGGCCCCACGCCTGCGGGCCTCTTCGGCCAAGACGCCGACGGCGGTCCCATTGATCGTGGTCGCGAGCGATTCTTCCTGCTCGGCCCTGTCCACCGCGGTGTAGGCGGCCGCGTTGACGATCACGTCGGGTTGGATACTATCGATGAGCGCCGGTATTGCGTGAGGATGGGATAGATCGCAGCGCCCCCTGTCGACCGCGACCACCTCACCGAGCGGCATGAGGCCGCGGGCCAGCTCGAAACCCACTTGACCTGTCGCGCCGGTCACCAAGAGCCTCATGGAAAGCACTCCGCTTGCTTGAGAGGCAGGCCGGCCTGGTCCTTGGGCGACAACAGCGGCTCATCGGCGAGCGGCCATTCGATATCGATCTCCGGATCGTTCCAGAGGATGACGCGCTCGTGCTCGGGGGCGTAGTAATCGGTGGTCTTGTAGAAGACATCCACGCGCTCGCTCAACACCAGAAACCCGTGTGCAATACCGGGCGGCAGCCAGAGTTGCCGGTGGTTGTCCTCCGAGACCTCCACGCCCACCCATCGGCCGAAGCCGGGAGAGGAACGGCGAATGTCCACCGCGACATCGAACACCGCCCCGCACACGACCGACACCAGTTTGCCCTGGGCCTGCTGAAGCTGGTAGTGCAGACCGCGCAGGACACCCCGGCGCGAGCGCGAGTGGTTGTCCTGAACAAAGTCCAGAGAGAGCCCGGTCGCCTGTCTGAAGTCGCGAGCGTTGTAGCCCTCCAGGAAAAACCCCCGCGCATCACCGAACACCCGGGGTTCGATCATGAGCACATCGGGGATCGCCGTCTGCACGACCTTCATGAGGACTCTCGCTCGGTCGAAAGACGCAAAAGGTACTGGCCGTAACCGTTTTTGGCGAGCGGTACGGCGAGCCTCAGGAGTTGCTCGGTATCGATAAAGCCTTTGCGCCAGGCGATCTCCTCCGGACAGGCGACCTTGAGCCCCTGGCGATGCTCGATGGTTTCGATGAAATTCGATGCCTCTATCAGAGATTCGTGGGTACCGGTGTCGAGCCACGCGAATCCGCGTCCCATGATCGCCACGGACAGCCGCTGGCGTTCCAGATAGGCGCGGTTGACATCGGTGATCTCCAGCTCGCCGCGGGCCGAGGGTTCGAGGCCCGCGGCGATCCCCACCACGTCCGGGTCGTAAAAATACAGCCCCGTGACGGCATAGTGGGATCTGGGCCGGGTGGGTTTCTCTTCCAACGACGTGGCCCGACCGTGCGTGTCGAAGGCCACCACGCCATAACGCTCGGGGTCGTTCACATGGTAAGCGAATACGGTGGCACCGACCTCGTTCAGCATGGCCCGCTCCAGTTGCATCTGGAGATCGTGGCCATAAAAGATATTATCGCCCAGGACCAGGGCCGAATGAGCACCGCCAATGAAGGACCGTCCGATGACGAAGGCCTGCGCCAGCCCGTCCGGGCTCGGTTGGACGGCGTACTGGAGGTTCAGCCCCCAGTCCGATCCGTCACCGAGCAGGTGTTCGAAGCGCTCGGTGTCCCGCGGGGTGCTGATGATGAGGATGTCGCGGATCCCCGCCAGCATGAGCGTGCTGAGGGGGTAATAGATCATCGGTTTGTCGTAGACGGGCAGGAGTTGTTTGGAGACCGCCTTGGTCACCGGGAAAAGCCGCGTCCCGGAGCCGCCGGCCAGGATGATACCTTTACGGTTCATGCCACCTCTGCGCCATAGTGGCGGGCCGTCCAGTCCCGATACGCCCCGCTGGTGACGTCCCGGATCCAATCGCCATGTTCCAGGTACCAGCCCACGGTCTTGCGAAACCCGGTGTCGAAGGTCTCGGCCGGGACCCAACCGAGCTCTTGCCGGATCTTGCGGGAATCGATGGCATAACGCCGGTCGTGACCGGGCCGATCCGTCACGTAGGTGATCTGGCGCGCATAGGCCCGCCCGTCGCTACGCGGCCTCTGCTCATCCAGGATGGCGCACAGCCGTTCGACCACCTCGATGTTGGGCCTCTCGTTGGAGCCACCGATGTTATAGGTCTCACCCGGCCCGCCCTGGTCCAGCACCACGCGAATGGCGCTGCAATGGTCTTGCACATAAAGCCAGTCGCGGATCTGCCGGCCGTCTCCATACACGGGCAGCGGTTTACCGGCCAGGGCTTGATGGATCACCAATGGGATCAACTTTTCCGGGAACTGATAAGGACCGTAATTATTGGAACAGTTGGTGGTGAGCACCGGCAGGCCATAGGTATGATGGTAAGCCCGCAGCAGATGGTCGGACGCGGCCTTCGAGGCGGAATAGGGGCTATTGGGTTGATACGGGTGGGTCTCCGTGAAGGGCGGATCGTTCGGGCCGAGCGACCCATAGACCTCGTCCGTGGAGACGTGCAGGAAACGGAACCGGTCGCGCGCCTCGCCCGACAGCCCGATCCAGTGGGCGCGCACGGCCTCGAGCAGCTGGAAGGTGCCGACGCAGTTGGTCTCGATGAAGGCCGCCGGCCCATGGATCGAGCGGTCGACGTGGGATTCGGCGGCAAAATTGACCACGGCCCGCGGCCGGTGCTCGGCGCACAGACGCGAGACCAGGTCGAAATCGCCGATGTCACCCCGAACGAAGACGTGACGCGGATCGTCCCGGACGCTCGCGAGGTTTTGCAGGTTGCCGGCGTAGGTGAGCCGGTCGAGGTTGACGAGGGGTTCGCCGATCTCCGCCAGCCAGTCGAGAACGAAATTGGACCCGATGAAACCGGCCCCTCCAGTCACAAGGATCATGCGGCTCTTCGATATCGATACCACGTGCGCCTAGCGTACAACACTTGTAGGTGTCCCCGCGATCGCCGGGCCCGGTCCACGCCGCTCGGTCCGCCGCTACAATGGGCGCATGCAGTCCTCGTTCCTCCTCTTTTGCGGACTCTTGATGCTCTACGATGGGACTTTCGGCCGCATGGCGTCGGCCGAGCCGGCGGCGCCCGCCCCACTCCCGGAACGCGCCGCCGCACTGGAACGCGAGATCGCCCGGGTGCAGGCCCGCTGCGCGGCGCGCGCCTCGATCGCCTCCCGGCTCGAAGCCGAGCTCGGCAATCTCACGCGCAGGCTGTCGGCGTTGCGCCTGCAGAACGCCATACTCGCCACCGAAAACAGCCGACTGACGCGTGAGTCCCTGGCGGCCGACACGCGCCTGCGCCGGCTCACCCGGGACGTGGAGACAGGGCGTGGCGAGCATGCGGCACTGCTGGCGAAATACGCGGACAGCGAGGCCCGTGCGGGCCGGCTGCAAGCACGGGTTACGGAGTTGGAGGAACGCCTGGCCTCGCACCGGCCCGACCCCGAAGCCATCGCGGCCGCCCGCGCCCGGATCACCGAGTTGCACAAGGCCTACCGCACCCTGCGCGCCACGCGCCCGCACGACCCGACCCGCAAGGCGGCCTTGAAATCGACGCAGAGCGCCCTGCAACGAGGCCAGATCGAGTTGGCGCTCCTCACCGGGGCGCGCGGCGTGTATACGGTGCAGGAGGGTGACAGCCTGGAGCGCATCTCGAGGTTCTTCTATCGTGATCCCAGCCGCTGGCAGGCCATCTTCCGGGCCAACGAGGTGCTCTTGAGCCGGCCGGGGCAGATCACGCCCGGTATCGTGCTGCTCATCCCGCGTTGATCCCAAGCCGTGTCCCCGCAAGGGCGCTCGCGCAAAGTGTGACGCGGGTCAACGACCGACCGGCTGACTTGTGTTACAAGGGCGACGGTCTTGGTCTTGCAGGGCCGCAGGACGGCCTGCTGCGGTTGGGAGATGGCCAAGGGTCATGGATCGTCCAGGACCACGGAAGAGGTCGAACCTACGTGAAACTCGAGGCAAAACTCCCGCTGATACTGGCCCCGTTGAGCCTTGTGCCTGCGGTCCTGGTGGGCACGCTGGCCTGGCGGGAGGCGTCCCCGCTGGACGGAGACGCGGCGCTCGCCCTGCTCGCCGTGGCACTTTCGGGCGGAGTGGCCGTTGCGGCGGTGACGTTTTTGCTGTTGCGGACGCTCCTGACCCGGCGCCTGCGGGCCTTGCAGCAGGCCGCGGGCGAGCTCGGCCGAGGCAACGCGCTGGTGCCGCTCGACGTCCAGTCGCGCGACGAGCTCGGCGATCTCGCCCAGTCGCTACGCACCATGGGCCATCACCTCAGGCAGTCGAGCGAGCAGTCCCACTATCTCGCCTACCACGACAGCCTCACCAAGCTACCCAACCGGCTGATGTTCGGAGAATACCTGAAACGCGCGCTGGCCCATGCCAAGCGCGGCGGGCGGACACTGGCCTTGCTGTTCGTGGACCTCGACGACTTCAAGCACATCAACGACACGCTCGGGCATGCCGCCGGCGATCAAGTCTTGATCGAATTCTCCCAACGACTGCTCCACTGCCTGCGCGCCGATGATTACGTGGGCAGACCCGATCCGGCCTCCGAGGAAGGGGACAGCATCGCCAGGCTCGGCGGGGACGAGTTCACCATCCTCCTGCCGGATATCGAGGATGCCTTCCGGGCCGCCACGGTGGCCGAACGGGTCATCGCCGCCACCGTCCCCCCCTTCTGGTATGGCGACCAGGAGCTGCACATCGGCGCGAGCATCGGGATCACCCTGTATCCCAGCGACGGCGTACAGGCCGAGACCCTGATCAAGAACGCCGACATGGCCATGTACCACGCCAAGGCCAAGGGCAAGAACACCTACCAGTACTACCGCGAGGACATGAACGTGGCCGCGGTGCGGCGCCTGAGCCTGGAGACCGCCCTGCGCAGGGCCTTGGAGCGCGAAGAGTTCGAGGTGTACTTCCAGCCCGAGCTGGACCTCGCTTCGGGCCGCATCGTGACGGTCGAGGCCCTGATCCGGTGGCGGCATCCGGAAGACGGCCTGGTGCTGCCCGGCCAGTTCATCACGGTGGCCGAGGAGACCGGGCTGATCGTGCCGATCGGCCAATGGGTCCTCACGACCGCGTGTCGCCAGGCCGCGGCCTGGCGGGACGCGGGCCTCGCGGGGTTGGCCGTGGCCGTGAACGTCTCCGGCGTCCAGTTCATGCGCCAGGAGCTGCCCGAGCTGGTCGAGGAGGCCCTGAGGGAGGCCCACCTCGCCCCCACGGCGCTCGAGATCGAGGTGACGCAGGCGGCCCTCATGCGCGTCGAGCACTCGGTCGTGAGGCAACTGCCCGCCCTCAAAGAGCTGGGAGTCGCGATCGCGATGGATGGCTTCGAGACCGGGTATTCCTCGCTCGGCTACCTGCGGCGCTTCCCGATCGACAAGCTCAAGATCGACCGCAGCTTCGTGGCTGGTGTCACGACCGAGGCCGGGGATGCGGCGATCTGCTCGGCGATCCTGGCCATCGCAAAGAGCATGGGGCTTACCGTGACCGCGGAGGGAGTGGAAGAGCCGGCGCAGCTCGAGTTCCTGCGCGAGCGCGGCTGCCGGCTCATCCAGGGGAATCTCGTGAGCCCGGCGGTGCCGGCCTCGGCCATCCCGGCCTTGGTGCAAAACGGAAGAAGATAAACAGGCCGGGATCGGCGCTGGTGAAAAGATCGTCGCGAGCGCGGCGGATTTTTGACAAACGTTCAGTCGAAGACCCCGTGCAGATACCAAGCGGAGGCATCCCCGAGGTCGCGATAGATCCAAAAACGCGTCCCATGGGGGTCACGGGCGACGAAATAGTCCCGCGCGATATCCTGGCCGTCCCACCAGCCGGACTCAATGCGCTCGGGCCCCGATTCCGCCTCGAGCGGTCCGCCCAGATAAGGCCGTCCATCCTGGTGCGAGAGCGGCCGGGGCTCCTTTAGCAACCACAGCGGCAAAACCCTGTTCGGATCCCTGGCCGAGCCACCCACGGGGGGAGCGGTGACGCGCTCTGCCGGCGGGCAAGGATGCCAGGCCCGCTCGGGGCGATGGTCGGCGACCGCGCACAGACCCGCCACGGCGGACTCCCCAAGGCGGCGCGCAGGCGCTCGATGAGTCGCACAGGACCCTCCTCCGGTCCCCGCGGTCCTTGATCGAGGGGCCATAGCCCCAAGGGGATCTCGGCGAGGGGGGCGATGGCCTCCGTCCTTATGACCAGCCCCCGCACCGGGGCGCGCAGCGACAGGCCATTCAGGCGTTCCTGGAACAGCGCGAGCAGATGCTCCGGATCGCGGCTCGGGGCCAAGAGACCCATCTCGATTACCGTAGGGTGGATGGCGGTGGAGTGGATCGGGGTGTCTTGGCCGCGCCCGTGCGCAAGCCGCCACGTCAAACGCCGCACCCCTGCGCGCCGCGCCGCCAGAAACCCGTGAAGCTCGAACAGCATCCGCCGCGCCACGAACAGCAAGGCCTCGAGCGTATGGACCTCCTCGGGAAGATCGAGGCGGGTCTCGAAGCGGGCGGGCGGCTCGAACCGGGGCCGGGGATCCGGTGCCCGGCCGAGCGCCCGATCCAGGAGCGAGACGAGCGCCGGGCCGAGCCTGCGGGCGAGCCCGGCACGCGGGAGCCGCAAGAGCCCTCCCACAGTCGCGATCCCCAGGCCCTCGAGGAGCCCGAGCTCGCGCCCGGAAAGCCCGAGGACCTCGAGGGGCAGGAGACCCAGGGCAGCGGCCGGGGTCTTGGTGGTGGCCGGCGCCGGCCCACCGTCGCGGGCGAGGAAGGTGGCCAGGAGCGGTGTGGGGCCGAGGCCCAGGACCGGGCGGAAACCCAACTTACCCATCCCCTCCCGGACCCGCCGCGCGAGCGCCTCCGCGCCCCCGAAGAGCCCGAGACTCCCCTGGACCTCCAGGAGGACGTCATCGGGGGGGGCCAGGCTGACCTCGGGGGTGAACTGCATGGCCCAGGCGGCGATCCCCAAGAGCGCCTGTCCCTCGGCGCGCTCATCGCGCTGGAAGACCCGCAATCCCCCCCCGGGCGCCACCCGTGCCCGGGCGTCCCCGGCCGCCATCCCCGGCCCAACCCCGTGCCCGCGTGCCGCCTGATTGCAAACCAGAACCTCCGCCCGGGGTCCCGCCCCCCCCACCGCCATGGCCGGGATAACGCCGTCTTCACCCCCCCGCTCGAACACCTCCAGTGGCAGCGCCGGGAGGTGGATGCATAGCCATAGCATGGGCCGTCCCGATATCCTCATGCGTGACCAGCCGCGCCGGAGCGCGGCTTTCCGTTGTCGTGGTCGACGCGATTGTTGGACGTCCTTTTACTTAATTGCCAAGGTAAGCTGCTGGTCGCGAGATATGTGGACTTGCTCGAACAAGCTGCCGTTCTTGAACGGCATTCTGAACTTCTTCGATCGAAGGCCGTCGAGGATTTCATCAATGTGTTCGGTTAATGGACCTGGCAGGCTGATTCTGTTAATGCCAAGTCGCTTCTCCGCAATGGCGGTGTATTCCTCGGAAATATCGCAGACGATGGAAAAGCGCTCGTTGTTGTAGGCGGCAACGGCGCTGGTTCACGCGCCGCTCATCAAGCACCGTAGGTCGGAACCGGCTTCATCGGGTTCCGACAAAACAGCGTCTAAACACCCGATGGCGCCCATGGATCGCGCAAAGCCATGTGGTTATATTCACCCGTCACCCATGCGTCGGAACCCGAAAAGACGGTTCCGACCTACGCGGACTCAGGCCGTTGGTCGACGCACAGCGCCGAGGCCACGGCCTTTAGAAGGGGAGATGCGCATGGATAGGATCGCAGGCTTTGATAGCCGCAATCGTGACGGCGCGAAGCGCGCGCCAACCAACGGAGCGCGAGTGGTCTCACCTCAAGTTGTCCGGCGCTGCGCGCCGTCCACCGCTCGTTCGAGCGGCGCCGCTCTGCTCGCGCTCCGTTAGGCATGGTGGGCCACCGCCTCGGCTTCCATCTCGACCCGCTTCACCTCGTAGCCTGCCGATTTGACATTGGCAATCGCCGATCGAATAGCCTCTTCCAAGGAGCTGGCCTCGCGATGAAAATGAATGGAAAAAACACCCTCACACGTGCCAGGGGTGCCGTCGTTGCAGCCGGCTTCAAAGAGTTCATCGGCAATCTCTTCGGTCAGTCCAAGCGGTCCTGACAAAATCAAGGTGAATTCATACTTGGTCATTTGTATTTAACAAAGACTTCTTGCTCAGAAACGGTTCCCATTTCGCCGTGTTCAGCGGCGTCAAGTCGGGCCTCGGCTTCCTTTGCAAAGCTCGTCTATGGTTGGGTCGGGCCTATCTAGCAGCCTGTCGGACTTAGCGCGGAACTTTTCAAGCGCGAGGGGATCGGATCGGTCAGGGTTCCAATGAGCGAGGCGTGCATGAGCCATTTCCGTCCCTGTGATCGTGACACACCCTACCTGCT